>NZ_DATCWX010000145.1:0-59027 GCF_036566125.1 Intrasporangium sp.
CGTGACCGGAGGTGGCCGGGTGCCGGCCACCTCCGGTCACCCCCGCCTCATCCTGGCCCGGCGGTGACGGTGGCTCGGGTGGGGGCGCTGGCACGGCCGGGGGAGAGGGCGGGCGCTTGGCCGCGCGCTTGCGGGGGGGCATCAGACGGGTGGTGCGGCTGCGATGGCGGCGATGACGGTGTTCGTCTCGGTGCCCGAGCCGTCGCGTCGGCCGGTCTCCGCAGGCAGCTCGATGGCGACACCGCCGGCCGCCGCCGCCCGCGCCGGCGTGTTGCCGGCGAATGCGACGACGAGGGTGTCGTGGCCCTTGAGGAAGCGGTGGCACCTGACCCCACCGGTGGCCCGTCCCTTCGCCGGGTACTCGCCATACGGCGTCACCTTGAGCGAGCCGCCCTCCGTGCCGGGCAGCGCACCCGAGGAGCCAGCGGAGGTGACGACGACTGCCTCACGGCTTGGGTCGACGACGCCGAAGAACATGGCCCGGGCATCGCGTCCGAGCTTGATCCCTGCCATTCCAGCCGCGGATCGGCCTTGGGGCCGAACGGACTTCGCCGAGAAGCGGAGCAGCTGGGCGTCACTCGTGATGAAGACGAGGTCCAGGTCGTCCCGATCGGCAAGGGCCGCGCCGACGACTCGGTCACCGTCCTTGAGGCTGATGAGGTCCCAGTCGTTGCTCTTCGGGGCGTCCGGAGCCACCCGCTTGACGACACCGGCCGCGGTGCCCAGCGCCAGGGTCGGCGCGTCTGCCCCGATCGGGACGATGGTCAGGGGCTCTTCTGACTTCGCCAGGTCGACATAGGCGGCAAGGGGTGCGCCACCGCCCAGACTCGGCGCCCCGTTCGTCGGAGGCAGCGTCGGCAGCTCAAGGGCCGACAGCCGCACCAGGCGGCCGGCCGTGGTGACCAGGCCGAACTCACCTCGAGCGGTCGTGCGCACGGCGCCCACCAGGGCGTCGTGCTTGGACCTGGCACCTTCGGCGGTGACCGGCTCGGCACTGCCCGTGCGCGCGAGCAGCCCGGTGGACGAGAGCAGCACCCAGCACGGGTCGTCCGCGATCTCCAGCGGCGTCGTGCTGGCCTGCTTGGCCTGGCCCGAGCTCTCGAGGAGGACGGTGCGGCGCGGCGTCCCGTGCTTCTTCGCGACGTCGGCGAGCTCGGTGGAGACGAGCTTGAGCAGTAGCTTCTCGTTGTCCAGGAGCGCCCGCAGCTCCTCGATGGTGCGTTCGAGCTCCGTCTTCTCGTTCTCGAGCTCGATGCGGGAGAACTTGGTCAGCCGACGCAGCTGCAGGTCGAGGATGTAGGTGGCCTGGGGGTCCGACAGGTCGAAGACGTCCATCAGGCGGGTCTTCGCCGTGCCGGCGTCGTCTGAGCTGCGGATGACCTGGATGACCTCGTCGATGTCGACGATCGCGATGAGCAGGCCCTCGACGAGGTGGAGGCGCTCCTCCTTCTTGCCGAGGCGGAACTCCGTGCGACGGCGGACCACGTCGGTCCGGAAGTCCACGTAGACCTGGAGGAGCTCCTTGAGCCCCATCGTGCGGGGCTGGCCGTCGACGAGCGCGACGTTGTTGATGCCGAAGTTCTCCTCCATCGGCGTCAGCCGGTACAGCTGATCGAGCACGGCATCCGGGTTGAAGCCGTTCTTGACCTCGATGATCAGGCGCAGTCCGTTGGCCCGGTCCGACAGGTCCTTGAGGTCGCTGATGCCCTGCAGCTTCTTGCTCTGGACGAGATCACGGATCTTCTCGATGACCTTCTCGGGGCCGACGAGATAGGGCAGCTCCGTGACGACGATGCCCTTGCGGCGTGGGGTGATGTTCTCGATCCGGGCCGTGGCCCGGGTCCGGAAGCTCCCGCGGCCGGTCAGGTAGGCGTCCCTGATGCCCTCGAGCCCGACGATCCGCCCACCGCCGGGCAGGTCGGGTCCGGGGACGAACTTCATCAGCTCGTCCAGCGAGCACGACGGGTTGGCGATGACGTGGCGTGCCGCGCCGATGACCTCGACGAGGTTGTGCGGCGCCATGTTCGTCGCCATGCCGACCGCGATCCCGGCGGCTCCGTTGACGAGCAGGTTGGGGAACGCTGCCGGCATCACCTCTGGCTGGTACTGCGTGTCGTCGTAGTTCGGTACGAAGTCGACGGTGTTCTCGTCGAGTCCCGACACCATGAGCAGCGCGGACTCGGCCAGCCGGGCCTCGGTGTAGCGTGCCGCGGCAGGGCCGTCGTCGAGGGACCCGAAGTTGCCGTGTCCGTCGATGAGGGGAAGGCGCAGCGTGAATGGCTGCGCCATCCGGACCAACGCGTCGTAGATCGCCGTGTCACCGTGCGGGTGGTACTTGCCCATCACCTCGCCGACGATGCGCTGGCTCTTGACGTGGCCGCGGTCCGGACGCAGCCCGAGCTCGTTGGCGCCGTAGAGGATGCGCCGTTGGACCGGCTTGAGACCGTCGCGCGCGTCGGGCAGGGCCCGCGAGTAGATGACGCTGTACGAGTACTCGAGGAAGGCGTTCTGCATCTCCTCCTCGACGTCGATCCCGACGATCTTCTCCTCGAAGTCCTCAGGTGGAGGCGTGGTGGTGGTGCGTCGGGCCATGCCGGGTCGGGCTCCTTGCTGCGTTGGATGAACACCCCATCTTCGCGCAAGGCGTCCCCGAGCCGTCACGTGCCACGCCGGGGAGCTCGCGCAGGGGATCAGCCGATGCCGAATCGGCCCCAGTGGGCGACGTCCCCGACACCCCGCCGGGGTCGCCGCAGGCTGGGACTCTTCGGTCCGGGGAGCGCGTGCCCGATGGAGATGACACCGACGATGGCGCGGCCGGAGGGGATGCCGAAGGCCACCTTGACTGCGTCGTGGTGGGCCGGCGGCACCCCGAAGAAGAGCCCACCGAGCCCTTCGTCGACGGCAGTGAGCAGGATGAGCAACGCAGCCATACCCGTGTCGATGTCCCAGTAGGGGACCGGCCAACGACGTTCGTCGCGATCGGTCCAGCCCTTGTCGGGGTCGGCATATCGGTCGAGGTAGGCGTCCTTGTCGGACAAGCACAGGATGAGGACGGGTGCATTCCGTATGCCGCTGAGCCAGCTGTCGCTCGGGCCGTCCTCAGGCGTCGTAGCCCTCCAGAACGAGTCGCGATCGTCGTCCTCCGCGAGGACGACGAAGTCCCAGCCCTGGCTGAAGCCCGCGCTGGGCGCGCGGATCGCGTTGGCGAGGCAACGCTCGACGATCTCACGCGGCACGGGCCGATCAGGGTCGTAGCGGCGGACCATCTGGCGACGCCGCACCACGTCGGAGAACTCCATGTCCGACAGCCTCGCACTTCCGCCACGCGGTGGGTCCGCCGCCCGTCGTGGGCCACGGAGCGCGGGTCGTGACACGATGTGCGCATGGTGGGAAGCGAGCTCTCCCCGGCACGCAATGCGGCTGGCGCCGGAGGTCCGGAGGGCACTGTGGAGGGCGAGTCCTGGCCCAAGGCGCCCGTCGAGTGGGAGGCCGACGTCGTGCTCAGGGACGGCACCGTTGCGCACATCCGCCCGATCACACCCGCGGATGCGGACCGGTTGCGGCAGTTCCACAACCGCCAGTCCGACGAGTCCATCTACTTCCGGTTCTTCGCCCCGCTTCGTGAGTTGAGCGACCGTGACGTCCACCGGTTCACGCACGTCGACTACCGCGATCGCGTCGCCCTGGTCGCGATCCTGAATGGCGAAATCGTCGGGGTCGGCCGGTTCGACCGGATCAACGCATCGAGCGCCGAGGTGGCCTTCAACATCTCGGACCACATGCAGGGCAAGGGAATCGGCTCCGTCCTGCTCGAGCACCTCGCTGCCATTGCCCCCGAGGTCGGCATCACTCGCTTCACGGCGGAGGTCCTTCCGCACAACCGCAAGATGCTCATGGTGTTCAAGGACGCCGGCTATGAGGTGTCAAGCCACATCGAGGACGGTGTCGTCGGCCTGTCCTTCGACATCCTCCCCACTGAGCAGTCCAAGGCGGTTCAGCTCTCCCGCGAGCACCGCGCCGAGTCTCGGAGCATGCGGACGATCCTCTACCCGGAGCGGGTTGCCATCGTCGGCGCCAGCCGTCGTGAGGACTCGATCGGTGCACTCGTCCTGCGCAACCTCATCGAAGCGGGCTTCCAGGGTGAGCTCTACCCGATCCACCGGGAGGCAGCGGAGATCCAGGGGCTGCGGGCCTATCCCACGATCCTCGACGCGCCGGGACCGGTCGATCTCGCCGTCGTCGTCGTGCCGGCCGCCGACGCCATCGAGGTCGCTGAGGACTGTGGACGGGCGGGGGTCAAGTCGCTGCTCGTCCTCTCCTCCGGCTTCGCCGAGTCCGGGGAGGAGGGCACTCGCCTGCAGGATCGGCTGCGCACGACGGCACGGGGAGCCGGGATGAGGATCGTCGGACCCAACAGCTTCGGGCTCATCAACAACGACCCCGGTGTCCGGCTCAACGCCACCCTTGCGTCGATCATCCCGGGCTGCGGGCGACTGGGCCTGTTTGCCCAGAGCGGCGCCCTCGGTGTCGCAGTACTGGCCTCGGCGGCCCGGCGCGGTCTCGGCATCTCGGTCTTCGCGTCGGCGGGGAACCGGGTCGACGTCTCCGGCAACGACCTCATGCAGTACTGGATCGACGACCAGGACACGACGACCGTCGGCCTCTATCTCGAGTCGATGGGCAACCCGCGCAAGTTCTCCCGGATCGCGCGTCACCTCGCGTCGGTGAAGCCGGTCATCGTCGTCTCGTCCGGCGTCTCGCAATACGCCGCCCCACCCGGGCACCGCACGCGGACCCCGGCCGTGCCTCCGCAGGCCTTTGACGCCCTCCTTCGACAGGCGGGTGTCATCCGCGTCGAAAACGTGCACCAGCTCTTCGACGTCGCCCAGCTGACCCTCTACCAACCCATGCCGACCGGCGACCGGGTCGCCGTCGTCGGCAACTCCGACGCACTTGGTTCGCTGAGCGCGTCAGCGGCCGAGAGCTGGGGCCTGCAGGTGACGCACGGTCCGGTCTCCCTGCTGCCCCAGGCATCGGCGGAGGAGTTCGCGCACGCGCTCGACGCGGCCTTCTCCGATCCCGAGGTCGACAGCGTGGTGGCAGCATTCATCCCTCCCCTCGTGACCCCCGACGAGGAGGTCTCCCAAGCCGTTCGGCAGGTCGTGGCAAAGCATGACAAGCCCTGTGTCGCAACCTTCCTCGGCATGCGCGGCGTCGATGGCGGGATGCGTTACACGGCCGCGGACGGGCAGGAACGGTCCGTCCCGTCCTACTCGATGCCGGAGGACGGGATTCGCGCCCTCCGCTCCGTGACCAGGTACGCGCAGTGGCGGGCCAAGGATCGGGGCGTGCCGGTGGCCCCCGTCGGGATCGACCGTGCCCACGCCGCTGCGCTCCTCGACGCCTGGCTGGAGGCGAGCCCGGAGGGGCGTGCCCTCACCAGGGAGGAGACCCGGGAGCTGCTGGGCACCTACGGGATCAGGCCCTGGACCGCCATCGAGGTCTCGAACGTGGAGGAGGCGGTCGCCGCTGCCGAAGAGCTGACCTATCCCGTCATCCTCAAGTCCACCTCCCCAGTCGTGCGCCATCAACCGGGGCTGGCCGGCGTCCGGGCCGACCTCGGAGACGCCGACGCGGTCCGTGACGCCCACGCGTCGCTGACCGAGCGGCTCGGCCCACTCCGCGCCGACCGTTTCGTCGTGCAGCGGATGGCGGTGCCCGGGGTGTCGTGCGTGCTGAAGGCCACCGAGGACCCGCTCTTCGGACCGGTTGTCAGCTTCTCCGTCGCGGGACCGCCGACCGAGCTGCTCGGTGACATCGCGCACCGCATCCCGCCCCTGACGGACGTCGATGTCGCCGACCTGATCAACGGCGTCCGGGCCGCTCCGCTGCTGTCGGGCCATCGCGGCGCCGCGCCCGTGCACCGGGCCGCACTCGCCGATCTCATCGCGCGCCTGTCGGTCCTCACGGACGACCTGCCCGAGCTGGCCTCGATAGAGCTGAACCCCGTCAATGCGTGGACCGGGGGAGTGGACGTGCTGGGGGCCGAGGTCGTCATCAGCCATGCGCTGGTCCGCAAGGACACCGGGCGCCGAAGCCTCACGTGACCAAGTTCCTCGAGGTGGCCTCGCCCGGTCGGATGTGGGCAGTCGGGACGCGCATCTGCGAGCGGGTGCAAGGATGGTACCCATGCGACGCGTGACTCAGGACCCGGAGCGGGCCCTCCCGGAGGACCTCACCTCGGCGATCACTCGTGCCGGCTACTACCCGGCACTGGTCTGCGATGTGGTCGAGTCCGCGCTCGCGGGAGACGAGGTCGTGTCCCACCTGGTCCACCAGGAGACGACCTTCGACCACGAGACCGTGCGGCGGCATGTCACGGTGCTGGCCGTGACGAGTCGCCGCCTCGTCATCGCCCATGCCGACGACCACGCAGAGCCCGGAGCGCAGGCGACGGCCACGGCGACGACGGAGACGGTGCCCCTCGACGCCGTCCGAGGGGTCATGGTGACCCATGTCGTCACCGAGCCGGAGGGGTTCGTGCAGAGCAGTCCCTCGCGCGACCTCACGCTCACCCTGGGGTGGGGTGCCGTGAGCCGGCTGGACCTCCTGCCGGCCCAGTGCGGTGATCCCGACTGCACCGCGGACCATGGTTTCGAGGGGACCGTGGCCGCCGACGACATCTCCCTGCGGATCTCGGCAGCAGCCGACGGCGAGCCCGCGGTCGAGCGCGCGCTGTCCTTCGCCCGGCACCTGTCCCGCGCCATCGGCGGCTCGGTCCGGGCGTGAGGAGCCGATGACACCTCGCGTCGCGCCCCCGCCGCTGGACTGGTCAGAGGGGACGCTCGCGTCCGTCCTGCCGTCCGTAGCGGACCGGCTCGGGGTCAGGCGATATGCGGGAATGGACGTCTTCGACCTCCCGGACACGGCCCGCGCCGTGGTCGTGCTCGTCGACGGACTGGGCCACGACCTGCTCCTGCAACGCAGCGGCCACGCTCCGTTCCTCAGGGAGCGCCTCGCGACAGCGCATCGCGTCGCCTGCGGCTTTCCCACGACGACGGCCACGTCGATGGGCAGCTTCGGCACCGGGCTGCCACCGGGTGCGCACGGGCTCGTCGGGATGCAGGTGCTCGATCCGCAGTCGGACCGGCTCGTCAACGAGCTCTCGTGGGAGGACGGCCCCGACCCTCGATCCTGGCAGCCGTATGGCACCGTCTTCGAGGCCGCGGTCAACGCCGGGGTCGAGGTCACCATGGTCGGGCCGCACTACTTCGAGGGATCGGGCCTGACCACAGCGGCGCTCCGGGGCGCCCGCTTCACCGCGGCCCGCCTGCTCGACGAGCGGGTGACGGCGGCCGTGGCCGCGGTCCGGGCCACGCCCAAAGCCCTCGTCTACCTCTACTGGGGGGACGTCGACAAGGTCGGTCACGTCCACGGCTGCCAGTCCTGGCAGTGGGGTGACGAGGTCGAGTCGGTCGACAGAGCACTCGCGTCACTGGTCGACCGGGTGCCGGATGACACCCTCGTCGTCGTCACGGCCGACCACGGCATGATCGACATACCGCACGAGCACCGCCTTGACCTCATCGACGAGCCGGACCTGATGGCCGGGGTACGGCACCTGGGCGGGGAGCCGCGCTGTATCCAGCTCTACACGCTCGAGGGTGCCACCGAGGACGTGGCAGCGGTGTGGCGCGAGCGCGTCGGTGACCGCGCGCGGGTCCTCCCGCGTGAGCAGCTCATCGCCGAGGGCTGGTTCGGCACGGTGGAGAAGCGCGTGGCCGGGCGCATCGGGGATCTCGTCGTCGCCATGAACGACTCCTTTGCCGTCGTGCACAGTGGCCTCATGCGGCCGGAGCTGGTGCGCCTGCTCGGGCTGCACGGCTCGACGAGTGACGTGGAACTCGCCGTGCCGGTGATCGTGGTCCCGCCGCGTCGCGGCGTCTAGGCTGGGCGACCGTGGCTGAGCTCGTCTTCTTCTCCGGGACGATGGACTGTGGGAAGTCCACCTTGGCCCTCCAGATGGACCACAACCACGCTGCTCGTGGTCGCCTGGGACTGATCTTCACCAAGATGGACCGGGCCGGAAGCAACGTCCTGTCGTCTCGGCTCGGCCTGTCCACCGGGGCGCTCGAGGTCCATGACGACCTCGATCTGTGGGACAGCGTGGTGGAGCGGGCGACAGCCGGTCAGCGAGTCGACTACCTCGTCTGCGACGAGGCGCAGTTCTACTCGACAGCGCAGGTCGAGCAGCTGGCGCGCATCGTCGACGAGATGGAGGTGGACGTCTTCGCATTCGGGATCACGGCGGACTTCCGAACTGAGCTCTTCCCGGGCAGCAAGCGCCTCATCGAGCTCGCCGACCGCGTGCAGGTTCTCCAGGTCGAGGCGCTGTGCTGGTGCGGTCGCCGCGGCACGACGAACGCGCGCATCGTCGACGGCGTCATGGTCGTCGAGGGCGACCAGGTGGTCGTCGGGGACACGAATCCCGTCGAGAATCCCATCGAGCCAGGCGTCGTCGAGTACGAAGTCCTGTGCCGGCGTCACTACATGCGCCGGATGACGGCCCACGCCGCTCGAGCCGCGTCGCTGTCTCCCGAGGTACTGCCCTTCGACCTCGAGGTCTGCGCCCTGCCGCCTCGGCCGATCACGCAGTCCGACTGAGCGGGAGCCGCGGGATCAGTCGGTCTTGCGTCCGAACATGATGTCGTCCCAGCTCGGCACGCTCGGGCGACCCGACTTGCGCGTCGACGGGCGGCGCGATGGTGCGGACGGTGCAGCTGCCCGAGGCCTGGCGCGGGACGTCGTGACTTCATCCGCTGCCGGGTCGTCATGGTCCGGCTCGTTGACGGCCTCCCGCGTGGGGCGACGCCGGTCCTCGTCCGGTCCGGTCGGCTGCTGTCCGTCGTCGGACTGGGGGAGGGGCTGGGTCTCGGCCGCGCTCGACCCCACCGTCGACGCCCCGCGCCGGCGTCGCCGCACCGAGGCGCTGGCAGCACCTGCTCCAGCCGCATCGGCGGAAGAACGCTTCGCCCGCGGATCGTCCCTCGGGTGACCATGAGCGGAGGGTGGCGCCTCATCACGCGTGGGCGGTCGGGTCAGGTTCTCGAGGGGGAGTGCGACCTCTGGCGCGTCGTCGATGCCGGGTACGTCGGCGCCGCGGCTGCGCTGACGTCGCCCGCGTGCTGCGCTCCGCTCGCGGATGGCCTCCATGAGGTCGACTGGCTCGCCCGGCTCGGTGGGTCGGCCCTGCCGGCGACTGGCAATGCCGCCCTCCGCCTCCACGTCGTAGACCTGGGCGGGTCCGGTGAGAGCCGGGAGATGCGGGGCCGGTAACGGTCCGGGGGACTCGAGGTCCTCGTCCTCACTGAGCCACCGTGCCTCGTCGTCGCGCGCAACCACGGTGCGAGCCAGCGGGTCGAAGTCCCACGCCGCCTCGCGCTGTCGGCCCCCTGCATTGAAGAGCACGACGACCGTCCAGGCGCCCCGGTCCGTGCGGCGAGAGTCCCACTGGGTTGCCTCGGGGTCGAGCTGCCGGGAGCGGAGCCGCTCGGCGACCCGAGCTCCCAGGGTCGAGGGTGCTCCGTGCGCCCCACGGCTGCGCAACCGGACCTTTTGCGCGAGCCCCGCCACATGTTCGCGCTCGGCGAGGATCGGAACCTCGTAACGGTGCACCTTCTCCACGGCCCATCCGGCTCGCTCGGCAACCTCCTCTGCCGTCAGGCCGGCCCGGATCATCGCCTGGACGTCCTTGGGGCGCAGGCCGCCCTCGACCTCCAGCTGCAGCTGGCCGAGCCTCGGCCGGTCGCGTCGTGCTGCGGCGCGCAGCGACTCGTCCAGCGGGAGCTGGTAGCGGTTGCCCTCGTCGTCGGCGAGCAGGAGGTGCACACCGTCCTCATGGACGCCGATGAGCCTGAGGTCCTGCATGCGTGCGTTCTCCCGGTCGAACGTCAGCCGGAGTCGCCCGGCTGCCTGCGTGTCGAGCATGCCACCGCGCCGAGTGTGACGAAAGCGACCACGCCGCGCGGGGTACCTTTGCCTTGGCATGCAGACCCCGTCGTACTACTCGGCCCAGTTCGCGCTCGATGTCATCGGCGTGTTCGTCTTCGCGCTCTCGGGCGGACTGGTGGCGGTCAAGAAGGGTTTCGACATCGTCGGCGTGCTCGTTCTCGCTGGTGCGGCCGCACTGGGCGGCGGGATCCTGCGCGACCTGTTGATCGGATCGGTGCCGCCGGTGGGGATCACCGATTGGCGGCTTCTGTCGGCCGCCGCGCTGGGTGGCCTGGTCACCTTCATCTACCAGCCCGGCGTCGAGCGCGTCTCACGGTTCGTCCGCGTCCTGGACGCCGGCGGCCTCGCCGCCTTCGCGGTGTCCGGAAGCCTCAAAGCGGTGACCTTCGGCGTCGCGCCCATTGCGTGCGTGCTGGTCGGGGTCATCACGGCAATTGGCGGCGGGATGATCCGCGACCTCCTGGCGGGCCAGGTCCCCGAGGTGTTGCGCCGCGAGCTCTACGCCCTCCCCGCGGCCCTCGGTGCGGTCATCGTCGTGGTCGCCGGCGAGCTGGGCGCCCTGCACGACTGGGTGCTCTGGATGGCGGTTGCCCTCGTCTTCGGAGTCCGCATCATCTCGGTGCGGCTGGACCTCAACGCGCCGCGGCCACTTCGTGCCGGCCAACTGCGACGAAAGTGATCTGGCATGCAGCCCTATGACGCCATCCTCCTGCTCAGCTTTGGCGGCCCGGAGGCCGCCGAGGAGGTCATGCCGTTCCTGCGCCGCGTGACTGCGGGCAGGGGGATTCCGGACGAGCGGCTCGAAGCGGTCGGCGAGCACTACTTCCTGTTCGGCGGGAGGAGCCCGATCAACGACCAGAACCGCGCCCTCATCACCGCGATCAGGGATGAGCTGCGGGCACGCGGGGATGTCACCCCGGTGATCTGGGGCAATCGCAACAGCGAGCCCTTCCTCGAGGACGCCCTGCGGGAAGCGCACGCGGCCGGATACCGACGCGTGGTCACGGTGACCACGAGCGCCTACTCGTCCTACTCCTCCTGCCGCCAGTATCGGGAGAACCTCGCGGAGGCTCTCGACACGCTCCGGGAGGACGGGCTGGATCTCGTGATCGACAAGATCGCGCCCTACGCCCCGAGGCCCGGCTTCCGCAGAGCCAACCTCGAGAAGGTCGTCGCTGCCCTGCGGACCCTCGATGGCGTCCCCGACGAGCAGATCGCCCTCCTGTACGTCACCCACTCGATCCCCGAGGCGATGGACGCGACCTCCGGGCCGGGGGACGGCGACGGGCACCTCTACCAGCGCCAGCACCTCGCCCTCGCATCGGCCCTCACGGAGGAGGCCAACACTGTGCTCGGCCGCAACCTCCTCGGCGAGCTCGTCTTCTGCTCGCGCTCGGGGCCTCCGACGCAGCCCTGGCTCGAACCCGATGTCAACGATCGCCTCGAGGAGCTGGCAGCAGAGGGACGCACTGCCGTGGTCGCGGCCCCGATCGGGTTCGTCTCGGACCACATGGAGGTCGTCTACGACCTCGACACCGAGGCCGCAGCCACTGCCGCACGGGTCGGGCTCCGCTTCGTCCGGGCGGCGACCGTGGGCAGTGATCCGGTCTTCGTCGCCGACCTGGTCGACGCCGTCGCCGAGCGCGCGGCGGAGGCACGGGGCGAGCCGGTGCAGGACTTCGAGGGTCGGATGCCATCCGTGTGCATGGCCGGGTGCTGCCCCAATCTCCGGGCGGCCCGTCCGGCGCACTGCGGGAGGGACTGAGGCGAGTGACCAGAGATCCGAGCACCGAGGCGCACGGCCTGTCCGAGCTCATGGTCGAGGCGCTCGAGCGGCTCTGCATCGACCTCGCCCTCGCGGCAGGTCGGCTCATCCGGGACGACCGTCCTCGGAGCGTGGGCGTCGCCGCGACGAAGTCGAGCGACACGGACGTCGTCACGGTCATGGACCAACGCTCCGAGGAGCTGCTCCACCGCCTCATCAGGTACGCCCGGCCGGACGACGGCGTCCTCGGGGAGGAGGGTGTGGACGTGGTCGGGACCTCCGGCCTGACCTGGATCGTCGATCCCATCGACGGGACGGTGAACTACCTCTACGACATCCCCGCTTACGCCGTCTCCGTCGCCGTCGTCACGGGTGATGCCCGCACCGACGGCGCCTGGCGACCGGTTGCAGGTGCGGTCGGCGATCCCTCCCGCCGGGTGGTGCACCACGCCCGTCGAGGTGGCGGCGCGTGGTCCAGACCTGAGCCCAGCGACGACACGGACCGCGAGACAAGGCCCGGGACGAGTCCCAAGATGGAGGTCCCACGACGGCTGACGGTGTCCTCGGAGGACCGGCTCGGGAGGACCTTGCTCGCCACCGGCTTCGGCTACGACCCAGAGGTTCGCGCCCGCCAGGCAGACGTGCTGCGACGCGTGCTGCCCCAGGTGAGGGATATCCGGCGCATCGGCAGTGCCGCACTCGACCTCGTCCGGGTGGCCGAGGGAACAGTCGACGCCTATGCCGAGTCGGGTATCAACGCCTGGGACCTGGCCGCGGGCTGGCTCATCGTCGAGGAGGCGGGAGGTGTCGTGGTGGGCGTGGGGAGTCACCCGGGCAAGGCCCTGACCCTGGCCGCCGGACCGGCGCTCATCGAGCCGCTGCGGGAAATCTTCCAGCCCGCCGGGCACCAAACGCATTGAGGCGGCGTATGCCGCTGAGCCCGGTCGGCGGCATACCGGCACGTCACCGCGTGGCTGGGTTGGCCGCTCAGGCGGCCCGGAACTGCTCCAGCTCCGGGACCCGAACGCCATTCTCCGCAGCGAGGCGGGCGAAGGACTCGAGCTCGCCCGTGTGGATCTGGACGCGGTAGTCGTCGCCGACGGCGCGCGCTCGGGCGAGATCATCGAGGGCGTCGAGCACGCGGACGCGGATCTGCTCGCCGAATTCGGTCATGGCACCTCCTGGCCGGGTTGAAGGTCGGTCGGGCTCGCAGACCCTATCAGTGGGTCCACGGGAAAGTCGGGACCCAGCCTGCACCGGGCTGGGTCTGGGTTTGGCAAAGAAATGGTTCAGGATCGGTCCGGAAATGGCAGGTCTGTCCGTTTCGCGGGTACCTCGGATGAGACTCGCCGCGACCCAAGATGACAGCCGCTGGCAGATCGGGCACAATCCGCGCACGCAGCATGTTCGACGATGTCAGCACCGTCACCGGACATGCGGGAACAAGGAGGCGCGTGGGGACGTTCTCGCGTCACGACATGGGGTGGTTCTCCGCCAGGCGGAGCACGAGCAAGCAGTGAGAGGGCACAGATGGCAACCGACTACGACGCGCCACGCAAGACAGACGACGACCTGAGTGAGGACTCGATCGAGGAGCTCAAGTCGCGTCGTGTCGACAAGAGCTCGTCCAGTGTGGACGTCGACGAGACCGAACAGGCCGAGGGCTTCGAGCTGCCCGGTGCGGATCTCTCCGGTGAGGAGCTGTCCGTGCGGGTGCTGCCGAAGCAGGCTGACGAGTTCACCTGCTCCCGGTGCTTCCTCGTGCACCACCGGAGCCAGCTCGCCAAGGAGACGAACGGGATGATGATCTGCACGGAGTGTGCGGCCTGAGCGCCGCCTCCCACGGGCAGGTCGAGTCCGCGCTCGAGCAGATAGGGTCGGTCCACGTGACCGACCCTTGTGCTGCCAGCCTCGACGCAGCCGACGCAGCCGACGCAAGTCTGGACTCGCTCCTCGTCGTCGCCGTGCACCGGCTCGATCCCGAGCTTCCGCTGCCGATCTACGCCCATCCCGGTGACGCCGGAGCCGACCTCGTGTCGCGGGTCGAGCTCGTCATCCGCCCCGGAGAGCGCGTCCTCGTGCCCACGGGCGTCGCCATCGCGCTCCCCCCGGGCCACGCTGGATTCGTCCATCCCCGATCCGGGCTGGCAGCCCGCCATGGCATCTCGATCGTCAACGCGCCCGGCACCATCGACGAGGGCTATCGCGGCGAGATCCTCGTCAACCTGGTGAACCTGGACCGGAGCGAGGACTTCGTCATCCACCGCGGAGACCGCATCGCCCAGCTCGTCGTGCAGCCGGTGGCTCGAGCACGCTTCGTTGCCGTCGATTCGCTCGACGCGACCGTCCGGGGGGACACTGGACACGGGTCGACCGGCGGCTTCGGGGCAGCGCGACCGCCGAGCGCCTGACTGGACCTGACAGGATGCACCGGGCCCCACCAGTGGCCCCGCCACTCGCCGGGTTCGCCAGGCCGGCCGATGGTCGCCCGGGGTGCGCCGCTCGGCCCCTCGACAGTTGTAGACAGAAGGACGGATTCACGTGGGACTCTTCAGCCGCCGCAAGTCGGCCCATGACGAGCAGGTAGCCCCTGAGGCGGACTTCGATGACCTGGATGACGACCTCCGGCTCGACTCAGGTGAGGGCCTGGGAGGCCCGGAGGAGGTGGGGGCGGGCATTGCCACGGTCGACGGGATGACCGGTCCGTTTGACCGGTCCGCCGTGCGGGACGACAGCGAGTACCTCAACCTCGGGGCGCTCTGGCTCAAGGGCAAGCCGGGTATGGAACTGCGCCTCGAGGTGAACGAGCAGGAGCAGCAGATCACCGGAGTCACGGCGGTGCTCGGCGAGTCCGCCGTGCAGCTGCAGGCCTTCGCGGCGCCGAGGAGCGAGGGTGTCTGGATCGACATCCGCAACGAGATCGGCAAGAGCATCACCGATTCAGGTGGCACGTCCGAGGTCCGCACCGGTGAGTTCGGTGAGGAGCTGCTGACGCGGATGCCCCAGAAGGGGCCCGATGGTCGCACCGTCTTGATGCCGGCCCGGTTCATCGGCTTCGACGGGCCGCGATGGTTCCTCCGGGCCGTGGTGAGCGGCCGCGCCGCCATCGACGACGCGGCCGCTGTGGACGTGCACGACGTGATCCGGACGACCGTCATCGACCGGGGCGACGAGGCCCGGCCTCCCCGTGAGCTGCTCGCCCTGCGGCTCCCCGACAGCACGGGACAGCCCACGCAGCCACCCGAGCAGCACGATGAGCACGACCACGCCCAGCCCGACCAGGACGGGACTGGTGACCGGCGGCGGCTCGACGACCTCAAGCCATTCGAGCGCGGGCCCGAGATCACCGAGGTCCGGTGATCCCGATGACCGCGGGCTCGCTGTCCCGCAGCGCAGATCCTCATGACGTCTGACACCGGAAATCGCCTGCGCCGCTTCGCGGAGCGGCTCCGTCGAGACCACCCTGACGTCGACGGCCCCATCGAGCCAAGGCCGCACGCCGCCGAGGCGGAGGTCGTCCCGATCCGGGAGGCTCGACCGAGGGCGCGAGTGACCGTCGTCGGCGAGGTGCGGACCATGGCCCTGCGCCCCCGGGTAGACGTGCCGGCTCTCGATGTCGAGCTGTGGGACGGCAGTGGTGCCCTGCACCTCGTGTGGTTGGGCCGGCGTAGCATTCCGGGGATCTCGCCCGGCATCCACCTCCGAGCGACCGGACGGGTTACCCTCCAGCGTCGCACCGTCACCATCTTCAACCCGGCCTACGAGGTCATCGGGAGAGCAGGGGAGTCCCTTGGCTGAGCACGTTGACGGCACCCCCGTCGCCAGCGGCGTGGCGCGGTCCGAGACGGACCTGCGCCGGTACCCAACCGTCGAGGAACTGCTCCGCGTCAAGCTCTCGGAAGCGATCGGCGGGTGGCGAGGGGCCGTCGAGTCAGCGGTCCCGACCCTCGCCTTCGCCCTGACCTGGGCCTTCACGAAGGACCTCAAGGTGTCGCTGCTCGCGGCGGGCGTCATGGTCCTGATCCCGCTCGCGCTCCGGATCCTGCAGCGACAGGACCCACGGTTCATCGCCTACGCTGCGGTCGGCGTCGGGATCTCTGCCTTCTTCGCCCTCAGGTCCGGCCAGGCGGAGGACGCGTTCCTGCCCGGCATGCTGCAGAACGCCGGCCTCCTCGTCCTCCTCCTCGTCACCAACCTGGCCCGATGGCCGCTCTTCGGCTTCGTCGTCGCGGTGGCCGAGCCGGAGGCGTTCGCGGAGGACCCGACGTGGTGGCACAAGCATCCGGGAATCATCACGGTGGCGATGCGTCTCGCGTGGGTCCTCATCGCGCTCAATGTCGTCCGGCTGGCCGTCATGGTGCCGCTCTATCTCGCCGAGCAGGTGGCGGCTCTCGGCGTGGCCAAGGTCGTGCTCGGATGGCCCGCCTACATCGTCGCCATCACGGTCATGGGCGCAATTCTCCTGCGTGGGAACACCCCGATCGACCCCCGGCGGCCCGGCGCCGTGACGGTCGAGTCCGCGGGCGACGACTGAGGCTCAGCGGTCGATCCCGACGTCGTTGAGACGGGATCGCGGGGCGACGAGCTGCTTCAGCTGCGGCTCCTGCTCTGCGGTCGTGATGAAGAGCAGCTCGTCTCCGACCTCCATTGCGTCGTCCCGCGTCGGTGCGATCGGCCGCTCGTCACGGATGATCGCGACGAGGACCGTGTCCGTGGGCCAGATGATGTCGCCCACGCGTTGGCCGGCGAACGGGCTACCGTCCGGCAGGGTGATCTCGACCATGGAGGCGCGGCCCTGCTGGAACTCGAAGATGCGCACGAGGTCACCGATGCTGACGGCCTCCTCGATGAGAGCGGTCATGAGCCGCGGAGTCGAGACAGCGACGTCAACGCCCCAGGACTCGTCGAACATCCACTCGTTCTTGGGATTGTTGACTCGTGCAACGGTGCGAGGGACGCCGAACTCCGTCTTCGCGAGCAGGGACAGGACAAGGTTGGCCTTGTCGTCGCCGGTGGCCGCCACGACGACGTCGGACGCCTCGAGACGCGCCTCCTCCAGTGCACTGAGCTCGCACGCGTCGGCCAAGAGCCACGACGCCTCCGGCACGCGGGACGCCTGGACGTCATCGGCGTCCTTGTCGATGAGCAGTACCTGATGGCCGTTGGCGAGCAGCTCGCGGGCGATCGATCGCCCCACGCTGCCTGCTCCGGCGATGACGACGCGCATCTGATCACTCCTCAAGAGAAGCCGAGTCCTCGCACCAACCTACGTCCGCGAGGGCGAGGCTGCGCGGACGATGGTCAATGGAGCACGGGTGGCTGGTCGCAGATGCGCTCGACACGCGCCAGCTCGTCTCGCATGAGGGCCAGGTGGACGAGGTCGCCCTGCTGGACCACGGTGTCGGGACGAGGGAGCTCCCCTTGGCCGAGACGGGTGATGTATGCGACGCGCGCCCCGGTCCTGGCCTCGACATCGGTCAGCGAGCTGCCGATCCATCCCTCCGCCAGAGGCACCTCGGCGATGACGACCTGGCCGCTCGGGTCGGTCAGCTCCGGCATCGCCCCGGAGGGCAGCAGGCGCTGGATCATCTGGTCCGCAGTCCACTTGACGGTGGCGACCGTAGGGATGCCGAGACGCTGGTAGACGGCGGCGCGTTGAGGGTCGTAGATGCGGGCGGCGACATGCTCGACCCCGAACGTCTCGCGCGCGACGCGCGCTGCGAGGATGTTGGAGTTGTCGCCGCTGCTCACGGCGGCGAAGGCGTAGGCGCCCTTGATGCCGGCAGCCATGAGGGTGTCGCGGTCGAAGCCGATGCCCGTGACCGTCTGCCCCTCGAACGAGGTGCCGAGCCGCCGGAAGGCCGATACGTCCTGGTCGATGATGGCGACGTCGTGGCCGTGTGAACCGAGCATACGGGCCAAGGTCGAGCCGACTCGCCCACAGCCCATGATGACGAAGTGCACGGTCGCGACGCTACACCCAGCCGTAGTGCGCGGCGCACGTGACGACGCTGCCGGGCCCAGCGGCATACAGTGTCGTCGTGCCAGGAACTGGTTCGCTCTGGAAGCGCGTCATCATCGGTCGTGCGATGCGCAGCGACCGGCTCCACGAGACACTGCTGCCCAAGCGCCTTGCCCTGCCGATCTTTGCGAGCGATGCGCTCTCGTCCGTGGCCTACGCTCCGGATGAGATCCTGCTCATGCTCGGCCTCGCCGGCGGCGCATTCGTCATGAGCCACAGCTGGCAGGTGACGGTCGCGGTCATCCTGGTCATGCTCGTCGTCGTCGCCTCCTACCGGCAGAATGTCCACGCCTATCCATCGGGAGGCGGGGACTACGAGGTGGCCACGGTGAACATCGGCCCCAAGGCTGGGCTCACCGTGGCCAGCTCCTTGCTCGTCGACTACGTCCTGACCGTCGCGGTGTCCATCTCGTCCGGTGTCCAGAACGCCGCCACCGTCCTCGACTTCGTGCGCGGCCGAGAGGTCATCGTCGCGGTCGTGCTGATCCTCTTCCTCACCGCGATGAACCTGCGTGGCGTCCGGGAGTCGGGCATGGCTTTTGCCGTGCCGGTCTATGCGTTCATGGTCGCCATCGTCGGCATGGGCGCCTATGGCTTCCTCCAGCAGTTCACCGGAAACCTCGCACCGGCGGAGTCTGCTGGGCTGACGCTCGTGCCCGAGGGGGACGAGGCCATCACCGGGCTCGCGGCTGGGTTCCTGCTCCTACGCGCGTTCTCGTCCGGATGCGCCGCCCTGACCGGCGTCGAGGCGATCTCCAACGGCGTGCCCGCCTTCCGCAAGCCCAAGAGCGGCAACGCCGCGACGACCCTGCTCCTCATGGGGATGCTGTCGATCACGATGCTCACGTCGATCATCGCCCTGTCCCAGTGGACCGGGGTCAAGATCGCCGACGACCCAGCCTCCCAGCTGATGCGCAACGGGCAGCCGGTCGGCGAGGACTACGTCCAGCACACGGTCATCGGCCAGCTGTCGGTAGCGGTCTTCAGGGACTTTGAGGTCGGGGTCGTCTTCGTCTCGATCGTCACCGGCCTGATCCTCGTGCTCGCCGCCAACACTGCGTTCAACGGCTTCCCCGTGCTCGCCTCGATCCTCGCGCGCGACGGTTATCTGCCCCGCCAGCTGCACACCCGGGGTGACCGGCTGGCCTTCTCCAACGGCATTCTCATCCTGTCGGGTGCGGCGATCCTGCTCGTCATTGCGTTCAAGGCCGAGGTGACCGCGCTCATCCAGCTCTACATCGTCGGCGTCTTCGTCTCGTTCACGGTGAGCCAGATCGGCATGGTCCGGCACTGGACCCGGCACCTGCGCCTGGAACGCGACGCCAGGGCCCGCGGCCGGATGATGCGGTCGCGCGTCATCAACGCCATTGGTGCGGCGATGTCTGGCACGGTCCTGATCGTGGTGCTCATCACGAAGTTCCAGGCCGGCGCCCGCTACGCCATCCTCGCGATGGCCGTGCTCTTCGCGCTCATGCTGGGCATCAGGAAGCACTATGAGCGGGTCAGCCAGGAGCTCGCCATCGACTGGGAGTCCGACAAACCCCTGCTGCCCAGCCACGTCCACGCCATCGTGTGCATCTCCAAGGTCCACAAGCCGACCATGCGCGCACTGTCCTACGCGCGGGCGAGCCGGCCGTCGATGCTCGAGGCAGTCACCGTCGACGTCGATCCCGACGAGACCCATGCCCTCGTGGAGGAGTGGGAGAGACGGCAGATCCCCGTCACCCTCAAGGTCCTGGCCTCGCCCTATCGCTCGATCACCCGACCGATCCTCGACTACGTGCGCTCGATCCGGACCGGCAACCCGCGGGACCTCGTCACGGTCTACCTGCCGGAGTACGTCCTCGGCCGGTGGTGGGAACAGGTCCTCCACAACCACAGCGCGCTACGCCTCAAGGCGCGGCTGCTGTTCACCCCCGGCGTGATGGTCGTCAGCGTGCCGTGGCAGCTCGCCTCCTCGGAGGGCGCGGAGCGCGACTGGATCGACATGCCCCCCATTCCCGGTTCCGTGCGCGGCGGCGGCACATGAGCCGTCGCACTCCTCGGGAGCGACCTGCGGGCCGAGCCAGCCTCGTCGGGGCCGAGTGGACGCTCGACGTGGGAGCCGTCGCGCACGGTGGCCACTGCGTCGCGCGGAACGAGGGGCAGGTGGTGTTCGTCCGGCACGCCCTTCCTGGGGAGCGGGTCGTGGCTCGGGTGACCGAGGGCCGGGTCGGTGACCGGTTCGTCCGCGCGGACGCCGTCGAGGTGTTGCGGGCCTCGGCCCACCGGGTGCCGGCGCCCTGTCGCTACGCCGCAGAACGCGTCTGCGGAGGATGCGACTTCCAGCATGCCGCGCTCGCCCACCAACGTGAGCTCAAGGCCGCCGTCGTGCGCGAGCAGTTCGCCCGGCTCGCCGGCACCGAGCTCGAGGTCGACGTCCAACCCGTCCCCGGTGACCGCGACGGGCTCCGCTGGCGCACGCGTGTGGAGTTCGCCGTCGACCGTGCGGGCAGAGCCGGGCTGCACGGGCACCGCTCGCGCCGGATCGTCCCGGTCGATGACTGCCTCATCGCGACGGAGGGTGTCAGAGCCTCCGGCGTGCTCGATACCGAGTGGCAGGGCTGCACCGCGGTCGACGTCATCGATGCAGCCCATCCAGCTGAGCCGGTGCTCGTCCCGTTGCCGATCCCGCGCGGGGCGGACCAGGGCGGTGGCCTCGTGGGCGAGCGTGTCCACGACGGGTCGTGGGAGGGGGAGTACGTCGTCTCCGCGAGAGGCTTCTGGCAGGTCCATCCGGGCGCGGCATCAACGTTCCTGTCCCGGGTCGTCGCGCTCCTCGAGCCGGCACCCGGCGAGCGCGTCCTCGACCTCTACGCCGGCTCGGGCCTGTTCACCATGCGTCTCGGCGAGCTCGTGTCGCCCGGTGGTTTTGTCCTCGCTGTCGAGGGCGATGCGCTCGCTGTCTCGAACGGCCTGCTCAACACCGAGGGGCAGGACAACGTCGAGTGGCGGACCAGCCGTGTCGACCATGAGCTGGGCTCCCTTGTCTCGCAAGAGATCACCACGGACCTCGTTGTGCTGGACCCACCCCGCACGGGCGCGGGTCCCGCGGTCATCGGGCACGTGGCTGCGATGCGCCCCCGACGTGTCGTCTACGTCGCGTGTGATCCGGCCGCCCTCGCCCGCGACGTCAAGGCAGCCGCGAACCACGGGTTGCGGCTCACGCACGTGGAGGCCTGGGATGCCTTCCCGATGACGCACCACGTCGAGTGCCTCGCCGTGCTCGAACCCGCCGGCTGAGGATCGGCCGCCATTCCTCTGGTCGCGTGGGCGACCCGGGCTGACAATGGTCGGGGCGTGTGGTTAGATATCTTGATATCAAGATAAATGGTCGATAGCGACATCCAACTTCAGTTGCTGGAAGGAGCCCGCTGTGGGCAGTGTTGACAGCTTCAAGGCCAAGGGGACCCTCGAGGTCGGCGGTCAGTCGTACGAGATCTACCGCCTCGCTCAGGTCGAGGGACACGACACCCTCCCGTACAGCCTCAAGGTTCTCCTGGAGAACCTGCTGCGGACCGAGGACGGGGCCAACATCACGGCTGACCACATCCGCGCCCTGGGCGGCTGGGAGGCCAACGCCGAGCCCGACACGGAGATCCAGTTCACCCCGGCGCGCGTCATCATGCAGGACTTCACTGGCGTGCCATGCGTCGTCGACCTGGCGACGATGCGCGAGGCCGTCGCCGATCTCGGTGGTGACCCCGCCAAGATCAACCCCCTCGCTCCCGCCGAGCTGGTCATCGACCACTCGGTCATCATCGACGTCTTCGGCCGCCCCGACGCGTTCGAGCGGAACGTCGAGATCGAGTACCAGCGCAACCACGAGCGCTACCAGTTCCTCCGCTGGGGCCAGACCGCGTTCGACGACTTCAAGGTCGTCCCGCCCGGCACCGGCATCGTCCACCAGGTCAACATCGAGCACCTGGCGCGCGTCGTCATGACCCGCGACGGTGTGACCTACCCCGACACGTGCGTCGGCACCGACTCGCACACGACGATGGTCAACGGCCTCGGCGTGCTCGGCTGGGGCGTCGGCGGCATCGAGGCCGAGGCGGCCATGCTCGGCCAGCCCGTGTCGATGCTCATCCCGCGCGTCGTCGGCTTCAAGCTCTCCGGGTCGATCCCGAGCGGCGCGACGGCCACCGACGTCGTCCTGACCATCACCGAGATGCTGCGCGACCACGGCGTCGTCGGCAAGTTCGTCGAGTTCTACGGCGAGGGCGTCGCCCAGGTGCCGCTCGCCAACCGGGCCACCATCGGCAACATGAGCCCGGAGTTCGGGTCCACGTGCGCGATCTTCCCGATCGACCAGGTCACGCTCGACTACCTGCGCCTCACGGGTCGCTCCGACGAGCAGGTTGCGCTCGTCGAGGCCTACGCCAAGGAGCAGGGCATGTGGCTCGAGCCGGGCACGGAGGCGCGCTACTCCGAGTACCTCGAGCTCGACCTCTCGACGGTGGTCCCCTCCATCGCCGGGCCGAAGCGCCCGCAGGACCGGATCGAGCTGAGCCGCTCCAAGGATCAGTTCCGCAATGACCTGAAGAACTACGTCGTCAACGGCAACAGCATCGAGAAGAGCAGCGTCGACCAGGAGCTGATGGGCACGTTCCCGGCGTCCGACTCGCCCTCCCACGACGCGCACGAGGCGTCCGAGAGCGCAGGCCGGCCCTCCCACTCGCCAGCCGCACCCGCGGGACTCGCCCGGGCCAGCCACCCGACCACCGTCACCCTCCATGGTGCCGAGCAGACGATCGATCACGGCCACGTCGCGATCGCCTCGATCACGAGCTGCACCAACACGTCCAACCCCTCGGTCATGATGGCTGCCGCGATGCTTGCCAAGAACGCCGTCGAGAAGGGGCTCACGGTTGCCCCGTGGGTCAAGACCTCGATGGCGCCGGGCTCCAAGGTCGTCAGCGGCTACTACGACAAGGCCGGAATGTGGCCCTACCTCGAGAAGCTCGGCTTCCACCTCGTCGGCTACGGCTGCACGACATGCATCGGTAACTCCGGACCGATCATCGAGGAGGTCTCGCAGGCGGTCAACGACAGCGACCTCGCCGTCACGTCGGTCCTCTCGGGGAACCGGAACTTCGAGGGCCGGATCAACCCGGACGTCAAGATGAACTACCTCGCGAGCCCACCGCTCGTCATCGCGTACGCGTTGGCCGGCACGATGGACTTCGACTTCGAGGCCGAGCCCCTGGGCCAGGACGGGGACGGCAACGACGTCTACCTCAGGGACATCTGGCCGGCTCCGGAGCACGTCGAGCGGACCATCGCCGAGTCGATCAGCAAGGAGATGTTCACCGAGGACTACGCGGACGTCTTCGCCGGGGACGAGCGCTGGCGGTCGCTCCCGACGCCGGAGGGCGACACGTTCGCCTGGAACGCCGAGTCGACCTACGTCCGCAAGCCCCCGTACTTCGACGGCATGACGGCAGAGCCGGCCCCCGTCGCCGACATCGAGGGCGCCCGGGTGCTCGCCAAGCTCGGTGACTCCGTCACCACGGACCACATCAGCCCGGCCGGGTCGATCAAGGCCGACAGCCCCGCGGGTAGGTACCTGCAGGAGCACGGCATCGAGCGGAAGAACTTCAACTCCTACGGCTCCCGCCGCGGCAACCACGAGGTCATGATCCGGGGCACGTTCGCGAACATCCGCCTCAAGAACCTGCTCCTCGACGGCGTCGAGGGTGGTTTCACCCGTGACTTCACCAAGGGCGGCGAGCAGACGACGATCTACGACGCTGCGCAGAGCTATGCCGCTGCGGGCACGCCACTGGTCATCCTCGCCGGCAAGGAGTACGGCTCCGGGTCGTCGCGCGACTGGGCCGCCAAGGGCACGAGCCTGCTCGGGGTCAGGGCGGTCATCGCCGAGAGCTACGAGCGGATCCATCGCAGCAACCTCATCGGCATGGGCGTGATCCCGCTCCAGTTCCCGGAGGGCGAGAACGCCGAGTCGCTCGGCCTGACCGGCACGGAGACGTTCTCGATCTCGGGCATCACCGAGCTCAACGAGGGCAACAGCCCCCGGACGGTCCATGTCGTCGCGACCGCCGAGGACGGCTCGACGAAGGAGTTCGACGCGGTCGTGCGCATCGACACGCCTGGTGAGGCGGACTACTACCGCAACGGCGGCATCCTCCAGTACGTCCTCCGCTCACTCGTCGCCAGCTGAGTCCCGCTCAAGACAGGACGAGGGCCCCGTATGCCGCTGAGCGCGGTATGCGGGGCTGGGGTCAACTCTGGCGTGCACAATGACCGCATGGCAGCACACACCCCACCCGGCTGGCCCGAGGGCGTGCCCCCGGCCCACACGCCGGGATGGGAGGACCGGGCGGTGCTGTGGCTGCTCGACCAGTGCCCGCCCGACTACCGGTCCTACACCGGCTGGCGCAAGCACCCGATCGCCCTCGCCTGGCTCGCCGGCCGCCACCTCGAGGGCCAGGTCGTCGCCATGCGCGAGGCCTGGCGAGAGGCTCGCGTCGCCATCGGTCCGCACGTCCCCGCGGAGGCGCTCGACGAGATCCTGGTCCAGATCGAGGCCGAGGGCATCCGCCTGCTCGCCGCATCACGGTCCGCGCGCCTGCTCCACGAGGCCCTCCAGGGCAAGGTCTTCGCACCCCGCCTGTGAGTCTCTGTGAGCCTCCCCCCGGCGGGCACTGACGGGAGCGACGCGCGCGAGGAACTCAGCGGCATACGGCATGGCTTGTGCAGGCCTCCTGTGAAGCTGGTGACGAAACCGTGCGGGCCGGGACCACGGCTTTCTGGCCCCGGCCGGTCACGCCGTAGACTCGATCGACGCATCCCAACGAGAGGAACTGGCCAGCGTGAGCCTGCTCGAGCAGATCGAGAGCCCAGCGGACCTGAAGGCACTGGCGGCAGCCGACCTGCCGGAGCTTGCCGAGGAGATCCGCACCTTCCTCGTCACGGAGGTGTGCAAGACGGGTGGGCACCTCGGCCCCAACCTTGGTGTCGTCGAGCTCACGATCGCGCTGCACCGCGTCTTCGAGTCGCCCCGGGACACGATCGTCTTCGACACGGGCCACCAGTCCTACGTGCACAAGCTGCTGACCGGGCGGCACGACTTCAGCAAGCTCAAGAAGCAGGGCGGCCTGTCCGGGTACCCGAGCCGCGCCGAGTCCGAGCACGACGTCGTCGAGAACTCCCATGCATCGACTGCCCTGTCCTGGGCCGATGGGATCGCCAAGGGGCGCCGACTGCGCGGCGAGAGCGGCCGCCACACGGTGGCCGTCATCGGTGACGGCGCGCTCACCGGTGGGATGGCCTGGGAGGCGATCAACAACATCGCGGTCGACAGGGACCTGCCGCTCGTCATCGTCGTCAACGACAACGAGCGCTCCTACGCCCCCACCATCGGCGGTCTCGCCGAGCACCTGGCGACGTTGCGCACGACCCAGGGCTACGAGCGGTTCCTCGGCTGGGGCAAGCGCTCCCTCGTGCGCACGCCCGTCGTCGGCGGTGCGATGTTCGAGACGCTGCACGGGGTGAAGAAGGGGATCAAGGACATCGTCGCCCCGCAGGGGATGTTCGAGGACCTCGGGCTCAAGTACTACGGGCCGGTCGACGGGCATGACGAACAGGCCGTCGAGAAGGCCCTGCGGCAGGCGAAGGAGTTCGGCGGGCCGGTCATCGTCCATGTCATCACCCAGAAGGGCCGCGGCTACCAGCCCGCCCTCGACGACGTGGCCGACCACATGCACGGGATCGGCAAGATCAACCCCGAGACCGGGCTGCCCTTCCAGGTGTCCGGCCGGATCTGGACCGACGAGTTCAACGAGGAGATGGTCCGCATCGGGTCCGAGCGGCCCGACGTCGTGGCGATCACCGCAGCGATGCTCATCCCGGTGGGGCTCGACGGCTTCGCCGCCACCCATCCCGACCGCGTCTTCGACGTGGGCATCGCCGAGCAGCATGCCGTGACCATGGCCTCCGGGCTGGCCTTCGCGGGGCTGCACCCCGTCGTCGCGGTCTACGCGACCTTCCTCAACCGGGCCTTTGACCAGGTGCTCATGGACTGCGCGCTGCACCGCGCGGGTGTGACGTTCATCCTCGACCGCGCCGGGGTCACCGGCAGCGACGGACCGTCCCACAACGGAATGTGGGACATGACCCTCACCTCGATCGTGCCCGGCCTGCACCTCGCCGCACCCCGTGACGGCGAGCAGGTCAAGCTGCAGCTGCGCGAGGCGCTCGACGTGTCCGACGCGCCGACCGTGCTGCGCTTCCCCAAGGGCGACGTGGCCGAGCCGGTGGCCGCCGTGCGATCCGTGGGCGGCATCGACGTCCTGCACGAGACCGGCGAGGGGGAGGTTGAGGTCCTCGTCGTCGGTGTCGGGGCGTTCGCCGGGATGTCGGTCGACGTGGGGGAGAAGCTCGCTGCCCAGGGCCATACGGTGCGCGTCGTCGACCCGCGCTGGGTGCTTCCCGTCAGCCCGGCCCTCGTCGAGCTGGCCCGGTCCGCCGGTGCCGTTGCGGTGGTGGAGGACAACCTCGTCAGCGGCGGGATCGGGTCTGCCGTCACGTCCGCGCTGCGGGAAGCGGGAATTGACGTACCGGTGCACACCTTCGGCATCCCGAAGCGCTTCCTCGCGCACGCATCGCGCTCCGAGCTCCTCGAGGAGCTCGGACTGACGGCCGACACGGTCGTGGCCGGCCTCGCCCCCAAGCTCACCGCGCGCTGACCACCAGACTCATTGCCGGGGTATGCCGCTGGGCTCGCTCGCGAGCGTCAGTGCGGCGCCGCCGTGGTCGGCTTCCGTGTCGACTGCACACATGGGATCTAGCCCTTTGTGGTGGGCGAGCCCACGAAGCGGGGAGGCACGCTCAACTACTTTCGCCGGGAACGGCTGGGTGACAAAGGATCTCGCGACGACCAGGGAAGCGAGCACCCACCAGAGGTGGAGGACCATCGTGTCCAAGCGTTGGAGTGTCGTGCTGGCGGGAGCCCTGCTCAGCATGTCGGTGGCGGCCTGTGGCACGCCCGGTGAGCCCGGCGCCCCGGCCGACCAAGGCACGCCGGGGGCGGGCGACGCAGCGTCAGGGGCCCCCGTCAAGGTCGGCCTCGTCTACTCGAAGTCGGGTCCGCTCGCGACCTACGGTGAGCAGTACCGTCAGGGCTTTGCCGCCGGTCTCGACTACGCGACCAAGGGCACGGGCGCGGTCAACGGCCACAAGATCGAGGTCACCGAGCAGGACGATGCCGGCGACCCGGCAAAGGCGGTCGCCTCCGCCACCGACCTCATCGGTCAAGGCCACAAGATCATCGCGGGCTCGACCTCGTCTGGTGTCGCCCTGCAGGTCGCGCCGCTTGCCGCGGACAACAAGATCCTGTTCGTCTCCGGCCCGGCGGCCGTCGACGCCGTGACGGGCGCGAACAAGTACACCTTCCGGTCTGGTCGCCAGACCTTCCAGGACGTCGCGACCGCCGGCTCCATGCTCGGCGACGTGACCGGCAAGAAGGTCACCGTGCTGGCGCAGGACAGCGCCTTCGGCAAGGCCAACATCGCCGCCGTCACCGCCGTCCTCGGGGGCAAGGGCGCGACGGTCGACTCCGTCGAGGTCCCCGCTGCCGCGACCGATGTGACCCCGTTCGCCACGAAGATCAAGGGTTCCTCTCCGGACCTGCTCTTCGTCGCCTGGGCCGGCACCAACGCGGCCGCGATGTGGTCGACGCTGGAGCAGCAGGGGGTCTTCGAGTCGACCAAGGTCGTGACCGGTCTCGACATCAAGCCGACCCACGCGATCTTCGGCAAGGCATCGACGCAGATCAACTTCCTTTCCCACTTCTTCGACGGCGCAGCCGACAACGCCGCCTACAAGGCGCTCGACGAGGGCATGAAGGAGCAGGGCGCCACGGTCGACCTCTTCACCAACGACGGCTTCGTCGCGGCCCAGATGATCGCGCACGCCATCGAGGCAAGCGACTCGGACGTTGATGCCATGGTGTCCGCGCTCGAGGGCTGGAAGTTCGAGGGACCGAAGGGTCAGCTCGAGATCCGTGCCGAGGACCACGCGCTGCTGCAGCCGATGTTCACGGCCACGCTCAAGCAGGACGGCAGCAACGTCATGCCGGCCCTCGGCGAGACCCTTGACCCCGCGGCCGTCGCTCCCCCGGTCACGCCGTTCAAGTGACCGCACCAGTCATCAGCGGGGAGGCCATCGGCTGGAAGGTCGGTGGCGCCCAGATCCTCGATGACGTCTCCCTCCACGTCGGGGCCGGTGAGCTGCTCGGCATCATCGGCCCCAACGGGGCGGGCAAGTCCTCGCTCGTCAACATCCTCAGCGGGGTCACCCGCCCGACGACCGGATCGGTCCGGTTGGGCCGCGACGACGTCACGAAGCGGTCGGCAACGCGCCGGGCTCGTCTGGGGTTGTCGCGGTCCTTCCAGACCTCCGCGCTCTTCGACGGGCTGACCGCCGGCGAGAACGTCCACCTGGCGGTCCAGGCGAGCGGGTCGGCACCCTTCTCGCCGTTCCGCGTGGCACGTCCGGGACGCGATGGGGCCGCCGGGGAGGACGTCGACACTCTCCTGGAGCGGGTCCGGATGCCGGGAAAGGCCACGACCTGTGCGCGGGACCTTTCGCACGGTGACCGCAGGAAGCTCGAGCTCGCCATGGCGCTTGCCTCGGACCCGAAGGTCCTGCTCCTCGACGAACCCATGGCCGGTGTGTCCGCCGAGGACGTGGACGGACTCACCGAGATCATCGGCGAGGTCCGGGACTCGGGGGTGGCCGTCGCGATGGTGGAGCACCACATGCACGTCGTCCTGGGGCTCGCGGACCGCGTGGCCGTGCTCCACCACGGACAGCTGCTCGCGTCCGGATCGCCTCAGCAAGTGACCGCCGACGAGCGCGTCCAACAGGCCTACCTTGGAGAAGCCCTGTGACTGACATGACCACCGCCCTCGACCGGGCGGCCGCACCCGGCGGCGACGGCGGCCCGGTGCTCTCGGTCGAGGACCTCCACGTCCGCTACGGCGGCTCCCACGTCTTGCAGGGTGTCTCGTTCACCGTGCCGGCGAGCGGGGTGACCGCCCTGCTCGGGCGCAACGGTGTGGGCAAGACGACGACGTTGAAGGCGATCATCGGCCTCGCCCCGCGCACCGGCCGGATCCTCCTGCGGGACAGAGAGATCCAGGACGAGGCGACGACACGGATCATCCGCAGCGGCATCGGCTACGTCCCCGAGGACCGGGAGGTCTTCGGTGGCCTCACCGTGGACGAGAACCTGCGTCTCGTCGATCCGGACTGCGGTGTGGAGGCGCCCATCGTGGGCAGGCTGTTCCCCGACCTCATCGCCCGCGCCAAGCAGCGCGCGGGGACGCTTTCCGGTGGCCAGCAGCAGATGGTCTCGCTGGCCAGGGTCCTGCTGAAGGACACGTCCGTGCTGCTCATCGACGAGCCGACCAAGGGTCTGGCCCCGAAGCTGGTCACCGAGGTCGCCGACGTGCTCGCCGAGGTTGCCCGGACCACTCCGATCCTGCTCGTCGAGCAGAACCTTCCACTCGTGCGGCGCATCGCCGACACGGTGGTGGTGCTCGACGCCGGTCAGGTGGTGCACCGTGGTGGTGCGGCGGAGCTCGTGGCCGACCCTGAGCTGACGCGCGAGCTCCTCGGTGTCTCGATGCGGCGGGAGGGGGCGGCATGACGGACTTCGTGCTCATCCTCGTCACGGGCCTGGGACTGGGGGCCCTCTACTTCCTCGCGGCCAGCGGGCTCAGCATCATCTACGGCCTCATGGGCGTGCTCAACTTCGCTCACGGCGCATTCATGATGGCCGGGTCCTACGCCGGATTCCTCACCATGGGAGCCCTGCCCGCCAGCCTCTCCGTTGCGGCGCGCCTCGCCATAGCCGTGCTCGTCGCGGTCGTCGTCGGCGCCGTCATCGGGCTCATCGTCGAAGTGGTCCTCATCCGGCCGCTCTACCGGCACCACATCCAGCAGGTCCTCGTCACAGTCGGTCTTTCGCTTGCCAGCGTCGCTGCGGCACAAGGCATCTGGGGTGCCGACCCCCGGACGGTGGAGAAGCCGGAGTGGATGGCGAGCACGACGACGCTCCTCGGAGCCCGCCTGCCCAATGATCGGTTCCTGTTCATCGCAGTGGCGCTCGCCGTCTTCCTCGGGTTGCAGGCACTGTTGCACTACACCCGCCTCGGCCTGATCATCCGCGCCGGTGTCGAGAACCGCACCATGGTCGAGGCGCTCGGCATCAACGTGCATCGGACGTTCACGATCGTCTTCGCCCTCGGCGGCTCGGCTGCCGCGCTGGCCGGACTGCTCTACTCGCAGTACGCCGGCACGGTTTCGCCCGCACAGGGCGGCTCGCTGCTGATCTACGCCTTCATCGTCGTCGTCATCGGCGGCATGGGATCCCTGGTGGGCACCGCGGTCGCGGCGGTGGCCGTCGGCCTGGTCCAGCAGCTCGCCAACTTCTACGCGGCGAGCGGCGTCGGTGACCTGTCCGTCGTGCTCCTGCTCGCCCTGGTCCTCCTGCTCCGCCCCACGTCAATGAAGGGAGCCCACGCATGAGGACCGCCGTGTCGCTCAAGGCTCTCCCGGCCATCATCGCGTTGGCCGTGCTCGCCTACCTGCCGTACGTGCCGATCGAGGTGCCGGGTCTCCTCCCGGGTCGGGTCAATGGGCCGGGCAGCCTCCAGCTGCTCGCCACCTGCCTCGTGATCGCCGGTATCGCGCTCAGCTACGACGTCATCTTTGGCCGGACCGGGCTGCTCAGCTTCGGGCACGCGCTGTTCGTCGCCGCCGGGAGCTATCTGCTCACGATCTCCCTGTCCGACTGGGCGCTTCCGCTCCCCGTGGCCATCCTCGTGTCGCTGGGCGTGACGACGCTGCTCGCGCTCGTCGTCGGCGGCATCGCGTTGCGGGTCGGCGGGATCGCCTTCGCCATGGTGACACTGGCATTCGCCCAGGCGGCGTCGATCATCGTGATGAGAAACGCCGGCGGCCTGACCGGCGGTGAAGAGGGGAAGTCCCTCAACCGGGACGCCGTGCCCGAGCTGCTCGTCGGCGTGGCGAACGCGCCCTATCGCTACTGGCTCGCGCTCGGTTTCGTCGTCGTCGCGTTCGCCGTCGTGACGCTGCTCGTGCGGTCGCGGGCGGGTCACGCCATGGCGGCGGTCCGCGAGAACGAGGCCCGCGCTGCAGTGCTCGGCTTCGACACCTACCGCGTCAAGCTGCTGGCGATCGTCGTCGGTGCCGTCCTCGGCGGCCTGGGGGGCATCGTCCACGCCCTCGTCCTCGGCGGGTCAAACCCGCACGTGACGACGACCGAGTTCACGCTGGCCCTGCTCATCATGGTTGTGCTGGGCGGAGCCGGCAGCATGTGGGGTGCGCTGCTCGGCGGCTTCCTCTACCACTATGCCGACGCACGCCTCGTGGAGCTGAGCGGCGCAGGCTTCCTGGACGCACTGCCGGACGTCGTGCAGCAAGTCCTGTCCGAGCCGCTCTTCATCCTCGGGTTGTTCTTTATCATCATTGTCTACTTCGCACCGGCCGGCCTGACGGGACTCGGGGGCCGGCTCATCAGGAGAGGCCGCGCGACATGAGCATCGCCCCCGACTTCGTCATCGAGCAGCCGATCGGCAGCCTCGCCATCCATGACCTCACTGTTGGTGAGGCCCGGGAGGGCGCTCCGGTGGTCGTGGCCGTCCACGGGATCACCGCGAACGGCCTGTCCTGGCGGCGGGTGGCCGATGAGGTCGATCGCCGTCACGGAGCCGGCGCAGTCCGCTTCCTCGCGCCGGACCTTCGCGGCCGCGGTGGAAGCCGACGAGTGCCGGCGCCATACGGGCTGGCCGCTCACGTCGAGGACCTCAGCTCGATCGCCTCGGTCTTCGCGGCGGCGCCGCTGCTCGTCGGTCACTCCATGGGCGCGTTCATCTCCGCTCTTGCCCTGGCCACCCACCCGGAGCGGTTCTCGGGTGCCGTCCTGGTGGACGGCGGACTGGCCATCCCGGCGCCGGCGGATCTCGACATCGATGCGGCGCTGACCGCAGTCATCGGCCCGGCCATGGACCGCCTCGCGATGCGGTTCGACGGTGTGGAGGACTACCTCGCCTTCTGGGACGCCCATCCCAGTCTGGGGCCGGCCCTGCGCGGTCCCGGTGGCGAGGCGGTCCGGCAGTACATCATCCACGACCTGGTCCAGGACGAGGCAGCGGGCGGCCGATGGCGCAGCTCCTGCGAGCTCGAAGCGGTTCGGGCCGACGGCGCGGACATCCTGGCCGATCCGCTGACCCACGGCGCGGTGCGTCGAGCCGTCGAGCTCGGCAAGCCGATCGACCTCGTGTGGGCGCGGCGTGGACTGCTCAACGAGCCCCAAGGCCTTTATGACGAGCAGCGGCTTGCCGCTCTCGGGGTCCCGGATGCGGTGGCGGTCACCCCGGTCGACGCGAACCACTACGACGTCATCATGGACGCCCCCGGCATCGAGGCGATCGCCGACGCCATCGATCGCCACTTGGGCCTGTCCCACTGATCCCACTGATCTCACTGGGACCGGCGGCGGAAGCTCAGTCCTGCGCGAGCAATCTGCGTAGACGAAGGGCGAGCTGAAGCTCCAGAGCCTCATCGGGCAGCTGCCAGGTGGGGCCGAGCAGCGCGCCGATTCGCTCCAGCCGCTGCGACACGGTGTTGACGTGGACGTGCAGGCTCGCGGCGGCGTGGCGTGGGCTTGAACCGGCCGCGAAGTACGCCTCGAGAGTGCCGACGAGGTCCGTGCCCCGGCGCTCGTCGTAGTCGAGGATCGGCGCCAGGAGCCGCCTGACGTACTCGGCGACATCGGGGTCGGAGCCGACGATGAGGCCGGCAAAGCCGAGCTGGGTGGCGGCCGCTCCGTGGCCACGGTGACCGAGCGCGATGAGGGCTCTGGCCGTCCGTGCTCCTTCCTCGTGGGCAGCAGGGATCTCGTCGACACCGGTAACGGGTCCCACGCCGGCCACCGTCACCGGCGACCTTCGAGCGAGGCGCGCGGCAACCGACTTTGCGAGCGTGTCCGGATCCTGCCCAGGGACGAGCGCCACGATGTGTCCGTCGTGCGAGCCGACGAGAGAGCCCTCGCCGGTCGCGGTGCTCACCGACATCACGAGGGCGCGGTTCGCCGCACGGTCCTCTCCTCGCATGACGAGGACGCAGAACTCGGTGAGCGGGTCGAAGCCCCACGCCCGGGCGAGCTGGACGCGCTCGGCATCGCCGCCCCTGCCCGCGACGAGATCGGAGATCAGCCGGTTCCGCTCGGACTGTCGTGCATCCGCGGCGTTGCGCTCGAAGAGAAGGACGAGCGCAGTCACCATGCCCGCGCGTTCCACCGTGCGGCAGTCGGAGTCGCTGAGGTCGCCGACATCACCGATGAAGAGGGTGCCGAGGTGCTCGTGGGCCGCGGTGATTCGCACGGCGTAGGTGTTGCCGGCGTGGACGATGCGTCCACCCGCCTCGCTTGCCTTCCGCTGGAGCTCCTGGAATACCGGCCCTTCGATGAGGTCCGGCGCCGGTCCCGTCGCGGACCGCACCGCGCTGCCTTCGTCGGCGAGGACCGCCCAGCCACCGAGCAGCTCGGCGACCGCGTGGGTGATTCCAGCGACCCCGCCCCCACCGAGGACGAGGGCAGCGAAGCGGTCGTGCGCCGCTGCCGCCTTCTCGACACCGGCGGCGTACTGGCGCACCGTTTCGTGGGCCTGCTGCAGCGCCCGCACGGCGTTCTCGGCGTCCGCAAGGGCCCGGGTCTGGACGAGGGTGACGGCCGCGAGGGTGGCCAGGTTGCCGAGGAGGCCGACCTCTTCACGGGTGAACGGCCGCGCGGTGCGGTTGGCGGCGAACAGCACCCCGACGAACTCTGACTCGACGATGAGGGGCGTGCCGCAGATGGCGACGATTCCCTCCTCGCCGACGGCGCCGTCGATCGGCCGGGTGTGCTGGAACCGTGCGTCGGAGAAGTAGTCCGCGGTCCAGTACGGCTTCTGGGTCGACGCGACGAGCCCGCCGAGTCCGTCACCGAGGGCCAGGCGCACGGATTGGAAGGCCGCCGAGACCGAACCGGAGGTGGCCCGCATGTAGGTGTCCTTGGCCACTGGGTCGTAGAGCGTGAGGTAGGCCAGGTCGGTCTGGAGCAGGTGGCGGGCCCGGCGGACGATCGCCTCGAGCACTTGGGCCGGGTCGTGTTCGGTGGCGAGCTCGCGGGCGGTGTCGAGCAACGCCGCGAGCCCGGCCTCCCGGCGCTGGTGGACGTCTCGGGTGTGTGCGATGCGCAGGGCCAGATCGCGCCCGACCGATGGGGCGTCGGCGCCGGCAACCTCGGCCACGGTGGCGCCGGACGCCAGCAGCTCGAGCAGGTGAAGGACCTGCTCGGTCGAGGTGTCCGGTGTCGTCGTCACGGGCCGATCTTAGGCAAGGTCACAGGCACGGGGGCACTGGGGCGGCGCGTCGGTGGCGGCCCACGCAGTGATCCCTCAGGTCCCTCAGATGCCTCAGTGCGCCGTCCACCCGCCGTCCATGAGGAAGGATGTGCCCGTGACCGAGGCGGACGCTGGGCCGCAGAGGAACAGCGCCAGGGCGGCGACCTCGTCCGGCTCGACGAGGCGCTTCAGGGCGACGGGCGACAGCATGATCTTGTCGACCACCTCGCTCGGCGGGATACCGTGCGTCCGAGCCTGGTCCTCGATCTGCTTCTCCACCAGGGGGGTGCGCACGTAGGCGGGATTGATGCAGGTCGACGTCACGCCATGCGGAGCGCCCTCGATGGCGACGACCTTGGAGAGGCCCTCGAGTCCGTGTTTGGCGGTGACATAGGCCGACTTGAAGGCGCTGGCGCGCAGCCCGTGGACGCTCGAGATGTTGATGATCCGACCCCAGCCCTGGGCGTACATGTGGGGGAGTGACTGGCGAATGAGGCGAAACGGGGAGACCAGCATGAGGTCGAGGATGAAGTCGAACCGCTCGAGCGGGAACTCCTCGACGGGGCTGACGTGCTGGATCCCCGCATTGTTGACGAGGATGTCGACGGCGGTGGGCAGTCCCCCCAGGCCATCGAGATCGGCCAGGTCCGCGACGACCGGGCTGATCCCCGACTCCTGGGCGACCTCGGCCAGCCCCGCCTCGTCGCGGTCGACCGCGTGCACCTTGGCCCCCGCCCTGCTCAGCGCCCGAGCGATGGCGGCGCCGATGCCGCTGGCCGCCCCGGTGACGAGGGCCGTCTTGCCGTTCAGGTCGATGGGGTCATTGGCCGTCGTGCGGTCCGTCCCGCGGAGCGGTGCGGTGGACCCTGGAGCGGCGTCGCGAGCGTCATGGCGGGCGTCGGGCATGCCGGAAGACTATGAACCGTCTACCGACCCGATCATGTGCGTGCCAGACACAAATCTACGGAAGCGATGTGGCCCGGCCCCCGCCGGTCCAAGGCGGGTCACGGAGGCGATTTCTTGGATCGTGCGTGGTCGTGGTCGCCCTGACGACCACAACCACGCAGGTCTAGATGTCGCGGAAGACCTCGATGGTCGCACCGAGCGCGTTGAGCCGGTCGGCGAGGTCCTCGTACCCGCGGTTGATCACATAGACGTTCCGCAGCACCGAGGTGCCGGGCGCCGCGAGCATCGCGAGGAGGATGACGACCGCCGGGCGCAGCGCTGGCGGGCAGACGACCTCCGCGGCCCGCCACCGCGTGGGTCCCTCGATGATGACGCGGTGCGGGTCGAGCAGCTGGACTCGCGCTCCGACCTTGGTCAGCTCGGTGAGGTAGATCGCCCGGTTCTCGTAGACCCAGTCGTGGATCATGGTGCTGCCCTCGGCTACGGCGCCGATGAGGGCGAAGAAGGGCAGGTTGTCGATGTTGAGCCCGGGGAACGGCATCGGGTGAATCTTGTCCGTCGGCGCCCGGAGCGGGCCGGGCACCGTCGTGATGTCGACCAGCCGGGTCTTGCCGTTGGCGGAGGTGTACTCCTCGCTGAGGTCGTACTTCATCTCCATCTCCCCGAGCGTCGCCAGCTCGATCTCGAGGAACTCGATGGGGGCACGGCGGATGGTGATGGCGGAGTGGGTGACGACGGCGGCGGCGATCAGGCTCATCGCCTCGATCGGGTCCTCGCTGGGGGAGTAGTCGACATCGACGTCGATGTGCGCGCGGCCGTGGACGACGAGCGTCGTGGTGCCGATGCCCTCGATCCGGACGCCGAGCCTCTCGAGGAAGAAGCAGAGGTCCTGGACCATGTAGTTGGGCGAGGCATTGCGGATGATGGTGGTCCCGTCGTGTCGGGCCGCCGCCATGAGGACGTTCTCCGTGACCGTGTCACCCCGCTCGGTGAGCACGATGGCGCGGGTCGGGTTGACGCTTCGGTTCGAGCGCGCCTCGTAGAAGCCGTGGGTCGCGGTCACTTCGAGCCCGAACGCGCGAAGAGCGGCCAGGTGAGGCTCGACGGTCCGCGTGCCCAGGTCGCAGCCGCCGGCGTAAGGCAGCCGGAACTCGGGGTAGTCGTGCAGGAGCGGACCGAGGAACATGATGACGGTCCGGGTACGCCGTGCCGCCGCGACGTCGATGGCGTCGAGCCGTAGCTGGGTCGGGGGAATGACCTCGAGGTCGTTGCTGTCCGGGATCCACCGGGTCCGGACGCCGATCGATGCGAGGACCTCGAGGATCCGGTTGACCTCCTCGATGCGGGCGAGGTTGCGCAGCGTCGTGCGCCCACGGTTGAGCAGGGAGGCGCAGAGCAGCGCCACGGCGGCGTTCTTCGAGGTCTTGACGTCGATCGAGCCGGACAGCGGTTTTCCGCCGACGATGCGCAGGTGCTGGGGGCCCGAGTGACCCACTGAGACGAACTCGGAGTCGAGCGCGTCGCCGATCTTGGCGAGCATGTCGAGGCTGAGGTTCTGCCTCCCGGCTTCGATCCGGGTGACGGCACTCTGCGAGGTCCCCAGCAGGCCTGCGAGATCGGACTGGGTCATTCCCTTGTGGCGCCGCGCGTCGCGGATCAGGCCGCCGATGCGGGTCAAGTAGGTCTCAGACACGGACCCGAGGTTAACTCATATATGAGTTAACGCAACTTGGCGCACCGTTGGGCGTCGAGGGCATCGGTGACGTTCGTCGCCGGGAGCCAGGGTTGCGCCGCTCGGGCGGGGCCGGGGTCGAATGTCAGGTCGATCTGGTCCATGAGCAGGGCGGCGCTGGCCATGCGCGCTTGGGCAGGTCGGATCGGTCGCATGGCGAATGACATGACGCGCAGCGCGCCCCGCGGAATGTGCCCGACCTCGGATCCTCCGCTGGCGTGCTGTGCCAGCTGCGTCATGGTCAGGTCATCGCCCCCCACATCGATCGCCTGGCCGCGCAACGTCGGATCCAGCACCGCTCGGGTGACCGCAGCGGCGACGTCCTCGACGGAGACGAAGTTGAGCCGGTTCGTCCCAGAGCCGAACACCTTGGGAACGCCGTTGCGGCCAGCCAGCTGCATGAGGATCTCGGCCCACAGCTCCGCGAACGCCGACGCTCGCACGATCGTCCAGTCGGGCCGGGCAGGATCCGGTTCTCCCGTTCGGAGCGCCTGCTCCGCAGCGGCTTTCATCCGGTGCAGCTCCATCGGGTGTCCCGGGTCGGCGCCGACCACGGACATGAGCACGATGTGCGCTCCAGCCCGCCGTGCCGCGGCCACGAGGTTGGTGTTCCCGTCCCGATCGACCGCTGCGGGAGACTCTCCGGATGCTGGGTCGAAGCCGTGCATCGCCGACACGACCACGGTCGCGTGCTCGAGCGCCGCGGGCAGCGTCTCTGGCCTGCGTACGTCCGCCGCCACGAACTCCGCACCGGGTACCGGGACTGCCGGCCTCGACCGGGCGACGACCCGCACCTGGTGGCCGTGCGAGACGAGCTGCGCGGCGACGAGGCGCCCGAGTCGTCCTGTGCCGCCGACGATGGTGATCACGACGCCGCTCCGCCGGCCGCCCCGGCCCCGGTGAGGCCTCCGATGACCCCATCGATGTCCGGGCCCGCCTGCTCGACCGGGGTGACGTAGATGTGGGCGCTGGCGATGCGGCCACCCGAGACATGGGCGATGAAGACCATCTGGTTGTCCAGCGGTTGCCCGTCCCGACGCGTGCCGATCTGCCGGCCCTCCAGCCAGAAGCTCTCGCCGGATAGAACGCGCTGCTGCACGTCGAGATGGATGTCGGGAACGGCGGCAAAGAGCGCAGCCCAGTTCTTGTGCACCTGTGCGGCGCCGGTGAACGACCTGACCGGGTGGGCCGGATCAGTGAGCTCGTAGTCCACGGCGAAGCAGTCGACGAGAGCGTCGAGGTCATGGGCATTCGTCGAGGTGACGAGCTGGTCGAGAAGTGCCGACGGTGTGCGGGTCGGGTCCATGGCTCCTCCTGAAATTGGTTACAGTAATCTGTATTCAATTGGAGGATCCGCCTGGTGGCACCCGCTGTCAATGGTCATCGCCCGCGCCGACGCTACGACGCGTCCGGTCGGCGGGTTCGGGCTGCCGAGCGCCGCGAGACGGTGCTGAACGCGGCCCGGCACCAATTCCTCGCCGACGGCTTCGCGGCGACGACTCTCGCCGGCGTGGCCGCCGAGGCCGCCGTATCGGTCGAGAGCATCTACAAGTCATTCGGCTCGAAGGCGGGACTGCTCAAGGCGGTCTGGCACCGCTCCTTGGCCGGCTCCGCACCGACCCACGCCGAGCTCCGCAGTGACGCAGGCTCGCGCGCGGCCCCGGATGGTGTCGCGATCATCCGGAACTGGGCCAGGCTCGCCGTCGAGGTGGGCGCCGTGGCGGACCCGATCTTCCGCCTCGTGGAGAGTGCCGCCCACGTCGACGCCGAGGTCGCGCAGCTGCAGGCGCAGATCGAGCGAGAACGCGCGGCGCGGATGGAGCACAATGCGGCGTACCTCGTCGAGGGTGGTTACCTGCGCGACGGCGTCACACCGGAGCAGGCGCGCGACGTCCTCCTGTTGTACACGACGTTCTATGACCGCCTCGTGACCCAGGCGGGGTGGACACCGGAGCAGTATCAGTCGTTCGTCGAGCGCGGCCTCGTCGCGCACCTGCTTGCCTGAATGTCCGTATGCCGCTGGGCATGGTTCCAGCCCCACGGCGTCGTGAGCGCGGGGCCCGTCAGGGCCGCGGATGCTCCGCGCAGGCGCGGGCGATGAGGGGCGCGGCCAACGTCGTCTGCCAGGAGCGCGCGCCCATCGCGGTCAGGGCCCGGGCGACCTCGGCCGTCGTCGGGGCAGCGGGTCCCTCCCACAGGTAGCGGCGGAGCAGGTCGGGGGTGAGGACGTTCTCCACCGGGATGGCCAGCTCCTCCGACAGACCTCCGAGCAGCTCCCGGGCGCGGGCCAGTCGCGCGGCGGCAACGGGATCCCGATCGGCCCACGTGCGTGGTGGGGGCGGACCGACTGACGGCAGGGCGAGGGGTGGCAGCTGGTCCTCGGGGAGGGCCAAGGCTTGGGAGAGCACCTCAATGAGGGCTTCAGAGTGCCGCCGGATCGACCTGGCCAGGCGCGGATCCGAGGAGGTCAGGGTGCGCGGTGCTCGCTCGGCCCGTTGGTGGGCCATCGCGATCTCCGCGATGGCGGCGTCGGGCAGCACCCGCCCGGGAGAGACGTCGCGCTCCTGGGCGACCGCGTCCCGCCACAGCCAGAGCTCCCGGACGATGGCGGTGCCCCGCCGGGCGCGGATGCGATGAATGCCGGAGGTGCGACGCCAGGGATCGACCCGCGGCTCCGGACCGGTGAACGACAAGAGCGACTCGAACTCCTCCTTGGCCCAGCCGGCCTTTCCCTGGCGCTCCAAGTCGGCCAACACCGCCTCGCGCAGGTCGACCAGGACCTCGACGTCGAGGGCGGCGTAGCGCAGCCACGGCTCCGGCAGCGGACGTGCCGACCAGTCGACGGCCGAGTGCTCCTTGGCGAGCTGGAGGCCGAGGTAGTGCTCGACCATGGCGCCCAGGCCGACCCTCGGCAGCCCGGCGAGGCGGCCGCCGAGCTCGGTGTCGAACAGGACATGGGGGTGCAGGCCGACATCGGAGAGGCACACGAGGTCCTGCGTCGCCGCATGCAGGATCCACTCCGCATCGCCGATCGCCGCGTCGAGTGGCGCCAGGTCGGGCACGGCGATGGGGTCGACGAGGAAGGTGCCCGCGCCGGCCCGCCGCACCTGGACGAGATAAGCGCGCTGCCCGTAGCGGTAGCCAGAGGCGCGCTCGGCGTCGATGCCGATCGGGCCCGAGCCCTCCGAGACCGCCTCGGCGGCGCGCATCAGGGACCGCTCGTCGGTGATGACGTCGGGTACGCCATCCGTCGGCATCGTGAGGGGAACAAGCGGCGCGTGGCGGTCGTCGCCCGGGTCGCGGGGCTCAGCGCTCACCGGCGCTGCCCGGGCAGCGGGACCACACCGTCCGGCAGGGGCGGGATCCCTGCGATGGTGCACAGCAGGTCGGCCCACGCACGCAGGTGCTCGGTGAGGGCGCCGCGGACCGGGGTCCACGACGCGCGGATCTCCATCTCCACACTGGCGGCGCGGTCGGCGAGCCCGCCGAAGCTCTCGCTGACGACGCGGGTCACGGTGCCCGCCTCGGCAGTCCACGCCAGCCCCCGGCCCTTGAGGGAGTCGGTCAGCCACGACCAGCCGACCGCGCTGAGCATGGGGTCGCCCGCAAGCTCGGGCTCGAGCGCGGCGCGGGCGAAGGTGACCACACGCCAGGTGCCGGCCCACGAGTCAGGACCCGCCGGGTCGTGCAGGAGGACGAACCGGCCGGTTGCGAGCTCGCCCTCGGGGTCGGCCGGGTCGATGACATCGGCGGTGAGCGCCGCGGCGTAGGGAGCGATCCGGGTGGGGGCGGGGACCTCGGTCAGTCGCACGTCAGAGCGCACTCGGACGTCGCGGAGGGCCGTGAGCACCTTCGCGAAGTCCGCGCCGTGGTTCCCCGGCAGCGTTCTCGTGTGCACCCGTCGAGGGTATGTCGCCGGGAGTGTTTTGTCCGCAGGGCGCGCCGAGGTCCCTGGCCGGGCCACCCCCGCACGCGTGGCAGGATTGAGCGGTGCCGAACCCAGACACGTCCACTGCCTCCCTCTCGACGGGCCCGCCCATCCCCCGGGACAGCGATCTCGTGCGCGCCGCACGCCGCCAGCCGGTGTCCCGAACGCCGGTCTGGTTCATGCGCCAGGCCGGCCGCTCCCTGCCGGAGTACCGGGCCGTCCGCGAGGGCATCCCCATGCTCGAGTCGTGCATGCGGCCCGAGCTCGTCACGGAGATCACCCTCCAGCCGGTGCGTCGGCACCGGGTGGACGCCGCCATCTTCTTCAGCGACATCGTGGTGCCGCTCAAGGCGATCGGGGTCGATCTCGACATCGTCGCCGGCGTCGGCCCTGTCGTGTCACGCCCGGTCCGGGAGCGGAGGGATCTCGAGCAGCTCGTCGATCTCACCCCGGACCATGTGCCATACATCACAGCGGCCGTCCGACAGCTGGTCGTCGAGCTCGGCTCGACCCCGCTCATCGGGTTCGCGGGCGCGCCCTTCACCCTCGCCTCCTATCTCGTCGAGGGCGGGCCGTCGAAGAACCATGAGCACACCAAGGCCATGATGCACGGCGACCCGGAGCTCTGGGACGCCCTGTGCTCGAAACTGGCCCAGATCTCCGGCGCGTTCCTGCGCGTCCAGGCCGAGGCCGGCGCGAGCGCCATCCAGCTCTTCGACTCGTGGGTCGGCGCGCTGTCCCGCGCCGACTACATCCGCCACGTCCAGCGGCACTCGGCCGCCGCGCTGGCCGCGGTCAGCGACCTCGACGTGCCGCGGATCCACTTCGGGGTCGGCACGGGGGAGCTGCTTCGCCTCATGGGCGAGGCGGGCGCCGAGGTCGTCGGCGTCGACTACCGCGTCAGCCTGGCGGACGCGGTCGAACGGCTCGGGCCCGGCTATGCGGTGCAGGGCAACCTCGACCCTGCCCTGCTCTTCGCGCCGTGGGAGGCGATCGAGCGACGGGTGCGCGAGATCGTGGAGGAAGGCCGGCAGGCCTCGGGCCACATCTTCAACCTCGGCCACGGCGTGCCGCCCAACGTCGACCCCGACGTGTTGACCAGGGTGACCGCCCTGGTCCATGAGGTGTCGACTCGCTGATGTCCGAGGCGCAGGTGACGCAGGCGGAGAAGCAAGGGTCGCTGGCCCGCTCGAGCCTCGTCATGGTGGGTGGGTCGTTCGCGTCCCGGGCTCTGGGCGTGGTCCGGGCCGGCCTCCTCACCGCGATCATCGGCACGCTCGCGGCCGGTGACGCCTTCAACCTCGCCAACACCCTGCCCAACGTCTTCTACATCCTCGCCGCGGGCGGCATCCTCAACGCCGTCCTCATCCCCGCCCTGACCCGGGCGATGAAGCTGCCGGACGGCGGCCAGGAGTTCACCGACCGGGTCGTGACGATCGCCGTCATCGCGATGGGCGGAATCACCATCCTGGTCCTGTTGGGGGCGGGCGCCTTCGTGTCCCTGCTGTCCGGCGACCGAGGCGGCGACTTCGAGCGGCTGGCGCTCGCCTTCTCCTTCATCTGCCTGCCACAGATCTTCTTCTACGGCGCGTTCGCCCTCTTCGGCCAGATCCTCAACGCCAAGAACCGGTTCGGGGCCTTCGCGTGGGCACCGTTCATCGCCAACGTCGTCGCGGTGGTCGGGCTGCTCGTCTTCATCGCCGTCTTCCCGGCCCCGCAGGTCGTCAACGTGCACGGCCAGCCCATGCCTCGCACGCCGGACCAGTGGACCGGTCCGATGATCTGGCTGTTCGCCGGCTCCGCGACGATCTCCGTCGTTGCCCAGGCCGCATGGTTGCTCCCGGCCCTCTACCGGACCGGGTTTCGCTATCGCCCCCGGTGGGGGCTGCGTGGCGTGGGCCTCGGGGGGGTCAGCCGACTCGCGGTCTGGGCCTTCACCGGACTGGCAGTTTCCCAACTCGGGTTCTTCATCACCCAGTGGGTGCTCAACACGGCCGCCGCCCGATCCGGCCGGTCCTCGGAGGACCCGCTGCGAGCGACGTCCGTCTACACGGTGGCCTTCACCATCTTCATGCTGCCGCACGCCTTCATCGCGGTCTCCATCATCACGGCGCTTTTCCCCCGGCTGTCGAAGTCGGCCGCCGACGACGACGTCGCAACGCTCAAGTCGGACTTCCGCCGCGGGATGATCCTGCCGCTCGTCGCCAACGTGCCGGTGATGGTCTTCGTCATGGTGGCTGCGACGCCCATCGTCGCCCTGCTCAACCCCGGTATCGACGGGCCGTCCATCGAGCTCGCCGCCATCATCCTGGTCGTCATGATCCTCGGCATCGTGCCGTTCGGCGTGGACCTGTTGTGTTACCGCGTCTTCTTCGCCCTCGAGGATGGACGCTCGCCCTTGGTCATGCAGGCCGTGCTGACGACGATCTCGCTCAGCGCTGGTCTCATCACGCTCGCCCTCGAACCCAAGTGGGCGATCGCCGTCGTCGCCATCGGCCAGACGGTCGGCAACGTCGCCAGCTCGACGACGGGGATCTTTCTGCTCCGGCGACGACTCGGCCTGCTCGGTCTTGGCGAGATCGTCGACTCGACGGCCCGGATCGGGGTGGCCGCCGCTGCCGCGGGTCTGCTCGCCTGGGGCGCCATGACGGTGTTGTCTCCCATCCTCGGGGACCCCACGGCGCCGTCGAGCGTGGTGGATCGCCTCTTCACGAGTGGCGTCGTTCTCTCGTTCGCGGGGGTGCTCTTCGTCATCGTCTACGTTGCCCTCGCGCACGCGTTCCGCGTGAGTGAGATCCGCGACGTGGCGGAGATGGTCCGCCGCCGAATCGGCTGACCCCTCCTTTGATCGAGTGAACAGCTTTCGGGCGCACGGTGCCCTTTCACACCGGTGCCGTATGCCGCTGGGCTTGGTCCTCGGGGAACTGCCCGCACCCAGCCCCGATCGACGCCTACGCCGCCCGGGCGAAGTTGTGGTGCCGACGCAGGGTCAGCGCCGGCCCTCCCGAATTTTGTTCACTCGATTGGGAGAGTGATCCATCCCGAATCTTGTTCACTCGATTGGGGCGTGGGTCAGTCGGTGGTGCTTGCCGCGGTAGCTGGTCCGCGACCGCGCCGACCGATCCAACGGCGGATGAACCAGGCCACGACGAGCGCGATGAGCAGCCACGGCAGGAGCACGGCGAGGCCGGTGAGAACGACCACGAGGGAGTTCAGCAGCGAGTCCCACGCCTTCTGGATCCCGGCGAGGAAGCCGTTGTCGTTCGGTTGGGGCGCCGCCTCGTCGGTCCAGAGCGAGACCGACACCTCCGACATCGTCGTCCGGTGGTCGAGGTCGGCCAGCTGCTGCTGAAGCGAGTCGAGGTCGGCCTGGCGGCGGCTCAGCTCGCTCTCGAGCAGGACGATCTGCTCCAACGTCGTCGCTTTGACCATGAGCGCGCGAACCCGGGCGATGCTGTCCTTCGCCGGCTCGATCCGGGCCTGTGTGTCGGTGTACGTCGCGGTCACGTCCTGGGACTGGGACGAGCGGTACGAGACCGTACCGAGATTCGCGGACGACAGGTCGGCGAGCGCCGAGTCGAGCTTGTCGGCCGGCACGCTCAGGGTGAACCGCGCCTCGTTGAGCCCCACGGGCGGCACGGCCGCGTCCTCGGACACTCCCGACGCACCCTTCGGGCTGCCATACGACCCGGTCGGGTCGGATGCGGTCACGATGCTCTCGGAAAGGACTTGGCCCCCGGCCGCAACGGCGATGGCACGGACCTGGGCGCTGGCCCTGGCGATGTTGGTGACTTTGACGCCCAGCCAGGCGGTGCGCGCCAGCTTCGGCCCGACCACGGCAGCCTCGGAGGGCCCGACTCCGGGTGCAACGGGCTCTGCCGCGCCGCCTGCCTTGTCGGATCCGGATGATGGACCCGGAAGCCAGCCGCTGGCTGGCATCGAGCCATCCGCGGCAGGGCCCGACCGCAGCGCGCTCAACCCGAACGGGATCGACAGGGCCACGAGCAGGACCACGGCACCGATCACGAGCAGGACCCGTCCTCGGCGCGAGTCGGTGAGGCGGAAGTGACTGAAGACATTCATGGTGGGCTCCCGGCTGCGTGTCCTCGGTGTCGCGGGGCGGCGACGCTCTACCGGCATGGACACGGGACGCCGCCGAAACGTTGCTCGAGGGGTGGCAGAGTGACCCCCATGGGCGTGCGGGTGGGAGTGGTCGGTGCCGGCATCGCGGGGCTGGCGGCGGCGTGGCACCTCATCCGCGAGGCGCCTGACCTCGACGTGACGATCCTGGAAGGCTCCTCCCGCGCGGGCGGCAAACTCCGGCTCGAGCAGGTCGGCGATGTATGGGTCGACGTCGGGGCCGAGTCGGTCCTGGCCCGCCGACCCGAGGCCATCCAGCTCTTCGAGCAGCTCGGGCTGGCCGACCGGGTGACCCATCCGGCACGGGTGCCGGCCGCGATCGTCTCGGGTGGTGTGCGTTGGCCGATGCCGTCCGGAACCCTGATGGGCGTGCCATCGGACCCCGAGTCGGTGCGCGGCCTGCTGACCGACGCCGAGATCCGGCGGCTCACGGCCGAGCAGGAGACCCCGCCCGTCGACACGGACGTGTCCGTCGGGGAGTTCATCGACGCCAGGCTCGGCCCTGCGGTGACCGACAAGCTGGTCGAGCCGCTGCTCGCAGGCGTCTACGCGGGCAACTCACGCGAGCTCTCCCTGCAGCTGGCGGTGCCGTCCCTCTTCCACGCCGCCGCGGCGGGCACCTCGGTGCTCGAGGCGGCCCGGTCGGCCGCACCACCTGCTCCGGCCGACAGATCGGACGCCGGGGATGGGGCGCAGCCCGTCTTCGCCACCGTTGTCGGTGGCCTCGGCGCGGTGCCGGCCGTCATGGTGAGCCGACTGGCAGATCTCGGCGTCGACATCCGCACCGGCACCATGGTCCGCCGCCTCGAGCGCCGACACGAGGACCGCGCTGACCCGCAGCACCAGTCCCTCGTGCTCTCCACCGGACCGACGACCGACGTGCGCAGGCACGTCTTCGACGCCGTGGTCGTGGCGACTCCGGCAGCGCCCACCGCTCGTCTCCTGCGCACCATCGCCCCGGATGCGGCCGAGCGCCTTGCCGCGATCGACTACGCGTCGATGGCGATCGTCACGCTCGTCCTCGAGGGTCCCACGCCGGACCTGCTCGAGGGCAGCGGCTTCCTCGTCCCGCCGACTGAGCAGCTGACGATCAAGGCCTCCACGTTCAGCAGCGTCAAGTGGCCGTGGCTCGCCGCCGCCCATCCGGACCGCACCGTCCTTCGCGCGTCCATCGGGCGGCACGGCGAGGAGGCCGTGCTCCACCGGACCGACGACGAGCTCGTGGCCACCGCGATCGACGACCTCGCGACCGTCCTCGGCCGTCCTCTGCCGCCCCCGCTGGCCGCCCACGTCCAGCGATGGGGAGGCGCCCTGCCGCAGTACTCCGTCGGCCACCTCGACCGTGTCGCCGACCTGACCGAGCCCGTCCCCGGGGTCGCTCTCGCCGGCGCCGCCTACAGTGGAGTCGGCGTCCCGGCGTGCATCGCATCGGGCCGCCGGGCAGCCGAGGCCATTCTGACCCGGCTGCAGCATCACGAACACGGGTTGCGATGATGGGCGGCATGAGTGACAAGCCGACCCCGGCCATGATGCGAGAGATCAACGCGACGATCCGCTACTCCATGTGGTCGGTGTTCGCCAGCGTCACCCCTCTCGAAGAGGACCGTGACGAGCTCGCTGACGAGCTGGCCTCCTTCGTCGACACGATCACGGGTGAGGGTGTCACCGTCCGCGGGATCTACGACGTGGCGGGGCTACGCGGCGACGCCGACTTCATGATCTGGTGGCACGCCCCGACCATCGAGCAGCTCCAGTCGGCCTACCACCGGCTGCTGCGCACCGAGCTCGGCAGCCACCTCGAGCCCGTCTGGTCGTCGGCCGCCCTGCACCGGCCGGCTGAGTTCAACAAGAGCCACATCCCGGCCTTCATGGCCGAGGAGGTCTCACGCAAGTACGTCTGCGTCTACCCGTTCGTCCGCTCCTACGACTGGTACCTGCTCGAGGACAAGGAGCGGCGCGACATGCTGCGCGAGCACGGCCAGATGGCCCGCGACTACCCGGACGTCCGCGCCAACACCATCGCGTCGTTCGCCCTGGGGGACTACGAGTGGGTGCTGGCGTTCGAGGCGGACGAGCTGCACCGCATCGTCGACCTCATGCGCGAGCTGCGCGCCTCCCGGGCCCGCAACCACGTCCGCGAGGAGGTCCCCTTCTTCACCGGGCCGAAGGTCGAGGCCAAGGAGCTCGTCGCCAACCTGCGCTGAGCACCTGCCTCAGTCGTCGAAGACGCCCTTCGTCACGATCGCGACGATCGGGATGAGCAGGAACCAGCCCCACGACCCGGTCCGGAAGAAGAGCGCCAGGGCGATGAACGGGGTGAGCGCCAGCATGGTGTCCCGCACTCGCCACCCGCCCGTGCGGCCCGGCTGGACCTCCGCGGCTGCGCGCCGCTCAGGCTCGGAGCCATCGGGTCCGAGCGCCGGCAGATCAGTGAAGAGCACGTCGAGATCCCGGCGTGTCACGGCGTCCGCCGCCTTGCCACGCCGGTCCTCGTACTCGAACGAGTCGAGGCGCCCGGCCTCGTGGTGCCTGGCGAGCAGGTCCATCGCCGCACGTCGCTCGGCGTCCCCGATCCGGAAGTTATCGGTGCCCATGTCGCGAGGATAGGCGAACCCGCGTCGCGCGACCCCGCCACCTACCCCGCGGCCGCTGGGCTCCGGCCGAGCCCAGCGGCATACGGAATCAATCGACTCACTCAGTCGCCGGCTCGAGGCGCAGGCTGATCGAGTTGATGCAGTACCGCTGGTCGGTGGGCGTGTCGTAGCCCTCACCCTCGAAGACGTGCCCGAGGTGGGACCCGCAGTTGGCGCAGCGGACCTCAACCCGCCGCATGCCGTGGGCGAGGTCCTCGATGTACTCGACGCTGTCGCCGGCGAGCGGCGCATAGAACGACGGCCAGCCGCAGTGCGACTCGAACTTCGTGTCGCTGCGGAACAGCTCGGCCCCGCACGCGCGACAGGAGTAGACGCCCTGCGTCTTGGTGTCGGTGTACTCGCCCCGGAACGGCGCCTCGGTGCCGGCCTGGCGCAGGACCTGGAACTCCGCCGGCGTCAGTTGGTCGCGCCACTCCTCGTCGGTGTGCTGGACGGCATAGGTCTTGTCGCTCTTCATGTTCCTCCCAACGCGACCCGTGCGCCGTTTGTGCCCGTCATGGACGGAAGGCGCCTTACCGAGCCGTTACGTCGTAGGGTACCCAGCGGCTTTGGCACGATGGCCGCGTGAAGGTTCGTCAGCTGGTGACCCGCCCCGTCCTCATCGCAGGCGCGGCCGGTGGGGGCTCTGCGGTCGGTGCGGCGGCCGGGTCGGTCGCGGCCGCCGCCTGGTTCGCGCGTCGGTTGCTCACACCGGACGAGCTCCAGCCGGACGACGTCGCCATCGTGGCGCACGACGACGAGTCCGTCACGTTCGCCGCTGGTCCAGACCCGGATGTGCCAGGACGCTATGGCGTCTGGCTCGACGGGGGATCGGGGCATGCCCGGGTCGGGCAGATCATCGAGCGCGACGAGGCCGCCGCGACCGTGCGCCGCGAGCTCCTCGCCGTCGACCGCGGGACGCTGGGCGTCGGCCCGGCCCGCTGGAACCAGTACTACTACTGGGACCGGCCGAGCGTCAGCATGGGGCTGCCTGACGAGGAGGTCGTCGTCACGTCGGACGTCGGTGCGCTGCCCGGCTGGATCATCCGACCCGACGGGTCGGCAGCGGGCCGCGACTGGGCCGTGCTCGTCCATGGGCGCGGGGCCCGCAAGGAGGAGACGCTGCGAGCCGTCCCGGTGCTGCGTGCCGCGGGGTGGACCTGCCTCGTCGCCGCCTACCGTAATGACCGAGACGCGCCGCGTGGTCCTGATGGGCGGTACAACCTGGGTCTCTCGGAGTGGCGGGACGTCGAGGCGGCGATCCGGACCGCGGTCGCGCAGGGGGCCGAGCGCATCGTCCTGGTCGGCTGGTCCATGGGCGGGGCGATCGTCCTGCAGACGCTCCGCCGCTCTCGCCACGCCGACCGCATCGTCGGGGTATGTCTCGACTCCGCGGTCATCGACTGGGATGCGGTGCTGCGCCACCACGGCCGGCTCAACCACCTGCCCGGCCCGCTCGTGCGGATGGCACGGGGGCTCATGGGTTCGAGACGCGGACGGGCGCTGGTCGGGCTCATCGAGCCGATCGACCTCGCGCACACCGACTGGGTGGCCCGCGCCGACGAGCTCGACGTGCCGATCCTGCTCATCCACTCGACCGGTGACACCGTCGTCCCGTTTGGGCCAGCTGCCGCGCTCGCTGAGCGGCGTCCGGACATCGTCCGCTTCGAGCCCTGGGAGCTGGCTCGGCACTGTCGCGAGTGGAACTACGACTCAGAGCGGTGGGAATCGGTGGTGTCGTCCTTCGTCGCTGGGTTGCCTTGCGCGCCAGCACCCTTGGCTCCGGCCACGGCCCCAGGGACAGCCTAGGAGCGGGCGAGCCAGCGTCCCATGAGGGTGCCGTCCCCCTCGACGAGGACGGCCAGCTCGAGGTCGAGCGGTGCCGCATCGGCGCCCACCGGCCGTGGGTGGTCGCCCCCGACAAGCCGCGGGCTGATGGTGAAGCACAGCTCGTCGAGGAGGCCGGCCGCGAGAAACGAGGCGATCAGGTGCGGACCGCCCTCGGTGAGCAGGCTCGTCCAGCCGCGCGAGTGGAGCTGCCCCAGCAGATCGCGGAGGTCCACGTCCTCCTCGCCGCACACGAGGACCTGGTCGTCCCCGAGGGCCGACCGTGCTTGGTTGATGCCAGGCGCGGAGGCGCTCGTTGCGAGCAGGACGTCGCCGGGCGGCGCTCCCCGCAAGGTCGGCGGCAGGAATCCGGCTCGGCTGACGGTGACGAGGGGGAGGGCTTCAGCGAGCCCGGCACGTTCTCGGATGGGCCGAAGCTCTGGAGCGACTGCGACGGCTGAGTATCCCTCGTCCCGGATCGTGCCGGCTCCCACGATGACGGCATCGCTCAGCGCACGGAGGAGCTCGAAGACGATGTGGTCCGCCTCGGTGTTGATGGAGCCGGACCTGCTGTCGGGGCCGTTGGCCGCGCCGTCGAGCGTCGTCACCATGTTGCAGCGCAGCCACGGGTCGGCTGGGACCGCGTAGGCCGCGGCGAGTCGCTCGAGGTTCAGGTCCTCGCCTGGCGTGAGGCCACTGTCACCGGGTAGGAGCAAACGCATGGGCCAACAGTAGGTGGCCGCGCTTCCCCCAGTGGGGCGCCCGGATCCGACAGGATGGCGACATGGGCAAGGGCAAGAAGAAGAAGGCCGGCGAGGAGCGAGAGGTCGCGGAGCTCGCCGAGGACATGGTGGTCGAGGGAGTCCATCCCCTCGGGGGCTTCTCGGATGCGCTGCACGTCGAGAAAGGCTTCGTGCTCGCCGACGTCGACGCCTCAGCGACTCCCGCCTTCGCTGGTGACAAGTTCGCTGGCAAGGCGGCCCTGAAGTCATCGGAGGAAGAGCTGGCTGACCTGCTCGAGCGGCTCTGGGCCGAGTCGACCGCCGGGTCGCAGCGGGCCCTGCTGCTCGTCGTCCAGGGGATGGACACATCCGGCAAGGGCGGCATCATGCGGCACGTCGTCTCGGTCAACCCGGAGGGCGTCAAGGCCACCGCGTTCAAGGCACCGACCGAGGAGGAGCTCTCCCACGACTTCCTCTGGCGCATCGAGAAGGCCCTGCCCCGACCCGGGCAGCTCGGAGTATTCGACCGATCCCAGTACGAGGACGTGCTCGTCGTGCGTGTCCACGACCTCGTCCCGAAGGAGGTGTGGTCGAAGCGCTACGCGCAGATCAACGAGTTCGAGCGCCAGGTCATCGCGAGCGGCACCAAGATCGTCAAGGTGATGACCCACATCAGCAAGGACGAGCAGAAGGCGCGCCTCATGGAGCGGCTCGAGCGGCCTGACAAGCACTACAAGTTCAACGCGGGCGACGTCGACGAGCGCCTCCGCTGGCTTGACTACATGGAGGCCTACCAGGCGGTCTTCGACAAGACCTCTACCGTGGGCGCCCCGTGGCACGTCGTGCCCTCGGACCGCAAGTGGTACGCCCGCCTCGCCGTCCAGCAGCTGCTCCTCGAGGCGCTGCGCGAGATGGACCTCCAGTGGCCGGAGGCGGACTTCGACGTCGAGCTGGAGAAGAAGCGCCTCGCCGAGAGCTGACCGACCCCACCACCGCGTCGCAACACACCCGCTTATCGCCTGGTCGGGCCGGCTGCATCAGGAGCAGGCACTCGGTAAACGGGTGTGTTGCGGGGTTGTTTGGGCCGGGTCAGCCGATCCGGTCGAGGATGGGACCGGTGGCTCCCGCCAGGTCGGCACGGAGGGTGCCGAAGGTGTGGCCGTGGCCACCCTCGACCCGGCTGGCGATGAACGCGTCGGCGACGCCGGGGGAGTGCTCAACGAGCAGGGCAGCCTGCATGGCCACGGCCAGCTGCTCGACCGCCGAACGGGCAGTGAACGCCGCCTCCGGCGAGTCCGGTTGTAGCGAACGTGCTTGCTCGACAGCGCGATCCGTGTGGTCGTCCAGGACCCGGCTTGCGCCGCGCACCCGGTGCAGCTCCTTGGTGAGGGCCTCGAGGCTTGCCGGCTCCCGGCTGATGGCCCGGATCACGTCGAGAGCGTTGACGTTCCCCGATCCCTCCCAGATCGAGTTGAGCGGCGCCTCCCGGTAGAGCCGTGCCAGGCCGTTCTCCTCGACGTAGCCGTTTCCGCCGAGGCACTCGAGGGCCTCGGCCACCATGGGCGCGGTGCGCTTGCAGACCCAGAACTTGCCGAGGGCCACCCCGAGGCGGGCATAGTCGGACTCTCCGGTGTCGAAGGCGTGGGCCAGACGCATCGCGAGAACCGTCGCCGCCTCGGCCTCGAGCGACAGGTCAGCGAGGACGTTGCGCATCAGCGGCTGGTCGATGAGCAGGCGGCCGAAGGCGGCGCGGTGCCGAGCGTGGTGCACCGCCCGGCTCACCGCGTCGCGCATCGTGGCGGTGGAGCCGAGCACGCAGTCGAGCCGGGTCGCCCCCACCATGTCGATGATGGTCCGCACGCCCCGGCCCTCCTCGCCGAGCCGAGCACCCCACGTGCCATCGAGCTCGACCTCACTCGAGGCGTTGGAGTGGTTCCCCAGCTTGTCCTTGAGCCGCTGGAGGGCGAACGGGTTACGAGTGCCGTCATCGAGCGCTCGGGGCACGATGAAGCACGTCAGGCCTCCGGGCGCCTGGGCCAGCATGAGGAAGACGTCGCTCATCGGCGCGGAGCAGAACCACTTGTGGCCGGTGAGCCGGTAGGTGTCGCCCGGGAGCGGACCGCCCGAGGTCGGCATGGCCGTTGTCGCGTTGGCCCGGACGTCGGACCCGCCCTGCTTCTCCGTCATGCCCATCCCGGCGATGGCACCCACCTTCTCGGCAAGGGGCCGGATGCCGAAGTCGTAGCTCCGACTCGCGAGCATGGGAAGCCAGCGCCCCGCCTGCTCGGCGTCACGACGCAGAGCCGACCCAGCGGCATACGACATGGAGATGGGGCACCCATGGCCGGCCTCGACGCGGGACCACACCATGAACCCGGCTGCCCGACGTGCATGCGCCGTGCCGGCCACGCTGGCCGTCCAGGGCTCGGCAGTCAGCCCGGCACCGACTGCCTGGGTCATGAGCCAGTGCCAGGACGGGTGGAACTCCACCTCGTCGATCCGGTTCCCCCGGGCGTCGTGGGTGTGGAGGACGGGCCGGTTCGCGTCGGCGAGGCGGCCGTGCTCCTGTGCCTCTGCCGTGCCCGCCAGACGGCCGAGCTCCGAGAGCGAGACAGCGTCGTCCCGCTCGACCCACCGGGAAACCGCTTCGGACAGGGGTCGGTCCCCGTCGAGGAAGTTTCTGTCGAGGAACGGCTCGGCCTGGTTGGTGACCTCGTGCGTGCTCACTACTGCAGAGTAGGACGGACCGCGCCGGGGCCGGACCATGGGTCGGGCGCGTCTCGTGGGACCGTCGCGCTCGGCGACGGCTAGCCTCGGGAGCGATGACGGTGAAGGCGGTCGTGCGGCGCTGGCTCGAGCGGATCCCAGGGGCGGTGCCGCTGGCTCGACTCGTGCTCGAGACGATCCGGGTCTGCCTGAGCTACCGGGTGACCGGCCTCGCAGCCGAGGGCGGCTTCTTCATGCTGTTGTCCCTGCCGCCCTTTGTCCTCGGACTATTCGGCGGCGTCGGGTACCTCGGGATCATCCTCGGGCCCGACGGCGTCGAACGGCTCACCGCGGCCGTCGCGGAATATGCGTCAGGCTTCCTCACCGAGTCGAGCATCGATGACCTGCTGCTGCCCACGATCCGTGACGTCCTGCAGGGCGGACGCCCGGACCTCATCTCGGTGGGGTTCCTTCTCGCGCTGTGGTCGGGATCTCGAGCTCTCAACGTCTTCGTTGACACGATCTCGATCATGTATGGCCAGGGCGACGGGCGCGGCATCCTGCACCAGCGCTTTCTCACCTTCGGCCTCTACACGCTCGGTGTGGTTGTCGCCGTGGTTCTCCTCCCGCTCGTCCTGCTCGGGCCGGCGATCATCGAGGCGTGGCTGCCCGATCGGCTCGCCATGCTGACCCTCGGCTACTGGCCGCTCGTCCTCGTGCTCTCCATCGCGGCGCTCACCACGCTGTTCCACATCGCCACCCCGCGGCGCGCGAGCTGGTGGCGCGACCTGCCAGGGGCGTTGCTCGCGCTCGCGATCTGGTTGCTCGCGTCGCTGGTCGTGCGCACCTCCCTCGAGGCCTCGCTCGGCGGGTCGTCGATCTATGGGCCGCTCAGCACGCCGATCGTGCTGCTCATCTGGCTCTATGCGCTGGCGATCGCGATTCTCATCGGGGCCGGCCTCAATGCGGCGACGCGCGTCCTGTGGCCGGTCGAGCTGCGAGACGGAGCCGGCACGAAGCTCGCGACCTGGGCAGGCGGCCTGCTGTCTCGCAGTGGTGGGCCCGACGACACAGGGGCGGCTGTCGAGGCCGACCCGGCGGTGCCGGGCCGACGGAGCAGGGACCAGCAGTTCACCAAGCGGGACGGGTCGCACCTCGCGGCGGCCATCGACCGGCAGCTCGCGGAGGGGGTCGGACGACCACGTGACGAGCAGGCCCGAGAGGGCTGACGGCGGTTTTGTATCTCCCCGATCGATCCGCTACTGTCTACCAAGCACCGAGCGGGGAGTTACACCGCTGGTGTTCCCGCGGACGTAGCTCAGTTGGTAGAGCGCAACCTTGCCAAGGTTGAGGTCGCCGGTTCGAGCCCGGTCGTCCGCTCGGAGGCACAAGGGGCAACAGGCAACTTGCCTTCATGGTGGAGTGGCCGAGAGGCGAGGCAGCGGCCTGCAAAGCCGCGTACACGGGTTCAAATCCCGTCTCCACCTCGGTCATCACCAAGACGGGGCGATTGGCGCAGTGGTAGCGCGCTTCCTTGACACGGAAGAGGTCACTGGTTCAAACCCAGTATCGCCCACCAGACGGACCACAGCCCCTGAGCAGGAAAACCGGCTCAGGGGCTTCTTCATGCAGACAACCGAGGCGCCTGCTCCGAGAGGTGGTCAGCCGAGGGCCTTGGCCTTGAGCTGGGCGAACTCGTCGGGGGAGATCGCGCCGTTGTCAAGGAGCGACTTGGCCTGGGACAACTGGTCGACGGTTGTGGCCGACGACGTCCCCGCCACGTTGCGGATGTACTCCTGTTGCTCGGCCATGTACTGCCGGTTCTGCTCCATCGCGCGCTGCGCCATGCCCTGCCCGCGAACGATCACGTAGATGAGCGCTGCGAGGAGTGGGAAAATGAAGAGCGCTATGACCCACACCACCTTGGCGAACCCGCCGAGCTCTCGGTCACGGAAGAGGTCCGTGAAGATGTGGAAGAGCATCATCAGGTAGGCCACGAAGAAGAAGGACCAGACAAGCAGCCAGAAGAAGTCCCAGAAGTCGTTCATCGTGCGCCTTTCCTCTCAGTGCCTCGCTGCGTCGCAGTCGAGGGGCATCACCTGTGCCGCAACCCACGTTCCTCCCTCGCTCGGACGCCGACATCGCACTTTTCGGGGGAGATCGCGGGTCACTGGTCCGGCTCGGCGGTGTCTTGCCGGCCGAGCGGTTCCTCGATGAGCAGCGTTGACACGATCTGGAGCCCGAGGGCCGTCAGGGCGGCGAGAACACCAACCAGCTCCTGGCTGTCGTGCACTTTGGCCGTCAGAGTGGTGTGTGTCCCGTCGCTGTCGGACCACCTCGCGTAGGGCCAGATGTCTCGCTCGTCCACTTCGCCTGCAACGACAACGATGGCGTGCATACCGATCAGCCTCGTCTGGACAGGACTTCAGGTCCCGAGCAGCATGCCCGTCTCGCAGGCTCAGCCGCGTCACTCCCTCGGGGGGAGTTGGTCAGTACAGCTCGAGTTCTGCAGCACGACGGATGGCGGCTCGGCGACTGCTGACCCCGAGTTTCTGGTAGATGTGCGCGATGTGTGTCTTGGCCGTGTGCAGCGAGATGTACTCGGCCTCGGCGATCTCCGCGTTGGTGAGGTTGGTGGTGAGGTACTGCAGGATGACTCGTTCACGCTCGGTGAGCCGAGCCGCCGTTCCCGGCCCGTGCTGGTGTCGTCCCTCGGTCATCCGCCCGAGAACCTGGGTCACGACCGTGGGATGGGCCGTGCCGTGAAGCAGGTGGGACTTGAGCAGGTCGGCGAGGCCCTCGCCGGCGCCGAGGAAGGGGCCGTAGAGCTCGTCCGACTCGGCCGCGGCGAGAGCGAGCTCGAGGGAAGCATGAGCATCGGAACTCCCCAGGGCCAGGAGGGCTTCGGTTTCGATGCAGCGGGAGAGACATTCGATGTGCACGAACGTCGTGGCCGTGCGGACGCGATCGAGCTCGGCGAGCGCGTCGGCAGGACGTCCGGCCTGCAGGAGTACCTTCGCGCGCCGGGCAGGGGCCAGCGGGAACTCTGGATCGGTTGGGGGCGACTTGGCGAGGGCCACCGCCTCACGTGTTCTCCCCTCGGCCATGAGGATCGATCCTTCGAGCCCCGCGAGCATGGACGGCCACGTGGGCGCTGTGTGCCCGGAGTCGACCATGGTCCGGATCTCCGCTGCAGCGCGCCTTGCGCTCCGGAGGTCACCCAGCGCCAGACAGGTCGTCGTGAGGAAGCTCAGGGTGAGCCCTCGCAGCTCCCAGTCGAAGGGAACCATCATGGACAGACTGCGCTCCAGCTGGGTTCGTGCCTCGCTCAGGTTGCCGCGCCAGTAGTCGAACCAGCCCAGGTACGTCACGGCCGGGGCCAGCGTCACCAGGCCCACCCAGCCTCGTTCGTTCGCTCGTGCCAAGACCTCTACCGCGACGTCACGCACGTCGCTCAGGTGGCCCTCGGCGATCGCAGGGATGCATGACTCGGCCAGCGCCGTCAGCTCGAGAGCGACCAGTCCACTGTCGTGCGCTGTGGCGGCGGAGGACCGCAGCATCTCGAGGGTCAGCTCGGGGTGGTTCTCGAGTCTGGCCTCAGCCATGCCCACGAACATCTGAACGGATGCGCGGACGGCAGGGCCTGGCCTCTCGGCGCTCCGATCGAACCTCTCCAGCAAGGCCGCCCCTGAACCGACCGCGGGACCCAAGCCCCGGTCGTAGCCGGTGCAGAACAGCTCGACGAGGGCCATCCGGTCCTCGAACTCGGCCCGGTCCGACTGCGGGAGCAGGTCTGCGAGCGCACGGGCGGCGGCGATCGCCGACCGGGCATCATCGATCCTGCCCCGCTGAACGGAGATCAGCGCCTTCGCAAGGTGCGCTTCGCTGACGTGCGGGGAGGCCTGTGGCACCTGGTCGACGGAGGCGAGGAGGGCATCGCTGCGCCCCTCGAGAAAGAGCTCCAGCCACCGATCGGCGAAGATCCTGGCAGCCATCGCACCGTCTCCGGCGGCGACGGCATGTCTGATCGCGGTCGGGGCATCGACGGAGGTCCACCACGCCGCCGCTGCCGCATGCAGCGCGGTGGCTCGTTCGGGGTGGTCGGCGATCAGACGTCGGCGCATGTGCGCCGCGAAGAGCGGGTGCCAGTGGTACCAGGCCTCGCTCGCGGTGACGTCGTCGCGAGAGCGGAAGAGCCCATCAGCCAGGCACTTCTCGAGGAGCACCTCCGCGTTGTGCGTCTGCCTGATGTCGTCGATGAGCGACGCGCAGACGTCCTCGTCGAGGCAACTGTCCAGGACGAAGTTCCTGACGTCGTCGCTGAGGGATGCGAGCACCTCGATCGCCAGGTAGTCAGCCAACGCCTGATCACGTCGCAGGTACGTCGGAACATTGGGTCGTGGGCCGTCCCGGCTCGCTGCCAAGATCGCCATTCGCACGCCGGCCGGCCAACCGCCAGTGGCTCGGTGAATGGAGTCCACGATATCCGGGTCGAGGGCGAGACCGGCGGCCCGCACCGCTTCCGCCGACTCCTCCGGGCTGAAGGCGAGCTCATCGTGGGCGAGGTAGACGAGGCGGTCATCGAGCCGCAGTCGCTGCAGTCGCAGCTGAGGCACGACGCGCGCTGCGATCGCGACGCGCATGTTGGCAGGCGCCCACCGCAGGATGTGGTCGATCACCCACGTGGACCCTTCCGAGCGGATGAGGTGCTGGACGTCGTCGAGGACCAGCGTGAGCGGCACCCCTGCCTCGTAGAGCACCTCGAGGAGCGAGTCGACCAGGGTCAGCGGTTCGGCTCGGAGTGCCGGAACTCGTAGGGACTCCAGGGCGGCGCCGAGTTCGTCCACGCCGGACAGGCTTGCGGCGGTCATCAGGTCGGAGACCAGGCGCACCGGGTCCCGGTCCGAGTCGTCGACGGTCAGCCACAACGTCGCGCCACCGTCCTGCAGCTTTGGGGCGACGGCGCCGAGCAGCGTCGACTTGCCGTAACCCGCCATGCCCGCCAGCACGACCACCGGCCGACTGTGCAGCAGCGGCGCCAGGCGCACACGTTCGATGATCCCCGGTGAAGGGGGTGGGGTGGTCATCCGAGCGTGACGTGGCCCAACCATGTCATCCCTGTCGACGGATGTGTTATGACCCTGACGCCACCACAGTAAGACCTGTTGCCCCGCCGGAGCCCATTTCGCGGTATTCCGTACGTAAGGCGTGTCTGTGTACGAGATCGTTCTTGACGGTGAGCTGGCTGCGGACTTCGTGGACGCCAGCCTCCCGTTCGAGCGCCGTAACAGCCATGGAGCGACGATCCTCAGTGTCCCCACCCTGGACCCCGCTGCCCTCGCCGTCACGCTGGAGCTCCTCGAGTCCCTGGGTATCGGCGTGACGGCCATCCGGCCAGTGGACGACACTGGCTCGGATCGCGGTTCCGCCGCCCCGGAGTAGCCGTCGGCTCTCACCGCCCTACGCATCGTTGCTGCTCATCCTCGATGGGTGATGTGCGAGAGACACCGTCCGGCGACTGTCGAAGTACGAGCGCGCCCAGCCGTCAAGGAGGCAGGACATGAGTGTCAACGCCGATGTCGGTCCTATCGACTACCTCGCCCTGGAATTTCCGGGGGCCCGACTCACGGGGGAGGGCATGTCGATCCTCATCGATCTCGTCGACCGCGGGATCATCCGCATCCTCGACATGAGGGCAATGGTTCGTGGCGAAGACGGAGCCGTCACCGCGGTCGCGATCAGCGATCTCGATGGGGACGGGACGCTCGACCTTGCCATCTTCGACGGTGTCGAGTCCGATCTGCTTGACGAGGAGGACCTCGCAAAGGCAGCCGAGCTGGTAGGCCCCGGTAACGCCGCCGCGCTCCTGGTCTACGAGAACACCTGGGCAGGCCCCTTCGTATCGGCGATGCGCCGCGCGGGCGCCGAGGTCGTGGCCAGCGGTCGCATCCCCGCCGACGCGGTCCACGAGCGCCTCGAAGCGCTCGAGACGTCGACGACCGCATCCGAGTAAAGGAGCACGACATGGGACTCATCGGTGGCATGGCACGGACAGCCGTGGTCGCTGGGACGGCGACCGCCGTGTCAAACCGCGTGTCGCGCCGGCAGGCGGGGCGTTGGGCGGCACAGGAGCAGCAGCAGCAGCAGTACTCGCCCCCGC
>NZ_DATCWX010000157.1:0-8249 GCF_036566125.1 Intrasporangium sp.
GCGCGCCGGCCGCCGCTGGGGCCGGCTCTCCCACGCCCACTCCCAGCGCGGCCGGGGCGGGCGCGTGGGCGCGCAGCTCGGGCGGGACGCCGGCGATCTCGGCATCGAGGGCGGCGAAGAACTGGCCGGCCATCTTCTTCGTGACCCCGGACAGCATTCGCTGGCCGACGCCCCCGATCGGGCCACCGACCGTCGCGTCAGCGACGTAGGTGACGCGCGTCCCACCGTCATCGCTCGGGGCGACCTGCACGTCCACGTCCGCGGCCACGGTGCCGGGCGCTCCGGACCCGGACGCCTTCATGGTGAACGACTCGGGGTGCTGCGGGTTGAGCAGGCGCACCTCGCCGTCGTACGAACCCTTGATGGCGGCGACCCCTGCGGTGACGGTCATCGCGTAGTGGTTCGGCGCGATCTCGACGAGTCGGTCGCAGCCGGGCAGGGAGCGCGCGAGGACCGCGGGGTCGTGGATGGCGTCCCAGACCTTCAGCGGGTCGGCGGCGAGGGAGGCGGTGCCGGAGATCTTCATGCGGACGGCTCCTGGGTCGTGGGGTCGGACGTCGGCTCGGACGACGCCGTGTGTGCAGGTCGTGCCCGCCGGAGGGAGGGTAGGTCCCCGGCCTCGTGGCGGCGCCGCAGCTCCCACAGGTCGTTGGGGGAGATCGGCATGCGGGTGATCGGGAAGCCCTCGGCGTCCTCGATTGCCGACGCGATGACGGCCGATACGGGGATGCACCCCGCCTCGCCGGCGCCCTTGATGCCCAAGGGGTTGAGCGGCGACGGCGTCTCGAGGTGGTCGGTCTCGACGTGAGGGACCTCGGTGGCATACGGCATGAGGAAGTCCATGAACGACGCGTTGAGCAGCTGACCGGAGTCGTCGTAGGCCATCCGCTCGTAGAGGGCGCCGCCGACCCCCTGGGCGACGCCGCCGTGGACCTGGCCCTCGACGATCATCGGGTTGATCATCGGACCGCAGTCGTGGATGACGCAGTAGCGCAGGATCCTGATGTCGGCCGTGACGGGGTCGGTCTCGACGACGGCGGCGTGCATCCCGTTGGCGAAGGTCGCCTGGGTGGGGGAGTAGAAGTCCTTGCCCTCGAGGCCGGGCTCCTCGTCGTCGGCGACAGGCGGCTTGTCCGGGTCGAAGGTGCCGGCGAACTGGGTGGCCGCCTTGGCCGCCTCGTCAAAGGCGTAGCGGAGCGGGTTCGACAGCACGGACACCGTCCCGAGCGACATCGACGTGTGCGGGGCGCCCTTGACGCTGATCGTCCCCTCGGCGATGTCGAGGTCGTCCACCGACACCTCGAGCGCGTCGGCCGCGATGCGCAGGGCCTTGGCCCGGACGTTGCGCGCGGCGAGCGCGATGGCGTTGCCGGACATCACGGCTGCCCGGGACGCGAACGTCCCCACGGCGTAGGGCATCCGGCGCGTGTCACCGGTCGTGACATGGACGTCCTCGAGGCGGACCCCGAGCTCCTGGGCGACGATCTGGGCGAAGGCCGTCTCGTGCCCCTGCCCCTGCGACGTCAGGCCGGTCGACACGTTGACCCGCCCCGAGGTCTCGATCTGGATGTGGCCGCCCTCGTACGGTCCGACCCCGGTCCCCTCGACGTAGCAGCCGATCCCCAGCCCGACCTTGCGCCCGTCGGCCTCGGCCTGGGCCCGATACGCCGCGAAGTCGTCCCAGCCGACGAGCTTTTTGAGCTTGTCGAGGCTGGCGGGGAAGTCGCCCGAGTCGTACTTGAGCGGCCGGCCGTCCTGGAAGAGCAGCCCGTGGTCGTACGGCATCTCCTCCGGGAGGATGAAGTTGCGCGACCGGACCTCGGCCCGGTCGAGCCCCAGGTAGTCGGCGATGGCGTCCATCGTCCGCTCCATCGCGAACACGCCCTGCGGCCGACCCGCCCCGCGATACGGCGTGACGATGACGGTGTTGGTGTACAGCGACCAGAACTCGACCCGGTAGGTGCCCGGCTTGTAGGGGCCGAGCAGTTGGGTCGAGGTGATGATCGGGACGATGATCCCGTAGGGCGTATAGGCGCCGTTGTCGTGCCAGAACTTCACGTCGAGGCCGAGCAGGCGGCCCTCGTCATCGAAGCCGACGGTGACCCGATGCAGCTGGCCCCGCTCGTGTGCGGACGAGATGAAGTGCTCGCGCCGGTCCTCCGTCCACTTGACCGGCTGGCCGAGCTGGCGCGCCGACCAGGCCACGAGGACCTCCTCGGGCCACGGGTGCATGATCTTGACGCCGAAGCCGCCGCCCACGTCCGGCGCGATGCACTCGACCTTGGCCAGCGGCAGCCCCAGACGTGCCGCGACGGCGGCCCGGACCCCCGTGGAGGTCTGCGTGGACGAGTACATCCGCAGCTCGCCGCGCTCGTCGTCCCAGCGCGCGTACACGCCCTTGCCCTCCATCGGCATGGAGGCGCTCCGCTCGATGTCGAGGTCGAGCGTCAACGTGTGCGGCGCCGCCGCCAGGGCCGCCTCGACGTCGCCGACCTCTTGCAGCATGTGGGCCGAGACGTTGCCGGGGACGTCGTCGTGGACGAGGTGCTCGCCGTCCCGGGCGGCCTCGATACCGACGACGACGGGCAGCTGCTCGTAGGTGACCCGGATCCGCTGGCAGGCGTCCTCGGCGACGTAGCGGTTCGTCGCGACGACCATGACGACGGCCTCGCCGACGTGGTTGACCTCGTCCTTTGCGAGGGCGTGCGCCGTCCGGCCATGCGTCAGCGTCGGGTGCGGGATGAGGAGGGGCAGCGCGTCTGCCATCGGCCCGGTGAGGTCCTCGTGGAGATAGATCCCCGCCACCCCCTCGATGTCGATGGCATCGGCCACGTCGATGTCGACGATCCGGGCGTGGGCGTGGGGGCTGCGGACGAAGGCCGCCTCGAGCGCGTCGTGGCCGAGGTCGTCGAGGTAGCGCCCGCCGCCCGTGACGAGCCGCGGGTCCTCGCGACGCTTGATGGGCGCGCCAAACATCTGCGTCGTCACGCTGAGTCCTCCTCAGCCACGGCAGAACTGGACGTATGCCGCTGAGCCGGCTCAGCGGCATACGCCACGTTTGGCTTCTCCCGGAGTTCGGCGGCACGCAGGACGCTCTTGACGATGTTCTGGTAGCCGGTGCAGCGGCAGAGGTTGCCGGAGACCGCCTCGCGGGCCTCCTCGGCGGTCGGCGACGGGTTCTCCTCGAGGAACGCGGTGACGGTCGTGAGGAAGCCCGGCGTGCAGAAGCCGCACTGGAGCCCGTGGCACTCGGTGAAGGCCTGCTGGACGGGGTTCGGGTCCTCGAGCGACCCGAGCCCTTCGACGGTCGTGATCGCGTGGTCCTGGGCGGTGACGGCGAACATGAGGCAGGAGCGCATCGGTTCGCCGTCGACGAGGACGGTGCAGGCACCGCAGGCCCCGTGCTCACAGCCGACGTGCGTGCCGGTCAGCTTGAGGTCGTGGCGCAGGAAGTCGGACAGGAGGCGCCGCGCGGGCGCAGAGGCGGTACGGGCGACCCCGTTGACGACGATCGTCACGTCGTGGAGCGCCTCCCGCAGCTCCTCGGTCGTGGCCTGCTCAGTCATCGCGCTCGCCCTCACCTTCCGTCGACTGTCCAGTTCGTGGCAGGTCCCCCTGCATCGAGTGTGCATGGTGCGCCGCCTGAGTCAGTGCCCGGCGGGTCAGCTCGCTGGCCAGCATCCGGCGGTACTCGGCGCTCGCGTGGATGTCTGACTCGGGCTCGACGTGTGCCTGGACCGCTTCGGCGACGGCATCGAGTGCGTCGTCCCACTCGCTCGAGCCCGGCTCGACTCCCCTGAGGTGCGGGTCGAGGTCGAGGACCGACGGGATGTCCGTCACCGACACGAAGGAGGCGCGGGCGCCGGAGACCGTGCCGTCGGTCAGGGTCACGGCGACGCCGACCCCGGCGAGCGCATAGTCACCGGACCGCCGTGCCGACTCGAGGAAGGAGGTGCCCGTGCCCTCGACGAAGCGTCCGAACCGCACTGCGACAGCGAGCTCTTCCGGCCCACAGGACGACTCGAGCGCGCCGAGGAAGAAGTCCTTCCACGATGCTTCCCGGCGACCCGCTTGCCCGACCATCTCGACGACCCCGTCGGTCAGCGCGAGGATGGCCGGCATCTCGCCGGCCGTGTCGGCATGCACGATCGAACCCACCGTCGTGCCGCGGTTGCGGATGGCCGGGTGCGCCACGTTGAGCAGGGCCTGGCGCAGGATCGGTTGGACGGCGTAGGCCTCCTCCGACCGCTCGAGTGCACGGTGCCGGACGAGAGCGCCGATCCGCACCCAGCCGTCCTCCACGGTGATGTCCGAGAGCCCCTCGACCCGGTTGATGTCGACGAGGTGGGCGGGCGAGGCGAGACGCATGTTGAGGATCGGGATGAGGCTCTGGCCGCCGGCGAGGATCTTGCCGTCGTGGCCGACCTCACCGAGGACGGCGACGGCCTCCTCCACCGAGCGAGGCGCGTGGTGCACGAAGGGGGCGGGCTTCACCGAACTGATCCTGCCTTCCGGAGGCGTGTGGGACTAGAGGGTCTTGTGCATCGCTGGGCGTGGCCCTTTGGCACAACTTGCCAGCGCGTTGACGGACCCTCCCAGCCTGCCAAATCGAGTGGCCCCGATATGCACACGGGCCCTCGATTGATCGAGGGCCCGTGTGGCGTGTCGACGCAGGTCGTCAGAGCTTCGGTTCCCGCGGGCCGTCGTTCTGGTAGAGGTCATCGATCCGGTCGGCGTCGCCGTAGGTGCCCTCCTCCTCGCCGAGCGAGATCATCGTGCCGTGCGCCGACTCGGCTCGGGCTCTCAGCTCAGCCGGGGCGATCGCCTTGGCGAGGTGCCAGCCGGCGATGGCGACGATCGTGCCGAGGGCGATACCGCCGAGCGCGAAGTCCTCGGTGATCTTCAACTCGACGTTGCCGATGCCGATGATGATGCCCGCGGCGATCGGCACGAGGTTGATCGGGTTGCCGAAGTCGACGCCGTTCTCCTTCCAGATCTTGGCGCCGAGCAGGCCGATCATGCCGTAGAGGACGACGGTGATGCCGCCGAGGACCCCGCCCGGAACGGCCGCGACGAGGGCGCCGAACTTCGGCGAGAGGCCGAAGAGGATCGCGACGATCGCGGCGACGTAGTAGGCGGCCGTCGAGTAGACCCTCGTCGCAGCCATGACCCCGATGTTCTCGGCATAGGTCGTCGTCGGCGAGCCACCGACCGAGGAGGCGAGCGCCGTGCCGACACCGTCGGCGGCGATGGCGCGGCCCATGTACGGGTCGAGGTTGTGGCCGGTCATCTCGGCGACCGCCTTGACGTGGCCGGTGTTCTCCGCGATGAGCGCGATGACCGCCGGGAGGACGAGCAGGATCGCGGCGACGGAGAAGCTCGGCGTGTGCCAGCCGACGACTTCCTTGCCGTCCGGGGCGATCATGGTCTCGGGCGGGAAGCCGATCCAGGACGCCGCGCCGACCGCGTCGAAGTTCGTGCGGAAGTGGTCCGTCGCCTCGGCGGCACCGGGAAGCGGTGAGTTGATCATGCCGACGGTCTTGTCCAGGACCCACGACAGCACGAAGCCGAAGATGAGCGCCAAGAACACCGCAATGCGCGAGATGAAGCCCTTGAACGCGACCGCGCAGACGATCGTGAAGAGCATGACGAGGATCGCCACCCACTGGTCCTGCGGCCAGTAGATGCCGGCGACGACAGGGGCCAGGTTGAAGCCGATGAGCATGACCACCGCGCCGGTGACGACGGGCGGCAGCACCTGGTGCAGCACCGACGAACCCAGGTAGTGGATGAGCACGCCGACGAGAGCCAGCACGATGCCGGCCACGAGGATCGCGCCGGTGACCTCGGCCGAGTCACCGCCCTGCGCCCGGATGGCCGCGACACCGCCCACGAAGCTGGCCGACGTGCCGAGGTAGCTCGGTACCTTCCCGTTGACGATGAGCAGGAAGATGATCGTCGCGATACCGCTCATCATGATCGCGAGCTGCGGGTTCAGGCCCATGACGATCGGGAAGACGAAGGTCGCCCCGAACATGGCGACGACGTGCTGGGCTCCGAGCCCCACCGTCTTGCCCCACGAGAGACGTTCGTCGGGGGCGACGACGTCGTCAGGGCCCATCGTCTTGCCGTCCCCGTGCAGTTTCCAGCCCAAAGCCATTGAAGACTCCTCAGCGAATTGGCGGCCGGTCACCTCCTGTGACCCGGCTCACTCCCACATCGGGATTGGGCGCAAACTACTCTGATTCTCGGGGGTGGAGTTCGGCATTTGGTGATAACGAGTTGGTCCCGTTACCTGTCAAACCTTACGTACCCTCGGGAGCGCGTCAGAGCCCGCGCATCTGGTGCACCTTGAGTGCCAGGGCCAGCGTGAGGCGCAGCTCCGGGTCGGACGTGAAGGGGCCGAGCATCTTCTCCAGCTTGCCGATCCGGTAGCGCAGCGTGTTGTAGTGGAAGAAGAGGAGACGTGCCGTTTCGGCGACGTTCATGTTGGTGTCGATGAGGATGCTGAGGGTCCGGCGCAGGTCGGCGTACTCCGGCTGGTCGTCCGTGGCCAGCTCGCCCAGCGACTCCCGGACGAAGCGGCGCAGGTCCGCCCCGTCGGGGATCAGGGCCAGCAACCGGTAGATCCCGAGCCCGTCGACGTGGGCGAGGGCACCGTCGCCCTGCATCTGGCGACCGACGGAGACGGCTGACAGCGCCTCGTCGTAGGCCTGCGGGAGCTGCTCCGGTGAGGTGATGGTCCGGGAGACGCCGGCGGAGAAGCTGCGCCGCCCACCGCCGCCGTCGCCGCGGACGACCCGGACGAGGTCGCCGACGGTGCGCATGACCCGCTCCGTGTCGGCGGCCCCGGGTACGGCGACGAGCGCCACGACCTCCCGGCTGAAGCCCACGACCGGCGAGCTCGGGTCGCGGACTCCCACGGCGTGCGTCCAGGCTCGGGCGAACCGCTGCTGGAGGAACCGAATCTCGTCCCGGTCGCGCTCGGTGCGATCGTCGTCCTCGTCGGTCTCGGCCACGACGACGACCATGGGCCGGTCGATGTCCCAGCCGAGCGAGGCCGCGTGGGAGACGGCGTCGATCGGTGTGCCGGCCCGGCCGGAGAGGGCGTCCCTGAGGAACTCGGCGCGATACTTGCTCTCGACCGCCGCGACCGCCTGGTCCTTGGTGATGGCGAGTGCCGCGACGGTGGCCGCGCGCTCCAGGAGGCGGACGTCATCCTCGGTGAGTTCCCGGTGACTCGAGAAGGCGACGATGACACCGTGGTCTAGCTGCCCGGCGATGATCCGCACCGCCGCCCGGTCGGCATCCCTGCCGTCGCCACGCGGTCCCATCGGCTCGGACTCGACCAGGAACCGCCCGGACCGGTCGAAACAGGACAGCGCCTCGGCCCGGGCGAGCTCGTCCGGCGCGCCTGCGCGGGCCACGACCCGGCCATCGGTCGTCGTCACCATCGCTCCCGCTCGTGACATCGGGTCGAGGAAGGAGACGACGCGCTCGCACAGCTCGTCGAGCGTGCCGCCGGTGAGGACGATCTGGACGAGGGCCCGGTCGGCATCCTCGAGGCGGCGCAGCGCAGCCGTCTGTCGGTCGAGCTGCTCCTTGACCAGGGCCAGCTCGGCGGCTGACTCGACGGGCGAGGCTGTCAATTCACTGTCGATGACGCCGGGATCGTTGGCAACATTCACCATGAGCGCACCCTAACCTGCCTAGGTACCGTCGGTCATCGGTCCGGCTGGAACGCGAGGAGGATGGCGCACGTGTTGACCGCTGCCGCACGACCACAGTGGCCCGCGGCCGTGTCACCTCTCGTCGTCGGGGCCGTCACTGGACCCGTGCGTGAGGCGGGGGTACTTGGCGCCTTCCCGACCTGCGTGTACCTCGACCTCGGCAAGCATGACGCCGTCCTGGCACTGCTCGCGCGGGACGCCCTGCAGCAGCCGATCGGACTGCGATTGGCGGCGTCCTCCGGGGAGATCGTCTGGGGGGTCGAGCCGGGCGACACGGTCGCTGTCGGAGGTGGCCACGTGCGACTGCCCGAGGCTGACGTCGTCGCGGCACGAGTGCGGCCCCCGGCGCGCGTCACACCGGTCACATCACCCCCCAGCCCCGATCGAGTGAACAGCTTTCGGGGTCATCCCGACGCAGAAGTTGTCCACTCGATCGGTTGGGGAGGGCTCGCGCGCTCGCTCGGCGCCGGCGAGGGTGCCCTCGCTGAGCTGGCGCGCGACCTGGCCGCCGCCGCGCTC
>NZ_DATCWX010000166.1:0-3481 GCF_036566125.1 Intrasporangium sp.
TCTACTCCGACCACCCCGACTACCTGCCCGAGTGGCGCGCCTGACACCGGGCTAGCCTACGAAGCCACCCCGGCCGCTCACTTTCCTCCCGAGCGGTCGGGGTCTCTCTATGCCCAGAGCGTCACGTCGACATGCGCCGCCGCGCCATTGTGCGGGGTCAGGTTGTTCCAGCCCCCGCCAAGGTCGATCGTCCCGCCAGCAGGCAGCAGGATCGGCCCGAACGCCAGCCATGCCCGCACCTCCGCGTTCGGAGGTTTCGGCGCCGGATACGCCTCCACCGCAGGCTCATAGAACCCCGGCTCAGGCGACGACGAATACGGCGCCGTGACCGAGAAGTGCGTCGGCAGCGTGCCGTCCGCCTCATTCCACGCCATCTCCCACGAAGCGTTCACCGTGTACCAGCCTGCGGCGGCCACGACGAGCGAGGGCTGGGATCCGCCGCCCGAGGTGACGCCCGCGCCGGCGCCCTCGAAGATCGTGCGGATGCCCCACTCGGTCACGGCGATGGTCGACCCGATGCCGTCGTTCTGCACCTGGAACGAGTACGCCTCGCAACGGGACACGCCGACGATGCCGCCCGACTGCGGGATGACCGGCGGCTTGGGACGCTCGTTCAGCTGGCGCATGATCTGCTCGATGCGGCTGTTGACCTCTAGCCTGAACCGCTCGAACGCCTTGTTCCCGTCGTCGACAGGCCTGCCCGAGTAGGTACCCACTACACCTCCTCGGGTGCGAGCTGGAGCGTGAGCGTGTCCGTCTCGGGATCCCACGTGCGCAGCACCATCCGGTGCAGCGAGTGGACGCCCTCGTCGGGCAGGGACAGCAGCACGCGGTCGCCCTTGCCGATCTCGTCGAGCACCTCCGAGGTGCGCGCCGGGTCGATGACGACCTCCCATGCGGCGGTCGGGTGGACCGACCGGGCAAGGTGCTGCGCGGCCAGCTCGGCGAGCTCGTTCGGCGAGCTCTCCTCCTCGGCCTCGACGACCTCCTCGAGCAGCGCCCCACCGAACGCCGACTCGTCGCGCACGTGGCGCTCAATGCGTGAGCTGTTGTAGCCCCACGCCTGGACGATCAGCGACGACGCGAGCTTGCTCCGCTCGCCGGGGATCGGCCGGTATGCCTTGATGATGGAGCGGGGCCCGCCGTGCGAGAGGGACAGCCCGGACACCGAGCCTTGCCGCGGGTAGTGCGTCACGATCGTGGCCGAGGTGGCGGTGACCTCGCAGTCGACCTCCACGCCCCGAGCCAGCGACGTCAGCCCCTCGATCGCGGTCGACCACGGCCAGCGCTGCGCGAACGGGTACTCCTTCGTGCGCAGGACCCCCGTCCGCGGTGTGCGGGTGCCGATGCCGAGGTCGCCGTGGCCGTAGTTCGTGTCCTGCACGTGCAGCGTCAGGTCCCGCACGATGAGCGCCTGGTCCATGTCGAAGTAGCCGCGCTGCTCCTGCGGAAGGATCTGGATGTCGGACCACACCGACCAACCCGCCGGCGGGTACAGCTCGACGGAGATGTAGTAGATCCGGCCGTCCGCGGGGACCTTGATGCTGGCCTCGTAGGTCTGCACCTTGACGCGCGGCGTGATGGCGCTCATGGTGACGGTGGACTCGACAGGGCTGCCGGTCTCCGGATCGATCGCGATCTCGCCCGTCTCGAGGTCGACGAGCACGACGCGCATGGCGTTGCCGTCCGCGGGGGCGCCGAGCCATTCGCCGATCCTCATGCGACCGACGACGATCACCTCGAGCGGGACCAGCATGTCGACCTCTTGGACGACGTTGTAGCGCCGCTGGGCGACGTACTGCCGGTGCCCTGTCGCGGTCTGCGTGGTGGCGTAGTGCAGCGCCACGCGTCGGTTCTTGGCCGACTCGCTCTCGGTGCTGTTGGAGGCGATCTGCTCCCAGTAGCCACGGCCGCCGACGGTGGAGTCTTGGTCGCGCTTGTACGAGGGGATGCTGAACCAGTCCGGCAGCAGGGAGAACGTCCACGACGGGTTGTGCGCCGCGAGCGTCGCCCGTGCCGCCTGCGCGCGTGCCAGGGACAACTCGATCCCGTCGCCCTCGTCGCCGTAGGCGCGGCGGTCGGCGGTGTGCCCGACGATGTGGATGTCGGACCCGTCGGGGATGTCGTCGGCCTGCGAGATCAGGAGCGCCTCGCCACCGCTGAGGTAGGTGGCTTCATTCGCCACGAATACAGCAGCGGTCTCGACGTCCTTGCGGGTGGTGACTACCTTGTCGACGCCCTCGATGCGCAGGCCCTTGCCGCTGGTCGACTCGGGCTCGTCGACGACATAGAACTCGGGCTTGGCCTCGGGCACGCTGCCCGTCTTGTATGCGCCCGTCCAGCCGGCGGTGCCGAGCGCGAAATCGCCGTTGTAGGCCCAGTTCAGGGAGGGCAGGCGGCCGATGCGGCGGCCGGTGCTGAGGTACCAGCGCGGGTCGGACACGTCGTAGACCATGCGCCCGTTCTCGAGGCGGCCGGGACCGATCGGGCCCTTGGTCATCAGGTACGTGCCGCGGTAGAGGTGCGCCTCATGGGTGACGGGGTCGATGAGCTTGCCGCGCGCGTTGTCCCGGTCGACGGAGAACCGCCACCCGTCCATGACGCCGACGCCGGAGTCCTGCGGGCTGATGCTCGCCTCGTCGAGCGTCGTCACGGGCGTGCCGTCACGCTGCGTGATGACCACCAGCGGGGACGGGCGGGTCGAGCCTGCGGGCACGCCCCAGTCACGGGACTGCTTGAGCCGTGATCCGAACCGGAACCCGGACTCGATGTGCTGCAGCGAGACGACGCCCGAGGTGAGCGACGACCCGAACCGGAAGCCAGAGACGAGATCCTGACCGTCGGCCGCGAGCGAGAGCGACCCCTGCACGCCACTGACCGCGTCGACCTGCCCGGCGAGCGCGACACGGGCCGTGAGCGCGCCCTCGACACCTGAGAGCGCGTCGACCTGCCCCGTGAAGGGGTGGACGGTGCCGCTCGACTCGAACGCGCCCTCCACGCCGGAGACGGCGGCGACCGTGCCGGACAGTGCGACCTTGGCGCTGATCGCACCCTCAATGCCCGACACTGCCGCGACGGTGCCCGCGAAGTCGATGGACGCGGCGCCGATCCACCGCGCCGCAAGCTCGGCCTCGGCGTCGGCCAGTTCGGACGGGGAGAGGATCCGCTCGAAGGTGACGATCTCGCCGAGGTCACCTATCCAGCGCTCACCCTCGGAGTTGCCGCCGGCGACGCGGCGGGTCGTGCTCCCGGTGAAAGACGACGCCGCGGCAGTGCCGCTGGTCGACGCCCCATCGACGCGGATCTCCCATGCGCCCGTGCTCGCGTTGTACGTGACCGCGACAATCGACCACGAGCCGGCGACAAGGGCCAGGCTGGACGTGGCGAGATCCGTCGACCCCTGCCGCATCAGCTGGACACGGTTGGTGGAATTCTCCAGGCGGACCTGGTTGCCGGAGGTGGTTCCGCCGCCGCTACAACC
>NZ_DATCWX010000177.1:0-18073 GCF_036566125.1 Intrasporangium sp.
CCGCGCTCGCCGGCTCGACGGGGCACCCACGCCAGCCGGGCACCGGTCTCGGCGGCCAGCAGGGCGGCGGCGGAGAGTGCACCGGGCGACATGGCCGCCCGTTCACCGACGAGAATGATGCCGGCCTCCGCCAGACCGTCACGTGCGGCCATGCCGACCTCGCTCGAGCGGAGGTCACGTAGCACGGCAGCCTCCCTGCCGGGCGCGGTCGGGATGAGCGTGCCACCCATCTTGGCGAGCCCAGGCGTGGGAGCGGGCCCAGCGGCATACACCTTGGTCTTGTTGTGGCGGAACGCCTTCCGCAGGCGCAGGAAGACGATCGGGCTCTCATCCTCGGGCTCCAGGCCCACGAGGAGCACCGTCCCCGCCCTCTCGAGGTCGGCGTAGGTCACCGACCCGCCGTCGGGGCCCGTCGCCGCGACGTGCTGGGCGAGGAACGCGACCTCCTCGGCGGAGTGCGGCCGGGCGCGGAAGTCGACGTCGTTCGTGCCGAGCACCACGCGGGCGAACTTGCCGTAGGCGTAGGCGTCCTCGGTGGACACGCGCCCGCCGACGAGTACGCCGGCGGCCCTCGACCTCGACAGGCCAGCCGCGGCAGCAGCCAGGGCCTCGGGCCAACCGACGACCTTGAGCTCACCGTCCGCCTGACGGACCATCGGGAACTGGAGGCGGTCAGGCTGCGTGGCGTAGGTGAACGCCCAGCGACCCTTGTCGCAGTTCCACTCCTCGTTGACCTCCGGGTCGCGCAGTGCCATGCGCCGCAGCACGACGCCGCGGCGGTGGTCCGTGCGGAGGGCGCAGCCGCTCGCGCAGTGCTCGCAGGCCGACGGCGTCGAGACGAGGTCGAACGGGCGGCTGCGGAAGCGGTACGCCGCACCGGTGAGCGCGCCCACCGGGCAGATCTGGACCGTGTTGCCGGAGAAGTAGCTCTCGAACGGCTTCTCCTCGTAGATACCCACCTGCTGCAGGGCGCCCCGCTCCACCAGGGCGATGAACGGGTCACCCGCGATCTGGTCGGAGAATCGGGTGCAGCGTGCGCACAGGATGCACCGCTCCCGGTCGAGCAGGACCTGCGAGCTGATGTTGATCGGCTTGGGGTAGGTGCGCTTGACGTCCTCGAAGCGGGACACGGCCCGCCCGTTGCTCATGGCCTGGTTCTGCAACGGGCACTCGCCGCCCTTGTCACAGACCGGGCAGTCGAGCGGGTGGTTGATGAGGAGGAACTCCATCTGGCCGTGCTGCGCCTTGTCGGCCACGGCCGAGGTGTGCTGCGTGTTGACGACCATGCCGGGCGACACCGTGATGGTGCACGACGCCTGGGGCTTCGGCATCGGCCGCGCGACGCCCTCCTTGTCGGGGAGGGCGATGTCGACGAGGCACTGACGGCATGCACCGACCGGCTCGAGGAGCGGGTGGTCGCAGAACCGCGGGATCTCGATGCCCACCGTCTCGGCGGCACGGATGACGAGCGTGCCCTTGGGGACGCTGACATCGATGCCGTCGATCGTCAGGTCGACGAGGTCCGGGTTGGCCGGGGGCGCCCCTGCGGCGGCGTTGGTCGAGGTGGCAGTCATGCGGTCACCATCCCGCTGGATTCCTTGGTCTTGACGTCTGTCGGAATGGGGAAGAGCACCGACTTCTCCGGCGGGAAGAGGACGTGCGCCGGGGTGTGCATGCCGGCCTCGAACTCCTCCCGGAAGTACTTGATGGCCGAGGTGATCGGGCTCGTGGCCGCGTCACCGAGGGCGCAGAAGCTGCGCCCGAGGATGTTGTCGCAGATGTCGACGAGCTTGTCGATGTCGTCCTGGGTGCCCTGGCCGTTCTCGATGCGCGTCATGATCTGGCGCAGCCACCAGGTGCCCTCGCGGCACGGCGTGCACTTGCCGCACGACTCGTGCGCGTAGAAGTCCGTCCAGCGAGAGACGGCGCGGACGACCGAGACGGTCTCGTCGAAGACCTGGAGCGCGCGGGTGCCGAGCATCGAGCCGGCCGCCGCGACAGAGTCGAAGTCGAGCGGCACGTCGAGGTGCTCGTCCGTGAAGATCGGGGTCGACGAGCCTCCGGGAGTCCAGAACTTGAGCTGGTGGCCCTGCCGCATCCCGCCCGCGAGGTCGATGAGCTCGCGCATCGTGATGCCGAGCGGGGCCTCGAACTGCCCCTGGTTCGCGACGTGGCCGGAGAGGCTGAAGATGCCGAAGCCGGTGGACTTCTCCGTGCCCATCCCCTTGAACCAGTCGGAGCCCTCGAGGATGATCCCGGGCACCGAGGCGATCGACTCGACGTTGTTGACCGAGGTCGGCCGGGCATAGAGGCCCGCCGCACCGGGGAACGGGGGCTTGAGGCGCGGCTGGCCGCGGCGGCCCTCGAGCGAGTCGAGCAGCGCGGTCTCCTCACCACAGATGTAGGCGCCGGCGCCCGCATGGACGGTGATGTTGACCTTGATGCCCTTGCCGCCGACGTCGTCGCCGAGGTAGCCGGCCGCTCGGGCCTCCTCCACGGCGCGCAGGAGGCGGCGGTAGACGTGGACGACCTCACCGCGAAGGTAGATGAAGGCGTGTTCGCAGTCGATGGCGTAGGAGCTGATGATGACGCCCTCGATGAGCGCATGGGGGTTCGCCATCATGAGCGGGACGTCCTTGCACGTGCCGGGCTCGGACTCGTCGGCGTTGACGACGAGGTAGCGCGGACCACCGTCGGGGGGGCTCATGAACGACCACTTGAGGCCCGTCGGGAAGCCGGCACCACCACGGCCGCGGATGCTCGAGTCCTTGACCGCGTTGAGGACCTCCTCGGGCTTCATGCCGAGCGCCTTGCGCAGCCCCTTGTAGCCGTCGTGCCGCTCATAGGTCGCGAGGGTCCAGGACTGGGGCTCGTCCCAGAGCTTGGTGAGGATCGGGGTCAGTGTGTCGGTCACTTCGAGCCGTCCTTCCCGTCAGTGGCGGATGGTGAGGACGTTGAGGACTCCGAGGACATTGAGGACTCCGAGGAGTTCGAGCCGCTCTTGCCCTGCGGGGCCACCCAGCCGTGCTCCTTGGCGATGCGAAGGCCGAGCAGTGATGCCGGACCGGCACCCGGGCCCTGGTCGGCGAGGCCGTCCGGGAAACCGGCGAGGACCCGGGAGACCTGCTTGAAGGTGCAGACCCGGTCGGGACCGCGGGTCGGCTTGACGTCCTTGCCTGCCCGGAGGTCGTCGACGAGCTGCACGGTGCTCTCCGGCGTCTGGTTGTCGAAGAACTCCCAGTTCGTCATGACGACCGGGGCGAAGTCACACGCCGCGTTGCACTCGATGCGCTCGAGCGTGACCTTGCCGTCCTCGGTGGTCTCGTCGTGCCCGATACCGAGGTGCTCGGAGACGGTGTCGAAGATGTGGTCGCCGCCCATGATCGCGCAGAGCGTGTTGGTGCAGACCCCGACCGTGTATTCGCCATTCGGGTGGCGCTTGAACTGGGTGTAGAAGGTCGCGACGCCGCTGACCTCGGCCTCGGTGAGGTCGAGCAGCTCCGCACAGAGCGACACTCCCCTGCCGGTGACGTAGCCGTCGACCGACTGGACCAGGTGGAGCAGCGGGATCAGGGCCGAGCGCTCCTGGGGATAACGCGCGATGACCTCGGCAGCGTCAGCGCGAAGTCGCTCGAGGACCTCGGGCGCGTAGGGCTCCTTGGACTCCGGGCTGACGTGCAGGAACCCGGAGACGTGGGACGTGTCGTTGGCGGACATCAGCGGTCCACTCCTCCCATCACGGGGTCGATCGAGGCAACGGCGACGATGACATCGGCCATCTGGCCGCCCTCACACATCGCGGCGACGGCCTGGAGGTTGTTGAAGCTCGGGTCGCGGAAGTGCGCGCGGTAAGGACGCGTGCCACCGTCCGAGACGAGGTGGCAGCCCAGCTCGCCCTTGGCCGACTCGACGGCCACGTACACCTGGCCGGGCGGGACCCGGAAGCCCTCGGTGACCAGCTTGAAGTGGTGGATGAGCGACTCCATCGAGGAGCCCATGATCTCGCGGATGTGGTCGAGGCTGTTGCCGAGCCCGTCGCCGCCCAGGGCCAGCTGGGCCGGCCAGGCGATCTTCTTGTCCGCGACCATGACGGAGCCCTGGCTGCCCTCGGACGCCTGCAGCCGGTCGGCGCACTGCTCGACGATCTTGAGCGACTCGTACATCTCGTCGATGCGCACCCTGAGGCGACCGTAGGAATCCGAGCTGGTGCGCGTGATGACGTCGAAGTCGTAGGTCTCGTAGCCGCAGTACGGGGCGCTCTTGCGCAGGTCGTGCGGCAGCCCGGTCGACCGGAGCATCGGCCCGGTGACGCCGAGGGCCATGCAGCCGGTGAGGCTCAGGATGCCGACATCGACCATGCGGCCCTTGACGATCGGGTTCTCGTTGAGCAGGGCCTCGAGCTCGCCGATTCCCTTGCGCACCTTGGGGATCATCTCGCGCAGGGCGTCGATGGCTCCGGGCGGCAGGTCCTGGGCGACGCCGCCCGGGCGGATGTAGGCGTTGTTCATCCGCAGGCCGGTGACCATCTCGAAGATGCTGAGGATGCGCTCGCGCTCGCGGAACCCGACGGTCATGACCGTCGTCGCGCCCATCTCCATGCCGCCGGTGCCGATGGCGACCAGGTGTGAGCTGATCCGCGTGAGCTCCATCATGAGGACCCGGAGCACACTGGCGCGCTCGGGGATCTCGTCGGTGATCCCGAGCAGCTTCTCGATGGCGAGGCAGTACGCCGTCTCCTGGAACATCGGCGTCAGGTAGTCCATCCGGGTGCAGAACGTGACGCCCTGCACCCAGGTGCGGAACTCCATGTTCTTCTCGATCCCGGTGTGGAGGTAGCCGATGCCCGCGCGGGCCTCGGTGACCGTCTCGCCATCGAGCTCGAGAATGAGCCGGAGGACGCCGTGGGTCGACGGGTGCTGCGGACCCATGTTGACGACGATCCGCTCCTCGTGCAGGGCTGTGGCCTCGTCGACGAGGCCGTACCAGTCGCCGCCGGACACGTTGAAGACCGGCGCGTCTCCCGCGGCGGCCTCGTCGGCAGCCGTCGTCGCGTAGGGGTCGCCACCCTGGGTCGCGAAGCTCTCGCGAGTCCCGGTGGTGGTGCTCTCGGTGGTGGTGCTCTCTGTGTTGGCGCTCTCGGTGTTGGTGCTCATCAGGTGTACGACCTCCGCTGGTCCGGCGGCGGGACGGTCGCGCCCTTGTACTCGACCGGGATGCCGCCGAGGGGGTAGTCCTTGCGCTGGGGGTGGCCCGGCCAGTCGTCGGGCATGAGGATCCGGGTCAGTGCCGGGTGGCCGTCGAAGACGATCCCGAACATGTCCCACGTCTCGCGCTCGTGCCAGTCATTGGCCGGGTAGATCTCGACGATGGACGGGATGTGCGGGTCATCGTCCGGGCACGACACCTCGACGCGAACCCGCCTGCTGCCGTTGGTGATCGACAGGAAGTGGTACAGCGCGTGCAGCTCCTCGCCCGCGCGGTCGGGATAGTGAACCCCGGACACGCCGGTGCAGATCTCGAAGCGCAGCGCGGGGTCGTCGCGCAGGACGCGAGCGACAGCGGGCAGGTGCTCGCGCTTGACGTTGAGGGTCATCTCGCCGCGGTCGACGACGACTGCGGCGACCGCTTCCCCGAAGGACGCGGGCCCTCCCACGAGTCCCCTCTCGAGGGAGTCGGCGATCTCGTCGAAGTAGCCGCCGTAGGGACGGGCCGTCTCGCCGGCGACGAGGATCGGTCGACGGAGCAGGCCGTAGCCGGAGGTGTCGCCGCCCTGCGTCGGACCGAACATGCCCTGGCGGTAGCCGACCACCTTGGGCGTGGTCTCACCGGGCTCCGCGTCGGCGGAGTCGACCCGCGAGAGCTCGAGCTCGCCGGGCGTCAGGCCGCTCTCCTGCGTCTTCTCCGGATTCGTGACGACGTCGCTCTTGGTCGTGTCGTCATTCGTCATGCCAACAGCCCCTTCATCTGGTGCGTCGGCGTCGCCTGCAGCGCCGCCTCCTCGGCAGCCCGGGCGGCCTTCTCCCGGTTGACTCCGAGGGGCATGCTCTCGACCTGCTTGTGCAGTTCGATGATCGCGTTGAGGAGCATCTGCGGCCGGGGCGGACAGCCGGGCAGGTAGATGTCGACCGGGATGATGTGGTCGACGCCCTGGACGATGGCGTAGTTGTTGAACATGCCGCCGGAGCTCGCGCAGACGCCCATGGAGATGACCCACTTCGGGTTGGCCATCTGGTCGTAGATCTGGCGGACGACCGGGGCCATCTTCTGGCTCACCCGGCCGGCGACGAACATGAGGTCAGCCTGACGCGGCGTCGCCGAGAACCGCTCCATGCCGAAGCGGGCGATGTCGTAGTCCGGCGTGCCGACGGCCATCATCTCGATCGCGCAGCACGCGAGTCCGAACGTCACCGGCCACATCGACGCCTTGCGCATGTAACCGGCGAGGCCCTCGAGGGTGGAGAGCGCGAATCCGGCCGGGAGCTTCTCTTCGATGCCCAATGGTTTCTCCTAGTTCCTGTGTGCTCTCAGTCCCATTCCAGGCCACCGCGCCGCCACACGTAGGCGTAGGCGACGAAGACGGCGAGGATGAACAGGACCATCTCGACGAGCGCGAAGAGGCCGAGCTGGTTGAAGGCGACGGCGAACGGATAGAGGAACACCGCCTCGATGTCGAAGATGATGAAGAGCATTGCCGTCAGGTAGTACTTGATCGGCACGCGCCCGCCACCGGCCGGGTGCGGCGACGGCTGGATGCCGCACTCGTAGGCCTCGAGCTTGGCGCGGTTGTAGCGCTTCGGCCCGACGACGAGCGAGGTTCCGACGGACAGCGCTGCGAATGCGAAGCCGAGCCCCAGCATGAACAGGATCGGGACGTACGGGTTCATCCTCGGTCACTTGCCTTTCGGTCGTGCCAACAACACGCAAACTGGCTCACGGCGCACCCATCCTATGGGCGTCTCCGTCGATTGTGCTCGGGGTCACAAGGCCGACCTCCGACGCGACGGGACGGGCTCTCGGGAAGCGAGCCCAGCGGCATACGGCACAGTGGTGTTCATGCGTGCGGGGTGATCTTCGACAGGGCATTGATGAGGCGGTCGCTCGCACCCCGGCCGCCGGGCTCGGCCAGGTTGGCCATGGTCTTGAGCATGAACTTCATCAGCGTCGTGCGCGGCAACCCGTACCTCGTGATGACCCGCATGACGTCTGGCTGGCCGATGATCGTCGCGAAGTGCCGGCCCAGCGTGTAGTAGCCGCCGAGGTCCTGCTTCATCCGCGTGTTGTACGACTGGAGGACGCGCTCCCGACCCGCGGCATCGGCCCGCGCGAACGCGTGCGCGATGACCTCGGCCGCCGTCCGGCCCGACTCCATCGCATAGGCGATGCCCTCGCCGTTGAACGGGTTGACCATGCCGCCGGAGTCGCCGACGAGCAGCAGCCCGTCGGCGTAGTGCGGCTGCCGGTTGAAACCCATCGGCAGCGCGGCCCCGCGGATCGGCTGCGTCATCGTCTCGTCGTTGTACGTCCACTCCTCGGGCATCGTCGCGACCCAGCGACGCATGACGTCCTTGTAGTCGACGTTGCCGAAAGCCTTGGAGGTGTTGAGGATGCCGAGGCCGACGTTGCTCGTGCCGTCGCCGACGCCGAAGATCCAGCCATAGCCGGGCAGGAGGACGTCCTTGCCGGACGGGTCCTTGGCCCACAGCTCGAGCCAGGACTCGAGGTAGTCGTCGTCGGTGCGCGGGCTCGTGTAGTACGTCCGGACGGCGACGCCCATCGGCCGGTCGTCGCGCTTCTCCCGACCCATCGACAGCGAGAGCCGGGAGGAGTTGCCGTCGGCCGCCACGACGAGGCGTGCCCGGTACTCGTGGGTCTCCCCCGTGGCCCGGCCCTTCTCGTCGACCGACTTGGCCGTCACTCCGACGATGGAGCCACGCGCGTCGGTGATGGGACCGGTGACGTTGGCGCCCTGGACGAGGCGGGCTCCGTTCTTCGCCGCGTGCTGAGCAAGGATCTCGTCGAAGTCCATCCGCGTGCGCACCAGGCCGTACGGCGGGAACGCGGAGTTCTCCGGCCAGTCGAGCTGGAGGCGCATGCCGGCACCGATGATCCGCAGGCCCTTGTTGCGGATCCAGCCGTCCTCCTCGGGCGTCGGGATGCCGAGGTTGACCAGCTCGCGGACGGCGCGCGGCGTCAGGCCGTCGCCGCAGACCTTCTCCCGTGGGAAGTGCGTCTTCTCGAGCAGGAGCACGTCGAGGCCGGCCATCGCGAGGTACGCGGCGGTGGCGGATCCACCCGGACCGGCTCCGACGACGATGACGTCTGCCGTATCGACTGGGCTGTCGACCCGACTGTCGACATTCGTAGTACTCATGGCTCCCTGCAGGTTCCGAATGCTTGCGCGCGCTGCTTGTGAATCAGTTCACGAACTCCAGAGCACCCTACTCCCGGCCGCTCCAGGTTGTCAGTTGGGGCTCCCTTTACCCCGCCCTCCGGTTCGGACGGCTCATCTCTTCACCGCTGTGTGGAGGGCGACGATCCCGCCCGTGAGGTTCTTCCACCCGACGCTCGACCAGCCCGCCTGCTCGATCCGACGCGCCAGTTCGCCCTGCGGCGGCCAGTCCTGGATCGACTCGGCGAGGTAGACGTAGGACTCCGGGTTGCTCGCCGTGCGCCGGGCGATGCTCGGCAGCACGCGAAGCACGACGTTGCCGTAGACCGTTCGCACGACGCGGTTGACGGGCTGGCTGAACTCGGAGACGACGAGCCGGCCACCCGGCTTGGTGACGCGGAGGAACTCGCGCAGGGCCGCCTCGGTGTCGGCCACGTTGCGCAGGCCGTAGCTGATCGTCACGACATCGAAGCTCTCGTCGGCGAAGGGCAGGCGCATCGCGTCGGCCGCCGTGAAGGCCATGTCGGGGCGCCTCCGGCGTCCTACCCGCAGCATCCCCAGGCTGAAGTCCGCCGGCACGACCTCGATCTCACGATCGGCCCACGGCTCGCTCGAGGTGCCGGTCCCCGCGGCGATGTCGAGGATGCGCTCACCGCGCTTGGCGTCGACGGCCTTGACGACGGCGCGCCGCCAGAGCCGGTCGATCCCCGCCGTCATGACGTCGTTGGTGACGTCGTACTTGTCGGCGACGGTGTCGAACATCGACGCGACGTCGACCGGCTGCTTGTCGAGCTGGGCACGAGTCATGCGCCCATCCTTCCACCCAGCGTGGCTTTCTCAGCCCCGACTTTCCCGTATGCCGCTGAGCTCCTCTCCGACGCCCGTGACCTCCCAGCCCTCCCGCCCCTCTCCGGCAACACACCCGGCTATCGACTGCGTGCCCCTGCTGCAGGTGGGGTCGGCACTCGATAGCCGGGTGTGTTGCCGATCGCAGCGGGGGTCGGTGTGGCGCCGGACCCGTGCCGGCGGTCGTAGAGTTACCGGCGATGTCTTCGCTTCCTGCCTCCGAGAGCCTCGGGGACTCCCCCTCGTCGGCCGCGCCGGCGCTCATCGTGCGCACCACGCTGATCGACTCCGAGGAGCCACTGCTCGCGTACCTGCCCACCGAGGCCACACAGGACGACGTCGTCTCGTGGGTCCGCCGCGGCGAGGGACTCGTCGGCTGGGGCCGTGCGCTCCACTTCTCGGCGACCGGCGCCGCCCGCTTCCACGACGCAGAGGCCTGGTGGCGTTCGGTGACGGCCCGCGCGGTGGTGCGCGACGAGGTCGGCGTCCCGGGCACGGGGCTCGTCTGCTTCGGGTCCTTCCCCTTTGCCGACGACTCCGAGGAGGCCGCCCGGCTCGTGGTGCCGTCGACCATCGTCGGGCGCCGGGACGGTAGGACCTGGGTGACGTCGGTGACGCTCGAGCCGCAGCTGGCCCGGCTCGGGGCTCCCCCGGTCGCGCAGGACCCGTCGCCCCCATCTGGCGTGACGTTCGCCGACGGTGCGGTCTCGCCGAGCGCGTACGCGCACGCGGTCGCCGAGGCTGTCAAGCGGATCAGCTCCGGCGCGCTCGACAAGGTGGTCCTGGCGCGGGACCTCATCGCCACGGCGAGCGATCCGATCGACCCTCGGTGGGTGCTGCGGCGGCTCGCGGAGCGCTACGAGAACACGTGGGTCTTCGCCGTCGCGGGTCTGCTCGGCGCGACACCGGAGCTGCTCGTCCGCCGTGACCAGGGCCTGATCACCTCGCGGGTCCTGGCGGGCACGATCCGCCGGACCGGCGACGACGAGGCCGACCTCGCACTCGCCGCGTCGCTGGCCCGCTCGTCGAAGGACCTCGAGGAGCACGAGTACGCGGTTCGCTCCGTCGCCGAGGCCCTCGCTCCGCACTGTTCATCGATGAACGTCCCGGAGTCGCCCTTCGTCCTCCACCTGCCCAACGTCATGCACCTCGCGACCGACGTGGCCGCCGTCAGCGCGGACGACGCGTCCTCCCTCACCCTGGCCGCATCGCTCCATCCGTCGGCCGCGGTCGGTGGGACCCCCACCACCAAGGCTGTCGCGCTCATCGCGGAGCTCGAGCAGATGGACCGGGGCCGTTATGCCGGGCCGGTCGGTTGGATGGACACCAAGGGTGACGGCGCGTGGGGCATCGCCCTGCGCAGCGGCGCGATCCTCCCGGACGACCCGACGACGATCCGGCTGTACGCCGGGTGCGGCATCGTGGCCGGCTCCGACCCGGAGTCGGAGGTTGCGGAGTCGAACGCCAAGCTTGTCCCCATGCGTGACGCCCTCGCGAGCGATTGAGTGGCCGTATGCCGCTGAGCTCGCTCCCAGCGCACGGCGCCTTCGCGGTGTCGCTGGCTCTCGTGCAGGCCCTGTGGGCCCGGGGGGTCCGCGACGTCGTCCTCGCGCCCGGATCGCGCTCCGCTCCCCTGGCCTTGGTGCTGTACCAGGCTGACGCCGCCGGGGACCTGCGGCTGCACGTCCGGGTCGACGAGCGGTCGGCCGGCTTCCTCGCGCTGGGACTGGCGACCGGGTCGCGCCGCCCGGTTGCGGTCGTGACGACCTCCGGAACGGCCGTGGGCAACCTGCTACCGGCCGTCATGGAGGCGCACCACACCGGACGTCAGGTCGTCGTCATCTCCGCCGACCGCCCGGAGCGGCTCCGCGGTACCGGGGCGAACCAGACGACTTTCCAGACGGGCATCTTCGGCCGGTTCGCTCCGGTCGTGGACCTGGCTCCCGATGCGCCGCTCGGGTCGGTCGCGGCGGCTGCGGACGAGGCGTGCTGCCGGGTGGGTCCGAGCCAGATCAACGTCCAGCTCGACGCCGACCTCATGCCCCCCGACCCCGATCCCACCACCTGGTGGACCCGCACCAATGTCGCCCCGGCGGAGTTGTCGCGGCCCGAACGCGCCACCTCCCGCACCAACATCGCCCCGGCGGAGTTGTTGCGGCTTGATCCCGGGCCGCGGACGGTCATCGTCGCCGGAGACGACGCGGGACCGGCCGCCCGAATCCTGGCCGAAGCCGCGAACTGGCCCCTCCTCGCGGAGCCCACGTCCGGGGCCCGCATCGGCAAGCAGGCCATCCGCACCTACCGCCTGCTGCTGGGCACCGCGTTGCGGGAGGAGATCGAGCGCGTCATCGTCATCGGCCATCCCACGCTCTCGCGTCCGGTCATGGGCCTCATCACCGATCCGGCCCCGGACGTCATTTCGGTGCGCGACCGCACGGGCACGGCAACCGATCCCGGTCGCATCGCGACGATCGTCGACGACGTGCCAACCGTCGACGCGCCGCCCGCCACCCAATCGAGTGTGCACAAGACCCCGGGCTGGTTCGACCGCTGGCGTGCCGCCGATGACGCCCTCTCAGGGCAGATCGACGAGTACCTGGCTCGCCGACCCGAGTCCCCGTTGACCATCGCCTCGGTGGTTGCTGAGGCAGTGACCGCGCACACCACCCTCGTCGTCGGCTCGTCCAACGTCGTCCGGGACCTCGACCTCATGGCGACTCCGTGGCCACCGCACGAGCACCGGTTCGTCGTCGGCAACCGTGGTCTCGCCGGCATTGACGGCACGGTCTCGACTGCCGTCGGCATCGCTCTCGGCCGAGGTGGCGCGTCACGCACCATCGCCTACCTCGGGGACCTCACCTTCCTCCACGACACCAACGGCCTGCTCATCGGGCCGGACGAGCCCCGCCCCGACGTGACCTTCGTCGTGCTCAACGACGACGGGGGTGCGATCTTCGCCGGGCTCGAGCAGGGCGCACCCGCCTACGCACCGGCCTTCGAGCGGGTCTTCGGCACGCCCCACCACACCGACCTCGCTGCCCTCTGCCTGGCCCATGGCATCGCCCACGAGCGCGTCACCCAGCCCGAGCGGCTGGCGGCGGCCCTCGAGACCCAGCCCAGCGGCATACGGCTGATCGAGGTCCTCGTGTCGCGAGCCGAGCGGCGCGCGGAAGCCGACCACCTGCGCGACCTCGCCCAATCCCTCTGGCTCAGAGGGGATCCGGGACCGGCCACTGCGTTGGAGCACCGCCCCCGGTCTTGAGCGCTTCCGCGACGAGCTCGGTGTTGTCGTGGGCCTCGCGCCCGGTCGGCAGGACCAGCGTGTCCTCCAGGCCGATCCGCACGTCGTAGCCGGACCGTTGCGCCCACCGCAGCACCGGCCACGCCCACGCCTGCTCGCCGTGCACGAGGACCGGCGCCGGAGACATCCCCAACGCGGCGAGGATGCGCTCCGCGGCCCACGCTCCGTCGCTGCCACGGGTGTGCCCAGGTATGACCTCGACGAGGACGCGCTCAACCTGCCAGGGCCAGTTCGTCGAGACGAAGGCAGTCGCGGAGTGCGGTGTCCAGATGCCGGCTTCGACGCCAATTCCCCTGGCCCGCAAGATCCCCGCCAAACGAACTGCGCCGGGCTCATGCCAGTTGACATTCGCACAGTCCGGGCCGCCCTGCTCGGGTGCGGGCCACGCCGACACCTGGGAGAGCTTCGCCCGCTCGTCCGTCGCAATGCCGTCCCGGGTCGAGACGCTGATCCCGACATCGGGGACGAGGGAGCGGATCGCGCGCACGGTGCCGACCACGTGCTCGACGGCGAGCGACTCCTGCCCGTGCTCGTCACGGGGATGGACGTGCACCATGAACGCGCCGGTCTCGACGACGGCCCGGGTCGCCCGCGCCACGGCGTCCGGGGAGACCGGCAAGCGCGGATGGGCACGCGGATGGCGGTCGCCGTTGAGGCAGGCCTGAATCATCGCTGCACTCCAGCGCGATCGAGCAGCGCATGGCAGCGGGCCATCCGCTCGCGCCACCATTGCCGGCGCTCGGGTGGTGCGGCGAGGGCGGTGAGGGCCCCGGGGTCGACCGTGACCCGTCTCGGTCGGAGCACGCCGGCCCCTGGACGCATCGGCTCGACGGCGACGTCGCGCACGAACAGTCCCACGGTGCCCAGCCCACAGGCGTGCTCGAGCGCGGGAAGGGCAGCCGCGAGCGCGACGCCGGCGGAGATCCCGATGCTCGTGTCGAGCGCCGAGGACACGACCGCGGGCAGCCCGCACGCGTCCACGATCTCCAACGCCCGGGCGATACCGCCGAGCGGCGCCACCTTGACGACGACGAGGTCGGCGGCGCCCTTGCGGGCGACGAGGAGCGGGTCCTCGGCCTTGCGGATCGACTCATCCGCTGCAATGAGGACGTCGATCGCGTTGCGGGCCAAGGCGGCTCGCAGTTCGGCGAGCTCATCGACAGTGGCGCAGGGTTGCTCCGCGTATTCGATGTCGTATGCCGCTGACCTCCTGAGTGCCTCCGTGGCCGTCTCGACGTCCCAGGCTCCGTTGGCATCGATGCGGATCCGGGCGTGCGGACCCATCGCGTCGCGCACCGCGGCCAGGCGGTTCAGGTCATCGCGGAGCGTCTGCCCCCGCTCGGCCACCTTGACCTTGGCCGTCGTGCAGCCCTCGAAGCGGGCGAGCACCTCGGGCACCCGCTCCGGTGGCACCGCCGGGACCGTGGCGTTGACCGGCACCGCGTCGCGCACGGGAGCCGGCCGAGCGGCATACGCCTCCTCGATCCCGGCCGCCAGCCAGCGGGCGGACTCCTCGTCGCCGTACTCGGGGAAGGGAGCGAACTCGCCCCAGCCCGCGGGCCCCTCGAAGACGACCGCCTCACGGACGTCGACCCCGCGGAAGCGCACTCGCATCGGGATCGCGACGACATGGGCCCGCTCGAGCAGCGCGGAGAGGGGCGGCAGGTCGGTCACGGCAACATCATGACCGAGGCGAGGTTCTGCTGAGGCGCCGAGTCATTGACGGACGAGATCGGTGAGGAGGGCCATCTCCCGGACGAGCAGGGCAGCCGAGCGCACGAGCGGTACGGCCGCCATGGCACCGGACCCCTCCCCCAGCCGCATGCCGAGGTCGAGGAGTGGCTCCAGACCGAGCGCGTCGAGCGCGTCCGACTGGGCGGGCTCGGTGGAGCGGTGCCCGGCCAGGAACCAGGCTTGGGCTCCCGGGGCGAGCTCGGCGGCCACAAGGGCTTCGGCGCAGGCGATGACACCGTCGAGGAGCACGGGCACTCCACGTCGGGCCGCTTGGGCGAGGAACCCCGCCCCGACGGCGAGGTCCGCGGAGCCGAGGGCGGCGAGCCGCTGCACGGGGTCCTCGATGCGGCCGTGTTCGTCGCAGGCCCTGGCCAGAGCGCGGGCCAGCACGTCCAGCTTCCGGGCATGGGTCGGATCGTCGATGCCGGTGCCCCGGCCGATGACTGCGCCGGCGCCCAGGCCCAGCGTTGCGGCGATGAGGGCCGACGACGGCGTCGTGTTGCCGATGCCCATGTCCCCGATGACGAGCAGCTGCGCGCCCGCATCCACCTCGGTGTCAGCGATCTCGGCGCCGACGGCGATGGCCCGCTCCGCCAGGTCGCGGCTGATCGCATCGGCGACATCGATCGGGCGGGACGAGCGGGTCAGCTTGTGCGCGGTGACGTCGGCCGGTGCACTGGTGAGGTCGGCATCGACCGCGATGTCGAGGACCCGCACCGTCGCGCCGTGCTGACGGGCAAGGACGCTCACTCCGGCCACGCCCGCGACGAAGGCGTGCACCATCGCGGCGGTGACGTCGCTCGGGTAGGCGGAGACACCGGAGGCCGTGACCCCGTGGTCGCCTGCGAGCACCACAGCGCGGACGCGCTCGATTGGCACCGGAGGGCAGACACCCTGGCACGCCGCGAGCCAGGCGCCGACCTCTTCCAGCCGGCCGAGCGCCCCGAGCGGCTTGGCGAGGCCGTCGAGTCGCTCGAGGGCGGCGGCGTGGACGTCCGCATCTGGCGGCGTGATGGTGGACGTCTGGGTGCTCATCGGGCCTCCGGGCTCACGGTCGGTGCGTCGCTTCTCATCTTCGCTCACGGACGCCTTGGCTCGGGAACCGGTTGTCCACATCCCCTCCGGCGCGGTCCGGTCCTCCACAGCCGTGCCGGATCCGTTGGCGCCGGAGCCTGGCTCCGGCGGACAGTCGTGGCACTGACAGGTTGCGAGGACGGGAGGCACTGCGATGGGCAGCTCGAGCTGGGCGGAGGATCCGTGGGTGGGTGAGCGGTACGAGGATTACGCGGTGGAACCGGACCGCTGGTCCACCGGCTACCGGTCACCTCGCGAGCGCACCGTCTCCTACGTCGTCCTCGTCGACGGCCGGGTCGTCGACACGTGGTACGAGCCGCTGACAGAGTCGCCGTGGCTGGGCGACCCGAGAGTCGAGAAGGTGGAGCGGTTGTGGCGCCACGAGCCCCCGCCCAAGAAGGAGGTCGCTCCTTGGCGGGCCACGGTGGACTGGCTCGAGCACGTCGTCGGCGGCCCTGAGTCCCTCGACCAGCTGACGTCCGATCCGCTGCCCGACGAGGAGCTCACACTCCCTGCCGAGGCGGTCGGGGACGGGGATGTGGTGGCCCGGTTCCGGCGCTCGGGTGAGGTGCTCGACGGCTTGGCGGGCGTCTACTTCGATGGCGAGATCCGGACCGCGTTCCGGCGCGCCCTGGCGGCGGTCGGCGTGGACCTTATCGGCGGCCGGGTGCCGGAGGATCCGGTCCAGGCGGCCGCCGGGGTGTGCTGGGCGGTGGGCCGCGCCAACGGGGTACTGGCTCCGGCGGGCCGCGTGACGCAGAAGGTGCTCTGTGCCCAGCTGGGGCTCGCGTCGTTTCCGGCCGCCAAGGGGCGGACCGTCGCGCGGCTCCTCGGCACGCCGCAGCCGCCCTGGGTGTCCCGGCCCGGAACGCTGCCTGACATCGAGCCGCTCTCACGCACCGACCTGCTCACGTCCCGGACCCGCCGGGAGATCATCGCCCTCCGTGACGCGACCGTCGCGGCCGAGGCGCGAGCAGCCGCTCAGCGACAGGGCTCGGATGCCTGAGCAGCTGATCGACGAGACCGAGGTGTTGTGACTTCCTCAGGGACCAAGGCGCACGTCCCGCGGGTTCTCGACCGCGCACGCGATCCGGTCGAGGAAGTGCCCTCGCATCGGCGGGAGCTCGTCGAGGCGGAACCAGGCCGCAGCGGTCGCCTCGTCGTCTCCGGGGGCCGCGTCGCCCGAGACCCAGCGGCAGCGGAAGGTGTGGTTGAGGTACTGGGCCAGGTCGCCGTTGGCGTGGGTGACGGGAGGCTCCGCTGACACCCAGACGAGGCGGTCGACCGCGATGACGACGGACGCCTCCTCGAGGGCCTCCCGCTCGGCCGTGACGTGTGGGTCCTCGCCGGGGTCGATGATCCCAGTGATCGGCGTCCACTCGCCGTTGTCAGTACGTCGGATGAGCAACACCTCCTCGCCCGAGCCGTCGACAGCCGGTCGCAGGACGACCGCGGTGACCCCCGGCATCCACAGCAACTCGCGTCCCACCATGGTCCGAAGGTGTGCGACGTAGGGCGGGATGGGCATGGGAGCGACCTTAGACCGCCGCTAATGTCGGGTCCCGTGAGCAATGAGACGACAGACGGCACAGCGGACGAGGGAGCGGGCGAGACCAGCGGGGTCACCTCGCAGGTCTCGGAGGTCTTCGACCCGAGCGAGTGGGACGTTGTCCCGGGCTTTGAGTTCACCGACCTGACCTACCACCGCCGCAAGGCTCAGGAGGGTCGTCCGCACGCCGAGTCCGGGGTGGTCCGCGTGGCGTTCAACCGGCCCGAGGTGCTCAACGCCTTCCGGCCGCACACGGTGGACGAGCTCTACCGGGCCCTCGACCACGCGCGGATGACACCCGATGTCGGCGTCGTCCTCATCACCGGCAACGGTCCGTCCCCCAAGGACGGCAAGTGGGCATTCTGCTCGGGTGGTGACCAGCGGATCCGTGGACGTTCCGGCTACCAGTACGCCACCGGCGAGACGGCCGACACGGTCGACGAGGCCCGGGCGAAGGCCCACGGCGGACGCCTGCACATCCTCGAGGTCCAGCGCCTGATCCGTACCATGCCCAAGATCGTCATCGCGGTCGTGGGCGGCTGGGCGGCGGGCGGCGGACACTCGCTCCACGTCGTCTGCGACCTGACAATCGCCTCACGGGAGCACGCCCGCTTCAAGCAGACCGACGCCGACGTCGGCTCCTTCGACGGCGGCTACGGCTCGGCGTACCTCGCCAAGTCGGTCGGCCAGAAGTTCGCTCGCGAGATCTTCCACCTCGGCCGCACGTACACGGCCGAGGACATGCACCGGATGGGCGCGGTGAACATCGTTGCCGACCACGCCGACCTGGAGCGCGAGGCCCTGCAGGCGGCGACGGAGATCATGGGCAAGTCGCCGCAGGCGCAACGAATGCTGAAGTTCGCCTTCAACCTCACCGACGACGGGCTGATGGGCCAGCAGGTCTTCGCGGGCGAGGCGACGCGCCTGGCCTACATGACCGACGAAGCCATCGAGGGGCGGGACCAGTTCCTCGAGAAGCGCGATCCCGACTGGTCACCCTTCCCCTGGTACTTCTAGACCGGGTCATCGCCGCAGGTCGGCCACGGTTTACGGCTCCGCAGTCCGCAGGGAGTCCGCAGGAATCGTCAGTGCGGCCCGCATGAGGCCGGCCGCCGCATTGCGGGTCTGGTCCTCGGCGGTTGGCCATAGGTGCGCGTAGGTGTTCAGGTTTGTCGTCGCC
>NZ_DATCWX010000184.1:0-8552 GCF_036566125.1 Intrasporangium sp.
CCGGCAGCACGTCGGCGACGGCCGAGATCTTGCCCTGGTTGATGAGGACGTAGGCATCCTCGAGCACCGTCTCCATGCGCTCGGTGTCGGTGACGAAGTAGGCCGAGAGATAGCCCTTGTCGAACTGCATGCCCTCGGTGAACTCGAGCTCGGTCGCCGTCGTCGAGGACTCCTCGACGGTGATGACGCCGTCCTTGCCGACCTTGTCGAACGCCTCGCCGATGAGAGCACCGAGCGTGGAGTCCTGTGCGGAGAGCGTCGCGACCGAGGCGACCTCGTCCTTGCCGTTGACGTCACGCGCGATCTCGAGCAGGCGGTCGTTGACCGCGCTCACGGCCTTGTCCATGCCGCGCTTGAGGGCGGCCGGAGCGGCTCCCGCGGCGACGTTGCGCAGGCCCTCCTTGACCATCGCCTGGGCGAGGACCGTGGCGGTGGTCGTCCCGTCACCGGCGATGTCGTTCGTCTTGGTGGCGACCTCCTTGGCGAGCTGGGCGCCGAGGTTCTCGTAGGAGTCCTCGAGCTCGATCTCGCGGGCGATCGTGACGCCGTCGTTCGTGATGGTGGGGGCGCCCCACTTCTTGTCGATGACGACGTTGCGGCCCTTGGGGCCGAGCGTCACCTTGACGGCGTTGGCGAGCGCGTCGACGCCGCGCTCGAGCGACTTGCGTGCGGAGTCGTCGAACTCCAGTTGCTTGGCCATGGTGTTCCTTCTGGCTGGTGATGCGCGAAACGGTGGGCGAACGAGCCGCACCCCGGCACGACCCCGAGGGGCGTCACCGGGGTGCGGTCAAAGCATGTGGTGCAGGGGTCGAGCTCAGCCGACGACGGCGAGAACGTCACGGGCGGACAGGATGAGGTACTCCTCGCCGCCGTACTTGACCTCGGTGCCGCCGTACTTGCTGTAGATGACCTTGTCGCCGACCTTGACGTCGAGCGGGACGCGCTGGTCGCCGTCCTCGTTCCAGCGGCCGGGGCCGACGGCGAGGACCTCGCCCTCCTGCGGCTTCTCCTTCGCCGTGTCGGGGATGACGAGGCCGGAGGCGGTTGTCTGCTCCGCCTCGAGGGACTTGACGACGATGCGGTCTTCGAGCGGCTTGATGGAAACCGACACGGTGGTGACCTTCCCTTCGGGATGTCGATGGATCGAGTCTTGGAAGATTGTTGATCCAGTTGAGACCGGTCGCCGTCGCGGGGGTCGACCGCTCTCGCGGATCTGGCACTTTCAGGGTGAGAGTGCCAACAAGCAAAATCTAGGTTTGGAGTTAGCACTCGGTCAAGTCGAGTGCCAACAGACGAGAGCTCACGGTCCCTGAGCGCCCCCCTCTGCAACACACCCGCCTACCGACAACCCGGACCTGGTGCAACAGGAGCCACCGGTCGATGAGCGGGTGTGTTGCGCTTCCGGCGGGCAGGTGGGCCAGGGACCAGTCCCCGCGCGCCGGCCTCCCGCGGCTGCGAGGATGCGGCCATGGACGCAGCGATGGTCGACCGGCTCGCCACCGGGGAGGGCTGGGCGCTGCTCCAGTCCCTGCCGACCTACGACGAGTCGACCGCGCTGCAGCTCCAGGAGAGGCTGCGCGAGGCCTACGACCCTGACCTCGTGGCCGCCGCCATGGCGCAGTCCCGCCTCCGGGCGAAGGCGGTCGACAAGTTCGGGGACTTCGCAGCGGGCATGCTCTTCACGCCCGACGGTCTCGAGCAGGCCACCCGCCTGCCCCTCGCCGCCCGCCACGCCCACCGCTTCGCGTCAGCGGACGTGCGCGAGGTCTATGACCTCGGCTGTGGGATCGGCGCCGACGCCATGGCTTTCGCCGGGCTCGACCTCGTGGTGCGGGCGGTCGACGCAGACCTCCCGACCGCTCGGATCGCCGCCGCGAACCTGCGCCACTGGCCCTCCGCACGCGTGACGCACGCCCGGGCCGACGAGGTGCGACTGCCGCTCGGCGAGGCGGCGCGTCACCTCGGCGTCTGGCTCGACCCGGGTCGCCGCGTCTCGGGGGTCGCCGACGTCCGTGGCCGGACGAAGCGGGTCTTCTCGCTCGAGGCGATCTCGCCGACGTGGGGCGAGGTCCAGGCCTTCGCCGCCGACACGCCGGCAACCGGTGCCAAGCTCTCGCCGTCCTTCCCCCACGCCGCCCTCCCCGACGGCGCCGAGGCCCAGTGGAGCTCCTGGGAGGGCGAGGTCCTCGAGTGCGCCATCTGGTGGGGGCCCTTGGCCAGCCGTCCTGGCCGGACCGCCGCCGTGTGCTCCGCCTCGGCCACCCACGTCGTCACCGAGTCCGACGCAGCCCCGGCGTCCGCGGCCCCTCCGCTGCCGACCCTCACAGACCTGGGCGACTGGCTCTACGAGCCGGATCGAGCTGTCATCCGCGCCGGACTGACGCCGGCCCTGACCGCCGCCGTGGACGGAGCCGAGCTGGGAGCCGGCGTGGGCTACGTGACGAGCCCAGCGGCATACGACATCGCTTGGGCGAAGCGCTACCGCGTCGTCGAGGCGATGCCGCTGTCCCGCAAGGCACTGTCGCGATGGCTGCGCGACCGCGGCCACGACCGGGTGACGATCAAGAAGCGCGGTGTCACGCTCGACCCGGAGCTGCTGCGACGACAGCTGAAGATGACCGGGCGAGGCAGGGGCGGCTCGGAGGCGACGCTCGTCCTCACTCGGGTGGCCGGCGCCCAGGTCGTGCTCGTCGTCGAGGGGGCATGACTTCGACCACTACGACCACGGCGTCCGCGGCCGGCGCTGCAGCTCCCCGTCGACGGTCAGGTCAAGCTTTTCGGTGTAGAAGGAGATGAGCCCGGCGACCGGCGCCGCGTCGTGACGCGGCTCCTCGTACGACCACGCGATGTCCCGAAGGACGGTGTCGCCGACACGGGCGGACCAGTAGGAGGCCTCGCCCTTGTAGGCACACACGGTGTGCGAGTCGGTCCGGTCGAACAGGTCCATGGCCACGTCCTCCCGCGGCACGTAGTAGCGCGTCGGCAGGGGCGTCTCGAAGAGCAACGTCGCGCGGGTCGTGTCCGCGAGGGTGACCCCATCGCTGGCGATGACGACGTGGCGGCTGGACCTGAGGCAGTCGATCCGGTCGAACGGGTCGCGCGGGTGACCGAGAACCGGCTCGTCCTCCTCGTACCACTGTGTGAACGCGGTCCAGTCGAGCACGACATACCCGGCCAGGTCCGGGTCGTCGGGCCGGAAGGCAGCCCCGGGCAGGTCTCCCGCGTCGGTCCGGATCGTCAGCGGCGTGCCCGGCGCGGTGTGGGCGCCGAAGGGTGTGTGCGGATCCAGGACGGGAGGCCCGTCGTCGCCCATCGGCACCGGATGCTCGGCGGCAACATCTCCCTCGACCGGCACGAAGTCGCCGGCGACGTCCTCCTCCGGCACGGCATAGGACCCGACGACCCGCTTTGGCTCCCACACGAGCTGGACGCGGCGGCTGTCGACGACAGTGCTGCCCAGCGCGTCGGCCCGGACCCACTTGCCGACCGGGTGGACGCGCAGATCCGGGAGAGCTCGCAGGATCACTTGCCGCATTCGGGTGGCCATGGTCCAGTGTGCTCCCTCAGCGGTCGGGGTCGACTCACAACGCGGCGTCGGGCTGCGCGCCGGACCACTGGACCGCCTCGGCACCGGCCCGGTTCGCCGCCTCGAGAGCCTCCTTTCGGGTGGCGCCTGCGGCGAGCGCCGCCGCCAGCGCCCCGCAGAAGGCGTCGCCAGCACCCACCGTGTCCACGACGTCAGACTCATTGAGCCGTATGCCGCTCACCTCCTCCCCGTCCCACCTGGCCCCGGCTGCCCCGAACGTCACGAGCAGGGACGCGGGGATGAGGTCGGAGTCGGCGAGCTGGCGCATCTCCTCCTCGTTGACGATGACCGGGTCTGCCATGGCGATGACGTCGTGCGGAAGGGAGGCGTAGGGCGCGAGGTTGATGACGACGCGGGCGCCGCCGCGGCCCGCCAGGCGGGCGGCGCGGGCGACGAGGTCGGTGGGCACCTCGAGCGAGCAGAGGAGCACGTCGCCCGGGCCGAGTCCGACCGCCGTTACCGAGGCGTCCTCCGGCATGTTGTTGGCTCCGGGAACGACGACGATCGTGTTTTCCCCGGCCTCATCGACGGTGATGTACGCCGTGCCGGTCGGGGCGTCTGGGAAGGTCGGGACTTCGGTGTGGATGCCGTGGCGACGCAGCCGCTCGACGTAGGCGGCGCCCATGTCGTCGGCTCCGACCCGGCCGACCATGACGACGTCGGCGCCCGCTCGGCGCGCGGCCATCGCCTGGTTGCCGCCCTTGCCACCGGCGAAACGACCGGCCGCCTCACCGAGGACGGTCTCCCCCGGCCGGGGGTGAGCCTCGACCCGGGTCACGACGTCGACGTTGAGGGAGCCGAGGACGACAACGCGCCCCATCAGCGAGGTCCCGCGGTCGCCAGTATCGTGTCGCGCCACAGTGCGGAATAGCGTGCGTGGTCGACGCCCAGGGCGACTCGGATCCGGACCGGCGGCTCACCGTGCGGGTCGTGTGACAGGTCTCCGCTCCAGTCGCGCCGATCGACGATCGTCCGCCCGCGGGACCAGTGACCGGCGAGCTCGACCCGGATCGGGAGGACCTGGGTGGTCAGCCCTTCTGGGTCGAGGACCGCGCAGACGGCGCCGGCATCGCCGATCGTCGCCGCATCCCGGCCGAACCGCTCGCACTGGAACTGGATGAGCCTCCCGGCGAGCTCCGCTGTCCCCCGCCCACCGACTGCGACCAGCTCAGCGGCATCAGCGCTGGCCACGACCGGGTCGTAGAAGACGTCCAGGCCGTACATGGTGACGGGGATGGCCAACTCGGCGGCGGCGTCGAGCACGATCGCGGCCGCCTCCGGATCGTGGAAGACGTTGAACTCCGCGGAGGCCGTGGCATTACCGCTCTGCGCGGCACCACCCATGAAGACGATCTCTTCGATCCCGCGGGCCGCGTCCGGATAGGTGCGGAGCAGCAGCGCGATGTTGGTCAGCGGCGCCGTCGGCACGAGCGTGACCTGCTCGCCCGCCTCGGCTGCGGCGACGCACGTGTCGCGGAGCAGCTCCACCGCGTGGCGGGCGTCGGGCCGCAACGACGGGGCCGGCCAGCCAAGGTCGCCCATGCCGTCCTCACCGTGGACGTGCCGGGCGTCCGTCGGGTGCTCGAGCAACGGGCGCTCCGCTCCCCGGGCGACAGGCACGTCGGTGCGGCGGGCCGCCTCGAGCACCGTCAGGGTGTTGCGGACGACGTCGTCGACCGAGGCGTTGCCGCCGACGCAGGTGATGGCTCTCAGGTCGAGCCGGGAGTGAGACGCCGCGAGCAGGATCGCGCAGGCGTCGTCGACACCGGTGTCGACGTCCAGGACGATGGGTCTCGCAGTCGGCGGCACGCGGTCAACGTACCTCCAAAGGTCCAGCAGGTACCGTCGACTGGTGCCTGACAGCGCGAGGACCCAACTGTCCCGCCTTGGGTCCGGGGCGATGATCGTGGTGGCCGCTGCCACGACCCTTCTCATGGTGGCGTGCTCGAGCGGCGCCTCCCCGTCAGCACCTTCCCAGCTGGGGACGTCGACGGCGACGAGGCCGACCGCAGGCCCTTCGACAACGACTCTCACGACGACGGCACCACCCCCCACATCGACGCCCACATCGCCACCCACGGGGATGTCGCCGTCGCCGACGCCGACGGCTCTCGGCCCACATGCCTGCGCCTCTGCCCTCGTGGCCAACATGTCCGCGTCGGAGCGGGCCGGCCAGCTGCTGATGGTCGGCCTGGACGTCAACGCCGGGAGGAACAGCCTCGATGCCCTGGTCCGCGACCGGCACCTCGGCGGTGTCATCCTGCTCGGCGGCTGGTACGACGGAGCCGATCGCGTCCGCGCCGCGACCCGGCACCTCGAGTCCGTCACCGATCAGTCCAGAGGCGAGCCGGGGCTCTTCCTCGCGGCCGACCAGGAGGGTGGCAACGTCCAGCAGCTCCGCGGTGAGGGCTTCACCCGGATCCCGAGCGCGCTCGACCAGGGCGAGCTCTCGTCCAGCCAGCTGGCAAGGCAAGCGGCTGGCTGGGCCGAGGAGCTGCACAACGCCGGCATCAACGTCAACCTCGCGCCCGTTGCCGACACGGTCCCTGCAGAGCTGGGACGGGCCAACGCGCCGATCGGCCGGTGGGACCGGCAGTTCTCCAGCGACCCGACCGTCGTGGCTCGGATGGTCGGCGCGTTCATCGACGGCATGCACCGCGGAGGGGTCGCCGCGACGGTCAAGCACTTCCCCGGCATCGGCCGGATCACCGGCAACACCGACCTCACTGCCGAAGGCATCACGGACCGCCAGACGACAGCCTCCGACCCCTACTTGCGGCCTTTCGGCGCCGGCATCAAGGCCGGCGCGGACTTCGTCATGGTCGGTTCGGCGATCTACAGCCGGATCGACCCGGGGGTCAACGCCATGTTCTCGAGGGCGATCATCACCGACCTGTTGCGTGGCCGGATGGGCTACGACGGGGTCGTCATCACCGACGACGTCGGCGCCGCAAAGGCCGTCGCAGCGACACCGGTCGGCAAGCGTGCGACGACGTTCGTCGACGCCGGCGGTGACATCGTGCTGACCGCGCGTCCGGACACGGTGCCGACGATGCACCGGGCCCTGACCAGCCGGATGAGCGCCGACCACGCCTTCGCCGCCAAGGTGACGCAGTCGGCCACCCGGGTGATGACCCTCAAGGTCGACCTCGGCCTCGCGAGCTGCCGCTGACCCGGCCGCCCCAATCGAGTGAACAGGATTCGGGCGCTGCTGCCCCGGCAAGCCCCAATCGAGTGAACAGGATTTGGGCGCTGCTGACCCGGCACGCGCCAATCGAGTGAACAGGATTCGGGCAGGCACGTCCCGATTCTTGTTCACTCGATCAGGGAGGTGCCGGTCAGGACTGGACGAGCTCGACGGGCATCGACGAGTCCGTCGGCAGGCCAAGCTCGCTCGGCTCGCGGCCCTTGGCCACCAGTTGCGCCCCGAGAGCCGCGACCATCGCGCCGTTGTCGGTGCACAGCGCCGGCCTGGGGACGCGCAGGGCGATTCCCGCCTTCGCGCACCGCTCCTCGGCGAGCGCCCGCAACCGGGAGTTGGCGGCCACCCCGCCACCGATGAGCAGGTGGTCCACATCGTTGTCCTTGCACGCCAGCAGGGCCTTTTTCGTCAGGACGTCGACAACCGCCTCCTGGAAGGAGGCCGCCACGTCGGACACCGGCACCGGCTCCCCGGCTCGGTGGCGCTGCTCCACCCACCGCGCCACCGCCGTCTTCAGCCCCGAGAAGGAGAAGTCGAAGCGGTGCCGCTCCAGGTCGCGACCTGTCGTCAGCCCCCGTGGGAAGTCGATGGCCACCCGGTCCCCCTCGCGGGCGGCGCGGTCGATGTACGGCCCACCGGGGAAGGGCAGCCCGAGGACTCGGGCCACCTTGTCGAACGCCTCCCCCGCGGCGTCGTCCATCGTCGACCCCATCGACCGCACGTCGTTCGTCACGTCGGGCACGAGCAGGAGCGACGAGTGCCCGCCCGAGACGAGCAGGGCCATCGTCGGCTCCGGCAGCGGCCCGTGCTCGACGATGTCGACGGCCACGTGCGACGCCAGGTGGTTCACGCCATAGATCGGCTTGTCCAGGGCGACGGCCAGCGCCTTGGCCGCGGCCACGCCGACGAGGAGCGACCCGGCGAGACCCGGGCCGGAGGTCACGGCGATCGCGTCGAGGTCGCGCAGGGTCACGCCGGCGTCGCGGCAGGCCCGCTGGATCGTCGGGACCATGGCCTCGAGGTGTGCGCGGCTCGCCACCTCGGGGACCACGCCGCCGAAGCGCGCGTGCTCGTCCACGCTGCTCGCGACGGTGTCGACGAGAAGCGTCTCCCCGCGCACGATCCCGACTCCGGTCTCGTCGCACGACGTCTCGATCCCGAGGACGAGGGGTTCGTCAGCCATGGGTACCTCCGATGTGCTTGCGCATGACGAGGGCGTCGATGTCGCCCGGCTGGTAGTAGCGCCGACGCACGGAGATGACCTCGAAGCCGCTCGTGCCGTAAAGCCGCTTCGCTGCCTCATTGTCAGCGCGCACCTCGAGCAGCAGGGCCTCGGCCCCGCTGCCCTCGGCTCGCCGGACGAGCTCGTCGAGCAGCCGGCGCCCCAGCCCTCGGCCCTGCGCCTCCGGCACGGTCGCGATGGTCATCAGGTCCGCGACGTCGCCGCTGACGTCGATGCCCCCGTAGCCCAGGACCTGTCCGTCGTCAATGGCGACGACGTAGTCCCGCCGGGGGCGACCCGCCAGCTCGGCCCACCACGTCGGCTCGGACCACGCATCGTCGGCGAAGAGCGCCACCTCGAGCGCCGCCAGCGTCTCCAAGTCGGTCCACTCGAGGTCGCGCAAGACCGGCGCGCTCATCCGAGCGTCGACTTCGGGGTCGGCGGAGCGGTGGCCACGTCCGGGCGCCGCAGGTAGAGCGGCTCCAGCCCGTCGAGCTCGTCTCCCGTCGCCAGTCGCCGGGTGGCGAGGTCGGCGAGCGCGC
>NZ_DATCWX010000191.1:0-13797 GCF_036566125.1 Intrasporangium sp.
CGGCTCGGCAGCGCGTCCGGGATCGTCAACACGGGGGGCTTCGTCGCCACCCTCACCGCCGTGGCGCTCGTCGGCGTGGTCCTCGACCACGTGGCACCAGCCGGCCCGTCGACGTGGGACACAGACGCCTTCCGGGCCGCCATGACGGTCCAGTTCCCGGTGTGGTTCCTGGGGCTGGCGCAGATCTGGCGATATCGGCGCAAGACTCGTCGTGCCGCTCTCGAAGCGGATCCTGAGGCCTACGCCGCGATGCGCGCCGGCCGCAACGTCACCTTCCACTGACCCAGATCTCTCGCTCTTCTGACTCTTCAGTGGGTCATCTCCCGCCGGGCGCCGGGCCAGCCGGTGTCCACGCGCCCTGCATCCGACAATCGGGCCCCGGTGCGGTTGTCGACGCGCTTTTCGGCGGAACGGTGCCGACTTCCCAGCCCGGGCTGGATTGTCGGAGGTATCGGGGTACGAGCCGAGTGGCACTTCGCTGGGGTCTCATCGAGCACAAGCACTGGGATCAGGCCGTATGCCGCTGGGCTCGTCCACGCGCCCGCTCAGTCCCAGCGTGGCCCGGTCACCGTCGAGTGTGCACTTCCCGTCGCGCCGAGCGCTTCAGGCGTCGCCCACCGTGACAGCCTCGGCCTCGAGTTCGGAGTTGACCGCTTCGGCGCCGTGTCCGGGCTGCGCGTCGATGTCCCTCAGCTCGGCCCGGGCGATCCGCAGCACGAGCACCCCGAGAACCACGGCCCCGGCGCCCACCCAGAACGGCAGCTGTATCGACTCCTCGCCCAGGCGACCGGCGAGCCAGGGCGCGACCGCTCCGCCGCTGAACCGCACGAAGCTGTAGGCCGCGGAGGCCACGCCGCGCTCGACGGGAGCGACCTTCATGACCGTCTCCGTGATGAGGGTGTTGTTGATGCCGAGGAAGGCGCCGGAGAGCACGACCCCGATGACGAGAACGGGCTTGTGATGAGCGCCGAGGCCCATGGCGGCGAGGATGGCCGCGAACCCGAGCAGCGCTCCCACAATGCCCGGAATCGTCCCGAACCGGCGCTGGATCCGCGGTGCGACGAAGACCGAGGTGATCGCAAGGAACAGGCCCCAGCCGAAGAAGATGAGCCCGATCTCCTGGGCACCGAGGTCGAGCGGGAAGGGCGTGAACGCCAACAGGGTGAAGAACCCGAAGTTGTACAGCAGCGCCGTGAGGCCGACCGTGAGGAGCCCACGATGGCCTAGCGCCCGCAGCGGGGCGCCGATCGACGAGGCGCGGCTCGGCGGTGGCGTGGCGGGAAGGGTCACGGCGGTGGCCACGAGCGCGATCGCCATGAGCGTCGCGACGCCGAAGAAGGGCCAGCGCCACGAGACCTCCCCTAGCCACCCGCCGACGAGCGGACCGGTCGCGATCCCGACGCCCAACGCGGCCTCATACAGGATGATGGCCTGGCCGACCGACCCCGCCGCCGCATTGACGATGGTGGCGAGCGCGGTTGCGATGAACAGGGCGTTGCCCAGACCCCACAGCGCTCGGAAGGCGACGATCCCGCCGACGGCGTCCTGGGTTCCGGCGAGGCCAGCGCCGATGATGATCAGGACAAGTCCGAGCAGGAGGGTGCGCTTGGCGCCGACACGGCTGCTGACCCAGCCGGTTCCCAGCATGGCGAGGCCCATGACGGCCATGTAGCTCGTGAACAGGAGCGAGACCTGCGAGGGCCCCGCGCCGAGCTCGTCGGCGATCGGCTTGAGGATCGGGTCGACGAGGCCGATTCCCATGAAGGAGATGACACAGGCGAAGGCGACGGACCAGACGGTCCTCGGTTGGCGCCACATGATGGCTAGTCCTCTCGTGGCTCGGGATCGCGCGAGGCGAGCTCGAGCAGCTCGTTGATGACGTCCACGGCGAGACGAACTCGTTCGTGAGCGGGAGGGTCCAGACGACTGATGAAGGGTTCGACCACGGCTGCCCGGGCGGTGCGGACCTCCGCGAGGGCGGCTGCGCCCACGGCCGTGAGGGACACGAGCGTCGCCCGCGCGTCCTCGGGGTCCGGGTCCCGTCGGACCCAGCCGGCGGCCTCCATCCGCTGGAGCTGGGTCGTGACGGTCGGCTGGCTGCTGTGGTCAAGGCCAGCGAGGACGCTGACCCGCACCGGCTCGTGGTCCTCGATGAGGCCCAGCAGCCGAGCCTGCGCGAACGGGATGTCGAACGCCGCGTTCTGGCTCGCCCAGCGCGACAGCCGCGCAGCGGCACGCAGCAGGTCGTTCGCGTGGCTGGGCTGTTTCGTCACCGTCGGCAATTTACATAGATAACCTATGTAAATCAACCCCACTGTCGGAAGCGTGTCCACGGGGCTGGCGCACCAGCCGGTCGGCGAGCTGCTCGAGGTGAAACCATGGTCGTCGTGGACGACGGCGATCTGGCCGCCTTGCTCGGTGACCACGCCGACCGCCATTCGGTGCCCGGTGCAGCGCTCGGCATCGTCGGCGACGGCACGGTGTCGGTCGCCTGCCATGGGGTTGCCGATGTGCGACTCCGTGAGCCGGTCACGCCCGAGACTCGCTTCGCCATCGGATCCCTGACGAAGTCGATGGTGGCGACGGTGCTGGCGCGGCTGGCCGAGGCGGGCAGGCTGTCCCTCGACGACCCGGCTGTCGCGCACGTGCCGGAGCTGGTCGGCAGCGAGTGGATCGGTGCTGTGACGCTGCGGGATCTGCTCGCCAACCGCTCCGGTCTGCCGCTGCGCGCCCGCCTGGAGTTCGACTTCGACGGCCGGAGGGACGAGTCCGTCGACGCGCTGTCCCGGATGGCCGCCGACATCGGCGACGCTGGGCCACCGATGGACTTCTGGTCGTACACCAACGCCGGATGGAACCTGCTGGGCCGGGCGATCGAGGGCGCGACGGGCCTGGCCTGGGAGGACGCCATGTCCCGCTGGCTCGCGGAGCCGGGCCTGCACGAGACGTCGTTCGGGTCCTCCAGCGACCACAGGGCACGAGCCTCCGGGCACACGATGACGGCGGCTGGTCCGGTGCCGGCCGAGCCGCTGAGGGGGCGGGCCTACGGACCTGCCGGAGTCGGCACGCTGTCCACCATCACAGACCTGCTCCGGTTCGGGGCGATCCATCTCGATGACTCCGCGCTGGCGGCGCTGCGCGTCGTCCATGCCAGTCAGGCGATCCACGGCTGGCTGGACGAGTGGTGCCTCGGCTGGGCACGGTTCGACTGGGTGGGTGGACAGGCCTGGGGCTGGGACGGGGTCGTCAACGGTGAGCGGTCCTTCCTCCGGATCCTGCCCGAGCAGCGCGCCGCCGTCGCCCTCCTGACCAACTCCAGTAGTGGACGTGCGATGGGTCGCTCGCTGTTCACCGAGCTGATGGAGTCGCTGTTCGGCATCGGCGTCCCACCGCTGCGCCTCGAGGCCATGACCGGCGCAGCAGGGGACCTGAGCCGCTTCGCCGGCGTCTATGCCTGGCCGGACCGGCAAATCGAGGTCACCGTGACCGGGCCCGGACTCACGATCAGGAGTGAGCGAGGTGCGGCGGAGGCGCTGCCGGTGGACGAGCGGATCTTCGTGGTGGACGCCGCCGACGCGGACAACCCCACGGTGACCTTCGCCGACCCCGACGCAGGGGGACGGCCGCGCCTGCTCTACGACATGCTCTGGGGGCTGCCACGCACTGGCGAGGACGATCGATGGACGGGTCGATGACGGGAGTGACGCGATGCAGGTGCGGGTGAATGGCACGCGGCTCTGGTTCGACGTCGAGGGTCCGGCGCTCGTCGCGGACGGGAATGACTTCCGCCGTCGGCCGACGGTCGTCCTGGTGCACGGCGGTCCCGGCTCGTTCGACCACTCCTACTTCAAGCCGGACTTCGGCCGACTGGCGGAGGTCAGCCAGGTGGTCTACCTCGACCTGCGTGGGCACGGACGCTCCGACTGGGGGCGCACGCAGGGGTGGAGCCTCGAGCTGTGTGCCGACGACATCCGGCACTTCTGCGACCTGGTCGGGATCGGTGCACCCGTCGTGCTCGGGCACTCGCTGGGCGGGCCCATCGCCCTGCTCTACGGGGCCCGCCACCCCGGCCACGCGGCGGGTCTGGGCATCCTGTCCGGGTTTGCCCGGTGGGACCCGTCCCGGCTCGTCGAGGCCTTTCGTCGGGTCGCCGGAGACGAGGTGGCTGATCTCGCGCGCCGCAGCTACGCGGGCGAGGAGGTGACGGATGACGAGTGGGCCCGGGTCTACGCCTCTTTCGGGCCGCACCATCCGGACGAGGAACGTCGAGCCAGGTCGCCGCGTAACGCCGACCTCAACGCCCACGGGATGGAGCTCGTCCGCCGGGTCGACATCGTCGACCAGCTGGACCGGGTCCGGTCCCCGACGCTCGTGGTCGCGGGCGAGCTGGACCCCGTGACGCCGGTGTCGGCCGCCGAGGAGATCGTCGCCGCCCTGCCCGTAGGAACTGCCAGCCTCGAGGTTGTCTCCGGCGGTGGCCACTTCACGTGGCTGGACGCCCCCGAGCGCTTCTGGCCGATCGTCACCGAGTTCGTCCGCAGCTTCCCGGGATGAGGCGGTGGATCAGCGGAGCTGGCGCAGCACGCCGTCCGCGATCTGCTCGACGTGGTCGAGGTCCGACAGGTCGAGCACCTGGAGGTAGATCCGGGATGCCCCCACCTCGGCGAACGTGCCGATCTTGTCGACGATCTCGGCAGCGGACCCGGCCAGACCATTGCGGCGCAGCTCGTCCACCTCGCGGCCGATGGCCCCGGCCCGACGTTCCAGGGTCGCCGCGTCGTTGCCGAGCACGACGACCTGGGCGGCCGAGTACACCAGCTCGTCGGCGTCACGTCCGCGCTCCTCGCACGCCGCGCGGACTCGTTTGAACAGCCCGCCCGACGTGGGAGCCGAGTCGAAAGCGGCATTGAACTCAGCGGCATACGTTGCGGCGAGGGACGGGGTACGGCGCTTCCCGGTGCCGCCGATGATGATGGGGACCCCACCGTCCTGGACCGGCTTGGTGAGCCCCGGGGAGTCGATGATCGGGTAGTGAGCTCCATTGTGGGAGTAAGTTTCTCCGGGTGTGGTGGCCCAGAGGCCGGTGATGACGGCGAGCTGCTCCTCGAGCCGGTCGAAGCGCTCACCGACCGGCGGGAAGGGGATGCCGTACGCCGTGTGCTCGGCCTCGAACCACCCGGCGCCCAGGCCGAGCTCCACCCGGCCCCCGCTCATCTGGTCGACCCCGGCCACCTGCACGGACAACGGACCGGGCAGCCGGAAGGTCGCCGACGTGACGAGGGTGCCGAGACGGATGGTGGAGGTGTCGCGGGCCAGCCCTGCCAGCGTCGTCCAGGCGTCGGTCGGGCCCGGGCCGCCGTCGCCACCCATGTGGAGGTAGTGGTCGGACCGGAAGAACCCGCTGAAGCCGAGGTCCTCCGCCGCGCGGGCCACCGCGAGCAGGTCGTCGTAGGTGGCGCCCTGCTGGGGCTCGGTGAAGATGCGCAGGTCGATGGTCACGGGTCAGCCGCGGGTGCGGAGTCGCACGTTGGGCAGCTCGGGGGCGGGCAGGGTGTCGGGCCAGGCATCCGGGAAGGTGCCGTACTGCACACCACCGCCCGTCTCCCGCTCACGCTGCCACTCCTCGCGGAAGCGCACGACCTCCTCGTGGTTGCGCCCGATGAAGTTCCACCACATGACGATCTGCTCGCCGAGGGGCGCACCGCCCAGCAGGAGCAGCCGGGTCGGCTCCGACGGGCTCGCCTCGATGGTGACGCGGTTGGTGCCGTGCGGGTGGAAGATGATCTCGCCCGGCTTCGCGACCGCGCCCTCGGACGTCAGGGTGCCCGTGTCGCAAAGGAGTCCGTGCTCGAAGGCCGGGTTCAGGTCGATGTCCAGACGCTGGTACGGATAGAGGTTGATCTCTGCGCCGACCAGGTAGGAGTACATAGAGACGGGAGAGGTCTCGCCGAAGAGGCTCCCGAGGAAGACCAGTACCTGGGCCCCGTCCACATCGATCGCAGGCGGCTCGTAGTGCTGGAAGGACGGCGACACGAAGCGGTGCGCGTCCGGCAGCGCCACCCACAGCTGTGCGCCGTGCAGGATCGTCGTCTCACCGGTGGAGTACTCCGAGTGCGCGATGCCGGACCCGGCCGTCATGATGTTGAGCTGCCCGGGCCGGACCATGGCGTGCGCACCCGTCGTGTCCCGATGCTCGATCTCACCGGTGAACAGCCAGGAGACGGTCTGCAGGCCGGTGTGCGGGTGGCCGGGGACCTTCATCCCACCCGTCTCGGAGACGTCGTCCGGGCCGTAGTGGTCCACGAAGCACCATGCCCCGATGAGCGACCGTTCCCGCTGGGGCAGGCTCCGACGGACCGGCATCGCGCGGGGTCCGCCGAGGGGCACGTTCCGGTAGGGGAGGACGACAGCCGCACCGGCGGGCTCGGCGACACGACCGTCGCAGACGAGCTCGGCCGGATTCTTCTCCGGGTTGCTCACCTCGACCACGCTAGCGCTCTCGGGCAGACTCGGGCCATGGCCACAGACCCGGACACGCAGACCGTCACCCAGAACCGCGAACGAGGGCGTTTCGAGATCGCCGTCGACGGGAAACGCGTGGGGCTGGCCAGGTACGTCGAGGACGACGGGCGGCGGATCTTCTTCCACACCGAGGTCGACGAGGCCTTCTCGGGGGAGGGCCTCGCCTCAGTCCTGGTCCGGCAGGCGCTCGACGCGACCCGCGAGGAGGGTCTGCGCGTCATCGCCGTCTGTCCCTATGTGGCCGCCTACGTCAAGCGGCACCACGACTGGGACGACCTGCTCGACCGGGCGGACCGCCAGGCCCTGGACGCCCTGCGGCAGGTGGACTCGTGACGACGGCACGGTGGTGAGCCGGCCGGAGCGCCGGCCCAGGTCGGTCTATGGGGTGGGTGAGGAGCCGGACCCGCGGTTCAGCCTCGCCAACGAGCGGACCGCCCTGGCGTGGATGCGGACCGCTGTCGCGTTCATCGCCGGCGGCATCGCGCTGATCTCGTTCGCGGACGCGGGGGCCCTACCGCAATGGGCTCTTGCCCTCGGCCTCGCGGCCGTGCTGGGAGGCGCCGTGGTCGCCATCCGGGGTGCCCGCTCCTGGGCGCGGATCGAGCGGGCTCTCCGGCTCGGGGAGCCGTTGCCGCCCCCGAGCGGTCTCTTCGTCGTCGCCGCCGCCGTGGTCGTGGCTGCCGCGGTCATGGCCGGTATCGCCGTGGGCGGGCTCGTCCGTGGGTGAGCCGGCGTCGCGGGACCCCGGTCTCCAGCCGGAGCGGACCGCCCTGGCGTGGACGCGGACCGCCGCCGCGCTGATCGTGCTGCCGGTGCCGCTCGTAGCCATCACTGCGCGGCGTCAGGAGTGGGTGCTGCTCACCCTCACCGCGACCGTGCTCGCCATCTCCGCCGCGAGTGCCTTCCACCTCGCGTCGAGCGTTCGTCGGGCGGTCCACCACGAGCGGCCGTTGCCACCGCCCTTTGCCGGACGGCTGATGCCGGTCCTCGGGGTGCTGCTCCTCGTCGTGGCGTGCGCCTTCGCGGTCGCCCTGTGAGACAGCCCGCATCCCCCTTGCGGCGTCGGGGCGATGCCCTAGAGTAACCGGCGTCACGTCGGGGGAACCCGGCGCCATAGGCGTTCGACCAGTGCCGGTCCGCAACGGGTTGACCGGTCCCAGGAATATGCAGTAGCACCATCGAGACTGCACGGATCAGGAGTTCGATGTCTTCCCTATCTGCGGCGGAGATCGCCGTCACCGGCACTGACCAAGGAATTGTCATCGGCGTGGCGGTTGTCGCGCTGGTCGCCTTGGTCATTGCCTTCATCCTGCGGGCCGGCGTGCTCGCGGCAGGCCAGGGCACCCCGAGGATGCAGGAGATCTCGGCGGCGGTGCAGGAGGGTGCGGCGGCCTATCTGGCGCGTCAGTTCCGCACCCTCGGCATCTTCGTCGTCATCGTCTTCGTGCTGCTCTTCGCGCTGCCGGCGACGACGACCAGCGAGCGCATCGGCCGGTCCATCTTCTTCCTCCTCGGCGCGGCCTTCTCGGCGTCGATCGGCTACTTCGGGATGTGGCTCGCGACCCGCGCCAACGTGCGCGTCGCGGCTGCGGCGAATGGCGACGGTGGCCGGGAGAAGGCCATGCAGGTTGCCTTCCGCACCGGCGGCGCCGTCGGCATGGCCACGACGGGCCTCGGCCTGCTCGGCGCCTCCGTCGTCGTCCTCGTCTACGCCGGGGAGGCTCCCAAGGTCCTCGAGGGCTTCGGCTTCGGCGCTGCGATGCTCGCGATGTTCATGCGTGTCGGTGGCGGCATCTTCACCAAGGCGGCCGACGTGGGTGCGGACCTCGTCGGCAAGGTTGAGCAGGGCATCCCCGAGGATGACCCGCGCAACGCCGCGACGATCGCGGACAACGTCGGTGACAATGTCGGTGACTGTGCCGGCATGGCGGCCGACCTCTTCGAGTCCTACGCGGTGACGCTGGTTGCCGCGCTCATCCTCGGCAGCTCGGCCTTCGGCACCAAGGGCCTGATCTTCCCGCTCATCGTCCCGGCCATCGGCGTGCTGACAGCCATTGTCGGTGTCTACATCACCAGGGCCCGCGCCAACGAGCCCGGCCTCGTGACGATCAACCGGTCCTTCTACATCTCGGCGCTCATCTCGGCCGTGCTCTCCGCAGTCGCCGCGTTCACCTACCTCCCGACGTCCTTCGCGGACCTCGGCATCGAGTCGGTCGCGGCCCAGGAGGGCAACCCGGCCCTCATCGCCACCGTCGCCGTCCTCATCGGCATCGTCCTCGCAGCGATCATCCTCTGGCTCACCGGCTACTTCACCGGCACCGAGACCGAGCCGACGCAGCATGTCGCCCGGTCCTCGCTCACCGGCGCCGCCACCGTCATCCTCGGTGGCATCTCGGTCGGCTTCGAGTCCGCGGTCTACACCGCGATCGTCATCGCCGCGGCGGTCTACGGCGCGTTCCTGCTCTCCGGCTCGATCATCGTCGCGCTCTTCGCGGTGGCGCTGGCGGGCTGCGGTCTGCTCACCACCGTCGGTGTCATCGTGGCGATGGACACCTTCGGCCCGGTCTCCGACAACGCCCAGGGCGTCGCCGAGATGAGTGGCGAGGTCTCCGACGAGGGAGCCCAGATCCTCACCGAGCTCGACGCGGTCGGCAACACGACGAAGGCGATCACCAAGGGCATCGCCATCGCGACGGCCGTCCTCGCGGCCACCGCGCTCTTCGGCTCCTACTCCGACGCCATCGGCCAGGCGCTGCGGGAGGCCGGAGAGGCAGTCACCGGCTTCTTCGTCGCCAACGTGGTCTCGCCCGACACCCTTGTCGGCGTCATCATCGGTGCCGCTGTGGTCTTCCTCTTCTCCGGGCTGGCCGTCAACGCCGTGGCCCGGGCGGCCGGCGCCGTCGTCATGGAGGTGCGTCGCCAGTTCCGCGACATCCCCGGCATCATGGAGGGCACCGGCAAGCCGGAGTACGGCAAGGTCGTTGACATCGTCACCCGGGACTCGCTGCGTGAGCTCGCGACACCGGGTCTGCTCGCCGTCTTCGCGCCGATCGCGGTCGGCTTCGGTCTCGGCGTCGGCCCGCTCGCCGGCTACCTCGCGGGCGCGATCGCGTCCGGCACCCTCATGGCGGTCTTCCTCGCCAACTCCGGTGGGGCCTGGGACAACGCCAAGAAGATCGTCGAGGACGGCAACTTCGGCGGCAAGGGCTCACCGGCCCACGAGGCGACCGTCATCGGCGACACCGTCGGCGACCCGTTCAAGGACACGGCCGGCCCGGCGATCAACCCGCTGCTCAAGGTGATGAACCTCGTCTCGCTGCTCATCGCTCCGGCGGTCGTCGCGCTCTCCGTGGGCGACTCGGCCAACGACCTGGTGCGCTACGCGATCGCCGCCGCCGCCGTGATCATCATCGTCGCGGCCGTGGTCGTCTCCAAGCGGCGCGAGTCCTCGCTGCACGCGGAGCCCGTCCCGGCGGAGAAGCAGCCGGTCTGATCCCTCGTGCAAGCAAGGAATGCCGCCCACTCGCGCTGAGTGGGCGGCATTCCGGCGTCCGACGGACCGGCGCCTCATCAGCGCGCGGTCATCGTTGCGAGTCGTCAGTGGCCGCTGCGCGGCGCCCACCGGCGCGTGTTGAGTCCCTGGTCGGCGGCGCGCTGGATGGCCTCACGGACCACCCGCTCGGCCGCAGCACGGTCGCTCCAGTCGGCTGCCGCAACGTGCTTGCCCGCCTCGAGGTCCTTGTACCGCTCGAAGAAGTGCTTGATCTCGTCGAGCTTGTGCGGCTGGACATCGCGCACGTCCTGCATGGTGTCCATCCGCGGATCAACCGGCACGCACAGGACCTTGTCGTCACCGCCCGCCTCGTCCTCCATGTGGAAGACGCCGATCGGGCGGGCGTGGATGAGCACCCCGGGGAAGGTCGGCTCGGGCAGGAGGACGATGGCGTCGAGCGGGTCGCCGTCCTCGCCGAGGCTGTCCTCGATGTAGCCGTAGTCGCCCGGGTAGGCCATCGACGTGTAGAGGAACCGGTCGAGCCGGATCCGCCCCGTCTCGTGGTCGACCTCGTACTTGTTGCGCGATCCCTTCGGGATCTCGATGGTGACGTCGAAGTCCACGTCGTTGCCCCTTTCCTGACAGAATTCCGGGAAACAGTGTCGCGTAGGTGGCACCCATCCTGGAAACCCAGCCATCCCGCGGACACGAAAGGGGCAACGTCGTGAGGCGGTTGACCGCTGCGCTGACGGCCGCCGCCGTGCTCGTCGTGGGCTACGCAGGCCTCGACGCGGCCGAGTTCGTGCCCGGACTGCTGACGACCCGGCCGCTGCCACCACCCCCGCCGACCGAGACGCCGGGCACCCGCACGCTGCCTGTCGTCCCACAGCCCTCACCATCGACCTCAGTCCGTATGCCGCTGGGCTCGCTCGCCGGGGAGAGTGCGGCTCCCAGCGCGGCCGGGGTGCGTCGAGCGCTCGCCCGGGTTCTCGACCTGCCTGCCCTCTCGGACGCGGCCCTCGTCGTCCGCGACGGGCAGTCGGGTCAGGTGCTCTTCGACCAGGGCGGCACGGAGCGCCGTATCCCCGCATCGACGACCAAGCTGCTCGCGGCGGCAGCGGTCGGCCAGGTGTTCACCCCCGACGAGACGCTGAAGACTCAGGTGCGCCAAGGAGCGACCGCAAACGAGATCGTCCTCGTCCCGGGCGGCGACACGCTCATCGCCCCCGGTGTAGGCGACCGCGACGCGGTGGCGGGTCATGCGGGGTTGGCGGACCTCGCGAACCAGGTCGTCAAGGCCCTCGAGGACTCGGGGATCGATGAGGTAACCCTGTCGCTCGACAGGTCCTATGCCCCTGGCCCGACCCATGCCGCGACCTGGGGCGCCGACTTCCACCGCCTCGGGATCGTCGGCGCCGTGACGATGCTCGGCCTCAGCACGGAGCGGGCGGCCGAGAACCACCCTGCGCCGAACGACCCGGTCACCTCGACTGTCGACGCCTTCGCGGCGCTCCTCGAGAAGCGCGGCATCTCGGTCACCACGACTGCCACCGGGTCGGCCGCCCCCTCCCAGCGCGTGCTCGGCTCGGTCGAGTCGGCTCCGGTCCGGGACCAGCTCGCGCTGGCGCTCACCGACTCGGACAACACGCTCACGGAGGTCCTCGCCCGCCAGGCCGCCTTCCGCGACGGCGCGGCGACCGACTTCCCGGACGTCGGCGACTGGATCGTGGAGCAGATCGCGGCGCTGGGGATCGACACCCAGGGCGTGGCGCTGTCCGACGCGAGCGGCCTGTCCCGGGAGAACCGGGTCACCGGCGACCTGCTGACCGACGTCCTCGCCCTCGGCTACGACGGCAAGCATCCCGTGCTGCGCACCGCTCTGGAGGGCATGCCCATCGCCGGCCTCACCGGCACCCTGGAGGACCGGTTCGCCATCGACAGCACCGCGGATGCCGCCGGGCGGGCCCGCGCGAAGACGGGAACGCTCACCGGCGCCAATGCGCTTGCCGGCTCGGTCGTCGACGACGACGGCCGACTGCTCGTCTACGCGGGTCTGGTCGCGGGCGCACCGACGCTCGAGGCCCGCGCGGCGCTGGACCGCTTCGTCGCCGCCATCGCGGCCTGTGGCTGCCGCTAGTTCCATCGGTCCCCGGTTCGAGGTTTCTGGTTCGAGGTATTCGGTTCGAGGTAGCCCGCGACGACCAGGAGTCGACGACTACCTCGAACCGCAGGGGCACACTGGGCGGGAACGTTACGAAGAGATATCGCGTTGGGGAAGGCAGTGGCCCCATCACCGCTGAAAGGGCAGGCATGACCGACTCCGCGCACGATTTCGGTTACGACTCCGCGCATGATCCCGATGCCGCACCGGACGGCCTGACAACCCCGCAGTCCCGTGAACTCAGCGTGAGGCCGGGAGCGAGCTCAGCGGCATACATCGACTACGAGTTCGCCAAGTGGACCGGGCGCACGGTCGTCAAGGCCGGACCGCAGGTCACGAGCGACGAGGCGGCCGAGATCGTCGCGGACCTGCGCGATGCCGCGGCCGAGGCCGAGGAGCCGGTCGCCGAGACGAGCCGCCTACGTGCACCCGAGGGTGCGCCGCCACCGCTCGTCGTCGACCGTGCGGGGTGGATCAGCGCCAACGTCGACTCCTTCAAGGCCATGATCGACCCGGTCATCGACAAGCTCCTCGCCAAGCGGAAGGTGCCGGAGAGCCCGACCGCCCTGGCGATCGGTGGCAAGGTCACCGGTGCCGAGATGGGCGGCCTGCTCGCCTACCTCTCGAGCAAGATCCTCGGCCAGTACGACCTCGCCCCGGGCGGCACGCCGCAGCTGCTCCTCGTCGCCCCCAACGTCGTCGAGGTCGAGCGCAAGCTCGAGGTCGACCCACGGGACTTCCGGCGCTGGGTGGCCATGCACGAGGAGACCCACCGGGTCCAGTTCACCGCCGTGCCGTGGCTGCGCGAGCACCTCATCGCGCGATCCCAGTCGCTCGCCGTCGACCTCGCGCCCACGCCGGAGGAGATCGGCAAGCGCCTGGACCAGCTGGCCCGCAACCTGCCGGAGGTCATGTCGTCCGGCGAGGGCCTCGGGCAGCTCTTTGCGACCCCCGAGCAGAAGGCCCGAATCGCCGAGCTCACCGCCGTCATGTCCCTCCTCGAGGGTCACGCCGACGTCGTCATGGACGATGTGGGCCCGAGCATCATCCCGACCGTCGACGAGATCCGTCGCAAGTTCAACGCTCGACGCAGCAGTGCGGTCGGCGCAGACCGGCTGCTGCGCAAGCTGCTCGGCATCGAGGCCAAGATGCGGCAGTACCGGGATGGTGCCATCTTCGTTCGCGCCGTCACCGACGAGCTCGGCCGGGACGGCTTCAACGCGGTGTGGTCGTCGCCCGATACCCTGCCCAAGCCCACCGAGATCCTCGATCCCAGCGCCTGGGTGCGCCGGGTCCACGGCTGAACAGGAGCACCCCACGAGATGACGGGACCCGATCCAGCGGTTGCAGCGACCCGGCTCGCGGTGCGTGAGCAGTTCGCCGACGTCCCCGAGGGCGGTCTGGTCCTCGTGGCCTGCTCGGGTGGCCCCGACTCGCTCGCGCTCGCGGCGGCTCTCGGGTTCGAGGCGCCACGCGCGGGCCTGCGGGCGGGGGCGGTCGTCGTCGACCACGGGCTCCAGCAGGGGTCCGCCGAGGTGGCCGAGGAGGCTGCCGAGCTCTGCCGTGAGCTCGCGTTGGACCCCGTCGACGTCGCGCAGGCGGAGGTCCGGCTCACCGGCTC
>NZ_DATCWX010000201.1:0-58907 GCF_036566125.1 Intrasporangium sp.
CCGGGACACCGCATCGGGTCCCGTGTAGGCCTCGGACACCGTGTACCCGGCCCGGATCAGGTACGAGCCGACCATCTGCGCAAGCGCGCGCTCGTCGTCGACGACGAGGACCGTGGGAGTCGACGACGCGGCTTCGGGCCGGGGGGAGTCCATGGCGCCAGTCTGCTCGCTCCGAGCGCATTCCTGGCCCACCTACCAGTCCGCCACACGGTCCAGCGGCACCGGGAGAGCGCAACTTCGTCAAACCTTCATGGAATCCTCGCGGAGTGCAGACCCGGCCGACGCAGCATGAGCCTTGAGGACAGCTGGCCGACGAGAGAGCTGAGGAGTTGGTCATCATGATGGGATACGGCTGGGGCTACTTCGCCTGGTGGATGTGGGCCTTCATGCTCGTTGGCACTGTCGCGTTCTGGGTGTTCGTTGGCTACGTCGTGAGGACGGTCCTCCTGGACCGGCGACCGCGGGAGACAGGGTCGGCCGAGGGGTCCGGGCAGCCGTCTTCATCAGACCTTCATGGACCCTTTGCCGAACGCTGAGGGTGCTCGGGGACAGTGATGCCGTGACCAACCGACAGTTCCCAGCCCACCGCCAGCACCGAAGCCGCCGCACGCCGCTCGTGCTGGCGGCTGCAGCAGCGGCCTCGCTCGCGCTCGTCGCGGGCTGTGCCAGCAGCACCGAGAGCCCGACAAGCGCACCGCAGGGCGCGGCGTCCTCGGCCCAGGCGCCGGCCGACTCGACGGCGCAGGGCATCCTGACGAAGCTCGGCCTCTCGGGTCGCAGTGCCACCGAGGTCATCGAGGCCCTCGACCAGAAGAGCGGTGAGCGCCAGCGCGACGTGCTCGCGTCGGTCCGCTACGACTCGCTCATGCTCAAGGACGACTCGGGCGAGTCGCAGGTCAAGCTGCCGGACGGGCAGTTCTACCTGTCGGTCGCGCCGTACGTGAGCCGTACCCACGAGTGCTACTACCACAGCCTCACCACCTGCACGGGCGAGCTGGCCGACCAGACAGTCGATGTCACGATCGTCGACTCGGCCGGCAAGACCCTGGTCGACGGCCCGGCCCGGACCTATGCCAACGGGTTCGTCGGCTTCTGGCTGCCTCGTGACATCGAGGGCACCATCACCGTGACGCACGAAGGGCGCACGGCGACCTCGGCCGTCTCCACCGGGCGGAACGCCCCGACCTGCCTGACGACGCTGCAGCTGACCTGAGTCGAGGCGACGGCCCCGCGGCCACGGACGAAGGACACGCCGTAGCGGAGGAACTCGAGGTCCACCACGCGAGTCCCGTTGACGGCCATACTGCTCGCACAGGTCCACCTAGAGAGGAACGCGCATGCCCGGCCGCACCGCAAGAACCCTGGGAACGATCGTCGCCATCGTTGGCATCGTGATGGTCATCGCTGGGGGCGTCACCTACTACATGGTCCACAACGAGCTGAAGGCCGCCAACATCACCGTTGCGGACGACGCCGCCTTCCTCGCGGGCGACGAGGTGGACGGTCCGTTCTCGGCCTACGCCCAGGCGCAGATCATCGACAAGCACGCGCTCGAGGCGACCGGCGGCAAGACCTACGCCCAGCTGGACCGCGATGACCCGCTGCGCCAGACGGCAATGTCCGCATCCTTCCTGCGTGCCTCGCTCTTCACGTCGGTCGTCGCCTTCGGGGTCGCGGCCATGGCCATCGTGCTCGGCCTGATGCAGGTGTTGATCGGCTGGGCGCTCGTCTCCCTGAGTCGGCGCGAGGAGGTGGCCTACGAGAAGGCTCCGGCCTGATCGGGGCGTAACCTCCCTCGGGAGAAACACAACCAAGCCGTATGCCGCTGAGCCAGCTCAGCGGCATACGGCTGAGTTGTTCTGCGGCACAGACCAACTCAACAAGTGGGCCGTTGTGGCGACTCAGCCGGTGGCCAGGACTTGGGGTGCGCTGACCTTGATGTGGGTGCGCAGCCACTTCGCCGTACCCTCGGCCTCCTCGTGGCATGAGGTGACGACCTTCTCCAGCTCGACGTGACGGGCCGCGCGGGCGGCTTGGAGGAGCATCACCCAGCTGATCTCGACGCGTTGCGCGATGAGGTACGCGTCCCGCAGATCGAGCAGCATCATCATCCCGGTCGCCTCCGACCGGCCGAGAGCCGTCGCCGTGGCGCGTCGCAACCGGTCGCCGGGCCCGCCCACGGCGGCGCCGGTCTCGAGATTCGGTGCGTCCGCGCCGAGCTCGTCGGCGAACGGTGCCAGCCGGGCGAGGCGCTCGCGGCTCTGCTCGGCGAGCTGGTGGCCGAGGTGGTAGATGTCGTGCTCGGTGGCGTGCCTGCCGGCCAGTCTCCCGAGCTTCTTGGCCAGGTCCTCCTCCGCCTCCGTCACCAGCTCGATGGCCTTGTCCAGCTTCATGAGGACACCTTCTTCACACTGACCGCAGCGAGCTTGACCTGCGGCTGCTTCGACACGGGATCCCATGCCGTGAGCGTCAGCTCGTTGGCGGCGGTGGGGCGCCGTTCCTCAGCAGACGTGCTGGACGCCGGGTCCTCCATGCGGTCCCAGTAGCCGTAGTGGAAGGGCGCGAACACGACGCCCTCCCGCGATCCGGTCAACCGGGCGGGTGCCTCCAGGTGGCCGCGCGCCGACTCCACGTGGACAAGGTCTCCCTCCGCGATGCCCAGTGCCTGCGCGTCCGCGGCGGCGAGCTCGACCCACGGCGTCGGTGCCGCGTCCTGGAGCTGCCGTGCCCGCCCGGTCTTGGTCCGCGTGTGGAAGTGATACACCCGGCGGCCGCTGGTGAACAGGAACGGCCGCTGCTCGCTGACCGGTTCGTGGGGCGGGTGGTGGTGTGCCGCCTTGAGGATCGCCCGCCCGGCGGCGCCGAGATCGGCGTGATCCTTTCGCTCGAAGGCTGCCCCGGTCGTCAGGTCGTGGCCGTAGTCCTCGCAGTAGTCGGTGTCGGTGTTGAACCGATGATCGGTGTAGAGCCGCTCCGTGCCGTCGGGCGCCTCGTCGTTGCAGGGCCACTGGATGCCTGACCCGCCCCGCAGCCTGTCGTAGGTCAGACCGCTGTAGTCGCAGGGCCGGCCACGGGTCACGGCCTTGAAGGCGTCGAAGCACTCCTCGGGGGTGCGCCACGTGACGAGCGGCTCACCGTCCTTGTCCTTGAGACCCAGCCCAGCGGCATACGCCATGAAGATCTCCAGGTCGGGCTTGGCCTCACCGGGGGGAGCGACCGCTCGCTCCGAGATGTGCACCGTCCGGTCGTGGTTGGTGAAGGTGCCGACCTTCTCGCCCCAGATGGCCGCGGGCAGGACGACGTCGGCAAGGGCCGCCGTCTCGGTGAGGAACGCGTCGCTGACAACGAGGAAGAGCCGGTCCTGCTGGAGGATCGACCGGATCCGGTGCAGCTCGGGCAAGGAGACCGCCGGGTTGGTGCCGCTCACCCAGAGGAACCGGATCGAGCCCTCCTCGGCATACCGCATCATCTGCATGACATGGGTCGGCGGCGCCCACGAGGGGAGCTGGGCCGACTCGACGTTCCAGAGACGCGCCAGCTCCGCCACGTGATCCGGGTTCTGCCAGTTGCGCATGGCGACGAAGTCGCCGTTGGCACCTGTCTCGCGGGTGTTCTGGGCGGTGGGCTGGCCGTTGAGCTGGAAGACGGAGCAGCCGGGCTTGCCGATCATGCCGCGCAGCAGCGTGATGTTGTTGACCTGACAGGCGGACGCGGTGGCCTCATGGGACTGGTAGACGCCCTGAAGGCACGTCGACACGAGCCGCTTCGCGTCGCCGATGACCTCGGCGGCGCGCTCGATGTCGGCCGCCGTGACGCCACAGGTCGCGGCGACGGTCTCCGCGTCATAGTGGCTGACGACCTCGGCGAGCCGGTCGAATCCGACCGTGTGCTGGGCCACGAAGTCGGGGTCGATGGCCCCGTTGCGGATGAGTGCTGCCTGGAGGCCGTTGAGCAGCGGGAGGTTCGTGCCCGGGCGGATCGCCAGGTGCACCTCCGCTCGCTCGGCGACGGGAGTGCGCCGCGGGTCGACGACGACCAGCCGCGGGGGTTCGGGACCGTCCAGCCGGTCGAGCACCCGCGCCCAGAGCACGGTGTGGGTCTCGGCCATGTTGTGCCCGACGAGGAAGAGGGTGTCGCACACGTCGAAGTCGGTGAGGCTGCCCGGGGCGCCGTCCGTGCCGAAGGACTCCTTGAGGGCGAAGTCCGAGGTGGCGGTGCACAGTCGCGTGTTGGCGTCGAGGTGCGGTGTGCCGATGCCGGCCCGAGCGATGAGGCCGAGGGTGTAGTAGTCCTCGAGGAAGAGCTGACCGCTCGTGAAGAAGCCCATCCCCAAGGGGCCCTGATTCCTGAGGACCTCTCGGGTGCGCTCGACGACCAGCGTCATGGCCTCGTCCCACGATGCCGGCCGCAGCTCGCCGGCAACTCTGACCAGAGGCGACGTGAGCCGGTCGGGCGAGCGGTTGGCCTGCCAGCCGTACAGTCCCTTGGGGCCGAGCCGTCCGTGGTTGACGCGGTCCTGCTCACGACCTCGCACGCCCACCATCCGGCCGCCCTGGACCGCGATGTCCATCCCGCAACCGTTCGAGCACAGCACGCATGCGGACTGGTGCCACTCGACCTCCGACTCGCGCACGCCATCGTCGAGGTACACGTCGACGCGGGTCGGCCACGTCTCGCCCGGCCCGTGGGGACTGCGCGGCCCCCAGACGTCGTCGATGCGATCGGTGCTCATCGGTCCTCCTCCGGGACCGCAGCCGGCGCACTGCGATCCTGACCAGTTCCATACCCTCGCAGGGACTGCCGCGAACCCCGCTCGGATCGGCACCGTCGGCGTGGGTACGGTCCAGGCATGGCAGGCCTGACGGCGGAGCAGCGGATCACCACGCCGGTCCTGCGGACGTCGTGGCTCGAGGCTGGATTCGTGCACTGGCGAGTGCCGACCCCCTCCATCGAAGCGCTGCTGCCGGCTGGTCTCACCGCGGATGTCCACGACGGCTCGGCGTGGGTCACGCTGGTCCCGCACGTCATGGCAGACGTCCGGCCGTTGGGACTGCCGCTGCTCCCGGACCTCAGCGGCGTCCTCGGTGGGTGTCTGCCTGATCTGTCGAGCGCTCCGGAGATCAACCTGCGCACCTATGTCCGTGGACCCGACGGAGGGGATGGGCTGTGGTTCTTCTCGCTGGACGTCGCCAATACCACCGTGGCCGCTGCGGCTCGAGCCTTGGTCGGTGCTCCGTACTTCGCGTCGCGGCTGCGCATCGAGCGAGAGGAGGGCTCCGTGCGGTATGCCGGGTCACGGACGGGACGGCCCGAGTTCTTCGACCTGACGATCCAGCCGGGCGCAGCCATCGAGCCCTCCGAGCTGGACGTCTGGCTGACCGGGCGCTGGCGCGCCTACACCAAGCACCTGGGAAGCCTCCTGGTCACGCCGGTCGAGCACGAGCCCTGGCCACTGCGTTCAGCAACGCTGCGGTCCTGCCGCGAGAGCCTGACGGCGGCAGCGGGCCTGCCCGGCGTCGGCGACGCGCTGGTGCGCTTCTCCGAGGGCGTGACCATGGTGCGCGTCGGTCCGCCGCGGGTTCTGCGGTGAGCGACTGAAGTGCGCCGAGCTCCTGGAGCTGCTTGCGTGGGCCTCAGCGGCGTCCGCCGGTTTCGTGGACCGAAGCGTTAGGGCATGGTGAGGACATGGCTGCGGACCAGGACGAGATCGAGCGAAAGTACGACGTCGGCTCGGAGGTGGTGTTCCCCGATCTGTCGGCCGTTTCGGGAGTTGGCTCGGTCGGTCAGCCCGAGGAGTTCCAGCTCGAGGCCACCTACTTCGACACGCCGGCCCTCGACCTGGCACGGAGGGGACTGACCCTACGTCGCCGCACCGGGGGCACGGACGAGGGCTGGCACCTCAAGCTGCCCAGGTCCGGCGACAGCCGCACCGAGGTGCATGAGCCGCTCAGCGATGCCGACGACGGCGTGCCCGCCCCCCTGCGTGCCCGCGTGCGCGCCCTCGTGCGCGACCGCCCCCTCGTCCCGGTTGCCGAGGTGCGCACCGCCCGGCGCGAGTACGCCCTCCGGGACGGTGCGGGCCACGTCCTGGCGCGGGTCTGCGACGACCAGGTGCAGGCCACACGGCTGGCTGATGTGCAGGACTCCGCGGGATCGAGCCGCTCCGAGGCAGCGCAGTCGTGGCGCGAATGGGAGCTGGAGCTCGACGGCGGGGCCGAGGACCTGCTCGACCTCGTCGAGGAGCACCTGCTGGCGGCAGGCGCCTCCCCGGCTGCCTCCGCGTCCAAGCTGAGCCGCACACTCGGTGACGTTGGGCGCGACGCGGGCGCGAAGCCGTCGGCCAAGGAGCTGAGGAAGGGCACGGCCGGCGAGCTGCTCCTGGCCCACCTGGCCGAGCACATCGCTCGGCTGCACGCGCAGGACGCCGCCGTGCGGACCGGTGAGGCCGAGGGCGTCCACCAGCTGCGGATCGCGGCACGCCGGCTGCGATCGGCGCTCGCCACCGGCCGCCCCCTGCTCGACCGCCAGACCACCGACCCCGTGCGCGACGAGCTGCGCTGGCTCGGAGAGGTGTTCGCCCCCGCCCGAGACGCCCAGGTGCTGAGGGAGCACCTGAGCGAGGAGCTCGCCGAGCAGCCCGCTGACCTGGTGGTCGGCCCAGTGGCCTCGCGGATCGACGACCAGCTGAGTGCCGCCTTCCAGAGCGGTCGCGAGCGCGCCCTGGAGTCGCTCGACAGTGCGCGGTACCTGCGCCTGCTCGACGCCCTCGACGAGCTGGTCGAGTCACCACCGTTCACCGAAGAGGCGGACGCTCCCGCCAAGAAGGCCGTCCGACGACTGCTGGCGCGGGACGTCAAGAGGCTGCGCCGCGAGGTCCGCGCGATCGAAGCCGCGGAAGACTCGACGGAGCGCGACCACGCCTTCCACGAGGCGCGCAAGAAGGCCAAGCGCCTGCGCTACGCCGCCGAGATGGCCACACCCGCGTTGGGCCAGCGCGCTCGTTCCCTGGCCAAGGCGGCCAAGAAGATCCAGACGGCGCTCGGGGAGCACCAGGACTCGGTCGTCGCGCGCCAACGACTGCGCGAGTTGGCGATGCAGGCCCATCTGGACCGGGTCAACGCCTTCACCTACGGACGTCTGCACGCCTTGGAGCAGGCCCGGGCAGAACGCGTCGAGGCAGATTTCGACGACCGCTGGCGCACGTTCCGTCACAAGCAGCTGCACCGCTGGACCGGGAAACGGGCTTGAATCACGGGGCCCGCGGGGGATTGGCTGGGCCCATGACTGAGAACCGGATCCGCGTCGGCAAGGCCACGGACGCCGACCGCTACGTCTCCACGGACCACATCGTCTGGTTCGACGAGATACCGGACCGCCCTGCGGAGGAGCAGCTCGTCGGCCTGTCCGAGAGCCAGCGGTTCGCGGCGGAGGTGGATGGCGCCGACCCGACCAGCTATGCCGGGATCTACGGTGTGTTCCCGCTGACACTGGCGATACCCGGCCCCCGGACCCGTACCCGATCGGTTGCCTGTGCCGGCCTGACGTGGGTCGGTGTCCATCCCGACCAGCGGCGCAAGGGCGTGCTCACCGCAATGATCAAGGACCACCTCGAGCGCGTTCACGAGGAGCCGGGCACCCACCTCTCCGCCCTCCATGCCAGCGAACCGGCGATCTACGGACGATACGGCTACGGGCTGGCGTCGACGGAGCTGTCCGTCAGCCTGGGGCGGGGCACGACCCTGGCGGCGCCGCACCTCGACGAGGCAGCTGCAGGCGTCACCACGCAGCTGGCGACAGCGGCGGATCCGGAGGTCTCCAAGCGGATGCGCGAGTGCCACCTCGCCCAGGTCGACCTCGGCTCGGTGGTGGGGGACGCCGGGTACTACGCGCGAATCTGCCACCAGCAGCCAGAGCAGCTCCGAGAGCGCGAGCCGTGGCGGATCCTGTTCGCTCGACGCGATGGGAGCGACGTCGGGTTCGCCATGTTCCGTCGGAGCCACAAGTGGGAGAAGGCGCGGCCTGCCGGCGACCTCGAGGTGTGGGCCGTGGTCGGTGAGGCGGCCGCTCAGCTGGCCCTGCTCCGACGGCTGGTCGACTTCGACCTGATGGGCACGGTCAAGGTGCGCACCGTCGGCGTCGATGACCCGTTGCTGCACTGGGTCGGGGGGCCGCGGGCGACCTCCGACGTCGAGACCTACGACAGCCTGTGGCTCCGGCTCGTCGACCTGCCCGAGGCTCTGCAGGACCGGACGTGGCGTGAGCCGTGCGACGTCGTGGTCGAGGTCGAGGACCTGACCGCACCGTGGAACCAGGGCACGTGGCGCATTCGGGCCAGCGATGGAGGCGAGGCGGCCGTCGAGCGGACCACCGGCGAGGCCGACCTGCACCTTCCGGTCGGGGCGCTGGGAGCTGCTTACCTTGGTGGCGGCAACCTCGTCGCGATGCAGCGCGCCGGGCTCGTCGAGGAACGTCGGCGCGGCGCCGCCGCCGAGCTGTGGCGCGCCCTGCGCACCGAGGCTGCGCCCACCGCGGCGGTGGGGTTCTGAGGACCCCTCACTCCTGTCTGAGTGCGGCAGGAGACCAGAGTCGGACAATCGAGTGAACAGCTTTTGTGCCCAGAAGCTGTTCACTCGATCGCTCGGGCCGGTGGTGCCAGTTGGGCCACGCGGGTGGCCAGGGCGGCGATGTCTGCCGGACCGGTGCCACAGCACCCGCCGACACATTGTGCGCCTGCGGCAATCCACGTCTCGACGAGGTCGAGGTCGATCGGGTCGCCGTAGACCCACCGTTGGGCCCGGTTGTCCCAGCTCCCACCTCGGTTCGGGTAGGCGACGGCGGGTCTTCCCGTCGCCGCAACGGCCGCCTGGATGGCGCCGAGGACGTCGTGCTGCGCCGAGCAGTTGACTCCCACGAACACGATCGCGCGGGAGCCCGCGAGGGCGGCATACGCTGCATCGAGCGGCTGACCCGCACTGGTCGTGCTGCCGCGCACCGAGTAGCTGAACCATGCCGGGACGTCGAGCTCGTCGAGCAGTTCGACCAACACCTCCGCCTCGACGACGTCGGGGATCGTCTCGACGGCGATGAGGTCGGGTTGCGCGCTGGCGAGCAGGTCGAGCCGCCGTCGGTGGAAGTCGCGCAGGCGCGTCCGCGGGACGCCGTAGTTGCCTCGATACTCCGAGCCGTCCGCGAGGAAGGCGCCGTAGGGGCCGACGGACGCAGCGACACGTGGACTGGATCCGGTGTTGGCGAACTCGTCCCGAACCTCCTGCGCGAGAGTGACGCTACGGGTGATGAGCCGACGTGCCTCGGCCTCGGTGCAGCCCGCAGCGACGAAGCCCTCGACGCTGGCCTGGTAACTGGCCGTCGTCGCCACCTGCGCCCCCGCCGCGAAGTACGCGCGATGAGCCGCGGCGATGCGCTCCGGAGCGTCGACCAGGAGGCGCGCCGTCCAGAGGTCGCCGCGGATGTCAGCGCCCTGCTGCTCGAGTGCCGTGGAGAGCCCGCCGTCGAGCACGACGACCGGTGTGGGCGTTGGCTCCACCCTTGCCATGCCCTCATGATCCATCGCCGAGCCTGACGCTTGAAGAGGGCGGGAGGAGACACGCGTGGCCGTATGCCGCTGGGCCAGCTCAGCGGCATACGCCTCGGTTGGCTTGTGGCTGAGTCCTTCTCGACGTTGGGCCGTCCGGCTCAGGAGTAGGCGGCGATGAAGTCCAGGCGGGAGCGGACTCGCCGCTCGAGGAAGTCGCCCAGCACGGACTCGAAGGCGACGTTGTCGTCGCCCGCGACCATGTGGTGGGCTCCGGACACCTCGGCGAACTCGGAGTGGGGGACGAGCTTGAGGAACCTGGCCGCGTCCTGCGGGCTGAGCACGTCCGAGGCTCCGCCTCGCACGAGCAGCGTCGGCACCCGCAGCGACTCGGCCGCGGCGCCGAGCCGAGCCGGGTCGACGAGCCGGTCGCGTTGGACGGCCTCGTCGCGGTCGGAGCGGAACATGGCCGGATCCCAGTGCCAGTAGAGGCGCCCGTCCCGCTCGCGGACGTTTCGGCGCAGGCCGTCGAGGCTCTGCGGCCGCGGGCGATGGGGCAGGTACTGCGAGATCGCGTCGGCGACCTCCTCCAACGACGCGAACCCCTCGTCGGCCCGCGCCATCATGAACTCCCTGATCCGGTGCGCGCCCTCCGGCTGGAGGAACGGTGACACGTCGACGAGCACGAGGCCGAGGGCCAGCTCCGGCCAGCGACCGATCGCCTCGAGCGCCGCGTTGCCGCCGAGGGAGGCCCCGATGAGCACCGCTGGCCGGCCGAGGTGGTCGATGACCGCCCGCACGTCGCTCGAGTAGCTGTCGAGGGTGTAGTCGCCGGTCGGCGACCACGTGCTGTCGCCATGGCCGCGCACATCGACCGTGACCGCGTGCCAACCGGCGGCGCCCAGGTCAGCCGCAGTGGATCCCCACGAGTGCCGGGTCTGCCCACCACCGTGGAAGAGCACAACGGCCGGGTCCGCCGGGTCACCGAAGGCGTCCGCGGCGAGCACGACGTCGCCCGACTCGATGCGCAAGCGCCTTGGCGTGGACGCGGCAGTGCTGGGATGGTCGCTCATCGGCACCTCTCTCGGGGGACAGCGGCCCCACGCTATCCGGCGCCCTCCCTCGCAACACACCCGCCTATCGAGTGCTTGCCCCTGCTGCAGGTGGGTGGAGCTCGCGGTAAGCGGGTGTGTTGCTTTCGGTGAGTGAGGCTCAGCGATGGGGAGCCGCCTCCCGCAGCAGCCCGCCCAGCCACGTGCGCAGCTCGTCGTCGGCCAGCCACGGGTTCCAGATCACGTCCATCCCCAACCCGCCGATCGGGAACGGGAACTCGTGGGTGCGAAGGTCGAGGTGCCGCAGCGCGGTCACGACCGAGTTCCGTTGGAACCCGACGCCACCGGCGGCCGCGATGACGTGGGGGATGAGGAACGTGTCCGAGACCCGGTTGCGGACGGTGTAGGGCACCCCGCGCTCCTCGAGGACGTCGTAGGGCCGGGTTCGGAACGTCGAGTACTCGAGGACGACGTGAGGGAGGACCTCGACCAGCTCGGAAACCGGGAGGTCGGGCGCGTCCGGTCCGGTCACGACGACCCACCGGTCTTCGTAGAGGCGTTCGCGTGGAAAGGGGGAGGCGAACACCTCCGACAGGAGGATCGCGTCGATGCCCTCCTGGGTGAACACCGAGTCAGTCACGGACGTCACCGGCATGGTGCGCAGCCGCAGTGCCACCTGCGGGGCGCGTTCGGCCAGCAGCCGCGCGACCTCACCGCCGAGCACGTAGGCGGTGCTCGTCGTCATCGCCAGGGTGATCACGCGCCGATCAGTGGCGGGGTCGAACGGCGTCGGGCGGACCAGCTGGGCGGTGTGGCGCAGGGCTGCACGCAGCGGCGCGATGAGTCGGATCCCTCGGGGAGTCAGCGCCATGCGAGCCCCCTGGCGGATGAGCAGCTCGTCGCCCAGCATTCGGCGCATCCGCCTCAGTGCGTGACTCATCGCGGGCTGCGTCATCCCGACGCGGTCAGCTGCCCGGGTCACCGATCGCTCCTCCAACAGGGCCAGCAGCGGTACGAGCAGGTTCAGATCGATCGCGGCGAGCCGGGCCAGCTCGGCATCCTCGGCTCCGATATGAATCTCAGACATGTAGGGAATGTAAAACATGTATTGGACGAGGATCGCTTCCCCACAGACACTTGATACACCGTCAAGTGACCCGACACGATGTAGTGGAGAGCACCATGCAGTTGATCCTCGACCAGCCACGCTGTGAGGGCCACGGCCTCTGCGAGGAGGCCGCGCCGAAGCTGATGCACCTGGACGACGAGGGCGACCTCGTCCTCGACGTCGAGCAGATCGACGACCAGGACCTTGACGCCGCCAGAGCCGCCGTCCGCGTCTGCCCCGTCGCAGCGCTGCGCCTGGAGTGACCATGGCGCGCCCCCAGCGGATCGTCGTGCTCGGACACGGTATCGCCGCCCTCACCGCCGCTGAGTCCGTGCGGGACCACGGGTTCGACGGTGAGCTCACCATCGTCGGCGATGAGTCCCATGCGCCGTACAGCCGACCAGCGCTGTCGAAGGCTGCTCTCCTCGACGACGACCTGGCGGCACTCTCGCTCCCGGCGTCCACCCACGGGGCCACCGAGCTGCTCGGCAGGCTAGCGGCCCACGTTGACCTCGACCGCTCCAGCGTGCGACTCGACGACGGCCAGGAGCTGCCGTGGGACGGCCTCGTCGTCGCCACCGGCTCGCGGGCCCGCACGCTCGTGCCGCCCGGTCCGGGCGCGGGCCCGGATCGGGATCGGCCGAAGGAGCTGACGCTCCGCGGCCTCGACGACGTCAGGTTGCTGCGCCGGCGGCTCGAGGGGCGCCCGTCGGTCGTCGTGGTCGGCGGTGGTCCCCTGGGGATGGAGATCGCCTCCGGGGCGGTGGAGGCCGGCTGCACCGTCACCCTCGTCTCGGAGGAGCCGCCCATGCTGCGGCACCTGGGCCCCGACCTCTCGGAGGTCCTCGTGACGGCCGCTCTCGAGCGCGGACTGCGCCTCGTGACGGCGCCGTGCGCGCAGATCCGCGGCAGCGGCTTGCAGTCCCAGGTCGTGCTGGAGGATGGCTCGACCCTCGACGCCGACGTGGTCATCACGGCGGCCGGGGACCTCCCCAACCTCGAGTTCCTCGCCACGAGCGGGTTGCTGACCGACGGTCGACTCGAGGTCGACTCGCGCGGCAGGGTCCTCGTCGGCGGCCGGGCGCGCCCCGACGTGGTCGCCGCCGGCGACGTGGCGACGTTCCCGACCGGTCGCGGCACCATGCGCGTGCCGTTGTGGACGGCGGCCATCGACCAGGCCAAGGTTGCTGCACCCGCTCTGCTGCTCGGCGACTCAGCGCCCGAGCTCGACTTCCGACCCTACTTCTGGACCGAGCAGTGGGGCGTCAACCTCAAGGCCAGCGGCCAGCTGCCGCCCGTCGGGTCGCCCGAGGTCGTCGACGGCGACCTCAGCGCCGGCTCGGCCCTCCTCCGCTGGGCTCCGGACGCCCCCGAAGGACCGGGCGCCGCCGTGGCTGTCAACTACCGCATCCCCGTCCCACGCCTGCGCCGTCTGGCCCACCCGCAGCCGGCGCCCGATCAGGTCGCCGTCTGACCGTCCAGACCCTTCCTTCCCCGACCACGCCCGCCCTGACCCGACCCCACGACCGAGGTACCGACATGACCGCCACCCCCGCCACCGCCAAGACAGCCCCGGCGAAATCAGCCATCGACCTGTTCTCCGACGAGGTGCTGATCGACCCCTACCCGGCGTTCGCCGAGCTCCGGGAGACCGCCTCCGTGGTCTACCTGGAGACCAACCAGGCGTGGGCGCTGACCCGCTACGACGCGATCCGTGACGCCCTCGGCGACCCGGCGACCTTCTCGTCCAACAAGGTCGCGTTCAACGACGACATGAACCACGCGCTCGAGGGCACCAGCCTCACCACCGACCCGCCGGACCACGCCCGGCTGCGCGCGGCGCTGACCGAGAACCTGTCGCCCCGTGCGCTGCGCTCCCTCAAGGCCGAGATCGACGAGAAGGCGGACCGGATGGTGGCCGGCCTCGTCGAGCGGGGCAGCTTCGACGGGATCGACAACCTCGCCCGGGCGTTCCCCATCCTCATCGTCGCCGACATGATCGGGGTGCAGGGCGAGGTCCGCGCCAACATCCTGCGGTGGGGCGAGGCGGCCTTCAACGTGCTGGGCCCGATGAACCAGCGCACCATCGACAACTTCCCGATCGCCGGCGAGCTGTTCCAGTGGGCCACCACCGTGCAGGCGAGCGACCTGACCGAGGGCAGCATGGGCCGGGCGATCTTCGCCGCGGCCGAGCGCGGCGACATCCCGATGGAGAGCTGCGGCCACATCATCCACCAGTACGTCGCCGCCGGTGTGGACTCGACGATCGCCACGCTCGGCAACGCCTTGGCGCACCTCGGTGCTCACCCCGACCAGTACGAGCTGCTCCGCGAGGACCCCTCCCTCATCCCGTCGGCGCTCAACGAGGTCCTGCGCTACGAGAGCCCGGTGCACGCCTTCGGGCGCCTCGTCAAGGAGGGCGTGGACATCGACGGCACGGTCATCCCGGCCGGCGAGCAGGTCGCGGTCCTCTTCGGCTCCGGCAACCGCGATCCCCGTCACTACGAGGACCCGGACAGCTTCCTCGTGCGCCGCAATCCGCTCGACCACCTGTCCTTCGGCTACGGGGTGCACGGTTGTGCGGGCCAGGGGCTGGCCAGGCTCGAGATCCACGCGGTGCTGAACGCGCTGGTCAAGCGCGTCAAGCGGTACGAGGTCGGCCCGTCGACGCGCAACATCAGCAACATGATGCGGAGCCTGGACACGCTGCCGGTGACGATCGTCGAGCCCGCCTGACCATATTCCGTATGCCGCTGGGCTGGGACCGCGCCGCGACGCGCACACCCAGCCCAGCGGCATACGACATCGGGTGAAGGTGGCCACTACACGACTGGACGCCGGAAGCGTTGCGGGGACAGCCGAGCACTGTCGAGCCCGAGTCGCAGGAGGTCCTCCGGAGGTGTCTCACTGCGGATGAGGCTCGCCGCCAGCCGGGCTGCGGCGGGCGCAGTCTGGATCCCGTAGCCGCCCTGACCGGCGAGCCAGAAGAAGCCATGCGCCGCAGGGTCGAAGCCGACGACGAACTCCTCGTCCGGTGCGAACGTCCGCAGCCCCGCCCACGAGGTCCGCACGGACCGCGCCGCCAAGGTCGTGACCGCGCGGATCTCGTCGAGGGCCCTGGCGATCTCCAGGGGGTCCGGCTTGGCGTCGCCCGGCTCGCAGCTGGTCTGATCGGCCGGTGAGCACAGGAACTGCTCGCCCTCGGGCTTGACGTAGAAGCTCTCCTCCGCGTCGTAGAGCAGGGGCATGAGTGGATCCCGCAGCGCACCCTGTCCCGCGACCGTGAAGATGGTGCGGCGTCGCGGCCTGAGGCCCACCGGAGGGCAGCCGGCGGCCGAGGCCACCTGGTCAGCCCACGCGCCGGCTGCGTTGACCACGATGCGGCCGCGGCCGAGGACCCTGTCGGCCGCGTGGACCTGCCAACCGTCAGTCGACTGGTGCAGGTGCTCCACCCGCCGGCCTCGCAGGACGGTGCCGCCACGAGCGCGCAGCCCCTTGATGTATCCCTGGTGGAGGGCATGCACGTCCAGCTCCATCGCGTGGGGCTCGATGAGGCCCTTGGCCACCGCTCCCGGTCGGAGGATGGGGCACAGCTCGGCGGCCTCAGCCGCGTCGACCGTCCTCGCGGCAGACACGAAGGGCCGGACCTGCTCGTGGAGGGCGTCGATGATCTCGCCGCGCCCCGCACGGGCGATCTGCAGCAGCGGGCGAGGCGTCATGAGCCTCGCGTCGAAGCCGGCGGGCGGGTCCTCCAGGAAGGGCCGACTCGCGAGGGTCAGGGCGCGGACCTGGGAGCCTCCATAGGTCTCGAGGTACATCGCGGCGGATCGGCCGGTGGCGTGGTAGCCGAGCGTGGACTCCATCTCGAGGAGCAGCACGGTGTGATCGAGCGCCAGCTCGTAGGCCACCGACACGCCGGCCATCCCACCCCCGACCACCACCACGTCGTAGGCATCTGCGGCTGCACCGGACCTCACCGCGTCACTCAACCACGCCCCTGGGGGCTGTTCCACCCACGGTGCGCCCGCGCTGGACCAGCGAGTTGCGACGTCAGCTGGTGAGGCCGAGGCGGCGGGCGGCCAGTTGATAGAGGATCTCGACGGTCCCGCCGCCGATGCCGAGGATTCGCATGTCGCGGTACTGCCGTTCGACCTCGCTCTCGGCCATGTAGCCCATGCCGCCGAACAGCTGGACGGCCTGGTGGGCCACCCACTCGCCGCTCTCGGTGGCGGTGTTCTTCGCGAAGCACACCTGCGGGAGCAGCGCGTCCACCGACTCGCCGGCCTCGAAGCGGTCGACGACGGCACGGGTGTACGTGCGGGCAACGTCGATGCGCCCTGCCATGCGGGCCAGGGTGTCCTGCACGCTCTGCCGGGCGATGAGCGGCTCGCCGAAGGTCTCCCGCTCGCGGCACCACTCGACGGTCAGGTCGAGGCATCGCTGGGCCTGCGAATAAGCTTGGGCCGCAAGCGCGATTCGCTCGGAGAGGAACGCCGCGCCGATGAGCTGGAAGCCGGTGTTCTCGGCGCCGACGAGGTGGCTCGCGGGGACGCGCACGTCCGTGAAGGACAGCTCCGCCGTGTCGGACGAGCGCCAGCCCATCTTGTCGAGCTTGCGCGAGACCTCGAAGCCGGGCATGCCGCGTTCAATCACCATGAGGGAGATCCCCCTCGCGCCGCGGAGCTCGGGACCACCGGTTCGGACCGCCGTGGTGACGAAGTCGGCGCGGCAGCCGGACGTGATGAAGGTCTTGGACCCGTTGACCACGTAGTCATCGCCGTCGTGGCGGGCTGTCGTGCGCAGGTTGCCCACGTCGGAGCCGCCGCCGGGCTCGGTGATGGCGAGTGAGCCGATGGCCTCGCCGGCGAGGGCCGGCCGCACCCAGCGGTCGATCTGCGCCCGGTCCCCGGCAGCCACGATGTGGGGGCAGGCGATCCCGGTGGTGAACAGCGACGCGTTGACTCCTCCGGCCGCACCCGCTTCGTGCAACGCCTCGATGATGGTGACCACCTCCCGCTGCCCCCCGCCACCACCCCCAGCGTGCTCGGGGAAGCCGACGCCGAGCAGGCCAAGGTCGCCGGCCTTGCGCGACAGCTCACGAGGCAGCTCTCCGGCTCGTTCCCACTCGTTCTGGTGGGGGAGGACTTCGCGCCGGACGAACTCGGTCGTCGTCGCGCGCAGCGCCTGCAGCTCCCGCGTCTGCCAGTCGCGGTGGCTCACGACCGGTCCCTTCCCTGCATGACGGACTTGGGCGCCCCTGCGAAGACCTGCGCGAAGGTCAGCCAGTGTGCCGCTTCGCCCTCGGCGACGAGGCCGGTGTCCTCGAGCTGGCGGCGCTGCGCGATGACGAGGCAGAAGTCCTCCGCGGTCCCGCTGACCCGGTCGGTCTCATCGCCGGGTCCCCAGACCCACGTGTCGCTACCGGGCCCCTTCAACTCGACGCGGAACTCCCCAGCAGGTGGCTCGAGGCCGTTGATCCGGTAGGCGAAGTCGCGAGTCCGCACACCGAGGTGGCAGATGTCGCGCAGCCGGTCTGTCGGCTCCCGTCGCACGCCGAGGGTGTCGGCGACGTCCTGTCCGTGCGCCCAGGTCTCCATGAGCCGAGCCGTCGCCATCGAGCGTGGGCTCATGGGCGGGCCGAACCACGGCAGCCGCGTGAGGGGGTCAGCTCGTCGCAGCGCCTCGGCAAGAGCGTCACGACCGACTCGCCACCGGGCCAGCAGAGTGGCATACGGGGGGACGGCGCCCTCGGCAGCCATGCGATCGACGTAGTGGATTGGCTCGGCAGCAGCTGCGGCCAGCACGGTGCCGAACGACGTGGCATCCGTCGCTGCGAGGAGGGCCACCTGATCCGTCCACGCCAGGTGGGCGATCTGGTGCGCAATGGTCCACCCGGCGGCGGGTGTGTCCCGGCGCCAGCCGTCGTCCGAGAGGCCGGCGACGAGCCGGTCGAGGTCCGCGCCCTCGTCGAGGAAGGCCTTTACCGTCTGCGCCACGGGGTCCGTCATGACATCGCAGCGTGTCACAGGATGCCAAAACAAGCAAGACTGCTTGTTTTCTTCCGATCCCTCGCGGGAACCATGAGCCACGTCACCCGCTCACCGAAAGTCTTTGTGGCCGTATGCCGCTGAGCTGGCCCCGCGCCCAAGGAGCCTTGGGCGCGGCGCCGGCTCAGCAGCATACGGCCTAGTTCCCAGCCAGCCCCAGGCCGGCGGCGAGCTGACCCGCCCACGTGTCGACGACCCGGCGCCGACGCCGGGAGTCGTCGGTGAGGACGTCGGCCAGCGCGAGGCCACGGGCCATGTCGAGCGTGCCCTGGATGAGGGCACGCACCCGTGGATCGGCATCGTCCACGTCGAGCAGCCGGACCGTCATCTCGTGGACGCCGCTGCCGAACTTGCGCTCCAGCGGAAGGATCCGGTCGCGCAGGACTGGATCGGCCGCTGCTGCGTTCCACACCTGCAGTGCCGCCTTGAACAGCGTGCCGACGTAGAGGTCGACCACGGCACGCAGGACGTGCGCGACCCGGTCGGTGCCTCTGAGGTCGGGCACGGTCATGGTGGTGGCGAGCTCGGTGCGCTGCTCGAACATGTAGTCCAGCGCCGCGATGATGAGGTCCTCGCGGGTCGGGAAGTGGTGCTGCAGCGCGCCGCGGCTCGCCCCGGCCTCGGCAGCGATCACTGAGACCGATGACGCCTCCCAGCCGCGGGTCGCGAGGGACTCGACGGCTGCCTCGAGGATCCGCTGGCGGGTGAGGCGGCTGCGGTCCTGCTTGGGCTCGGTGGTGGTGCTCATCGGGTCCGATCGTGCCAGACCCGGGCACGGCGTCCGGTCACGTCGCCCACCGCGGCGGTCGGCGCTCGAGGAAGGCTGCCATGCCCTCCCGGGCCTCCTCGCTCGCGAAGAGCCGCGACGACTGGTCGGCAAGCCGGTCGCGGTCGGCGGCGAAACCGGCGAGGACGTGGTGGTTGAGCAGCGACTTCGACTCGCGCAGGCCCTGCGGCGAACATGCTGCGAACGACGCGATGAACTCGGCGACGGCCTCGTCGACGTGGTCCGAGCTGTCGACGGCACGGGAGATGAGCCCGACCTCCGCGGCGCGCCCGGCGGCGAAGGTGTCACCGGTGAGGAAGAGCTCCGCGGCGGCGCGGTTCGCGAGGCGGGGCAGCACCGTGAGCGAGATGACGGATGCGGCCAGACCGAGCCGGGCCTCGGTCAACGCAAAGGTCGTCCGCGGCCCGGCGACGACGACGTCGCACGCCGCGACCAGACCCATGCCTCCGGCCCGGACGTGGCCGTCGATGCGTCCGACGACGGGCTTGCCGAGCGCCATGATGGCGTGGAGCAGGTCGATGAGCTGGTCGGCGCGCTCGCGAGCGGGGTCGCCGACCGGCCGGCTCGACGCCTCGGTGAGGTCGGCTCCGGCGCAGAAGGTGCCACCCGTGTGGGTGAGCACGACGGCGCGCACGGAGGGGTCCGACTCGGCGGCTGCCAGCGCGTCGCGCAGCTCACGGACGAGCTGGTCCGACAGGGCATTGCGGTTGTGTGGCGAGTCGAGGGCGATGCGGGTCATGCCGTCTGCGGTCTCCACCGCGACTCGTCGGGCTGGCCGTGTCTCGGTCATGGCGTGGTCTCCTCCATCGTCTCGTCCTCGTCCGTGGCCCCCAGGCCGTCCAGGCCGTCCATCGCATCATCGACGACGGCAAGCGTCGTGCCTTGGTCGACCTGCTGACCCATGACGACGTGGACATGGGTCACGACCCCGGCCGCTGACGCGGTCACGGCGTGCTCCATCTTCATGGCCTCGAGCCACAGGAGTGGCTGGCCGGCCTCGACCCGGCTGCCCGCCTCGACGGCCACCCGGACGACGGTCCCGGGCATCGGGGCCACGAGCGCGCCCGCATGCGCCTGGGTCGACGGGTCGATGAAGCGGGCCATCCGCGCGAGCGTGACGCTGCCGCCCGAGCCGTCGACGACGACAGAGGTCACTTCGCCGGAGGTGAAGCGACTGATGGCGTATTGGCGCCTGACCCCGTCGAGCTCCATGACGACGTGGTCCGGCTCCGCCGACAGAACGATGACGCTGCTGTGGTCATCCGGTAGCTGCTCGAGCTCGAGACCCTCGCGACCGAAGCGGTAGCCCACCACCAGCTCCCTGTCACCGGTTGCGTAGGCGCGTCGCTGGAACTCACCGGGCACGTTGCGGAATCCGCTCGGGATACCGCGGAGCACCGTGGCGTCAGCACGCTCCAACGCGGCGTCGGCGAGCGCGGCGACGATCGAGCCGAGGGCCGGGTCGAGCCCGGCGCTCCTCGTCAGCAGGGCCGGGTCGTGCTCGGCATAGAACCGGGTGTCGGCGCTCCCGGAGAGGAAGTCGGGGTGGAGCAGGCTCGAGACGAGCAGATCCCGGTTGGTGGTGAGGCCGTGGATGCGGGCGCGGCGCAGGGCCGCAGCGAGCTCGCGGGCCGCCTCGTCGCGGGTCGGCGCCCGGGAGATGACCTTGGCGAGCATGGGGTCGTAGTTGACCCCGATGACGCTCCCGTCGCGCACGCCGGAGTCGAGGCGGATCCCGTGCAGTTCGGGGATGGCGAACTCGGCGGTGACACCCGGTACGTGCAGGACGTGCAGGGTGCCGCTCTGCGGCTGCCAGTCGCGGGCCGGGTCCTCCGCGTAGAGCCGGGCCTCGATCGAGTGGCCCGTCATCGTCGGCTCGGCACCCTTCAACGGCAGTCCGGCGGCGACGTCGAGTTGCAGCCCGACGAGGTCGAGTCCCGTGACGCACTCGGTGACCGGGTGCTCGACCTGCAGCCGGGTGTTCATCTCGAGGAACCAGAAGTTGCCGCGTGCGTCAGCGAGGAACTCGACCGTCCCTGCGCCGCGGTAGTCGACGGCCGCTGCGGCGTTCCGGGCCGCAGTGAGCAGGCGCTCGCGCAGGTCGCCACCGATCCGGTCGACGAGGGGGGAGGGTGCCTCCTCGATGACCTTCTGGTGACGACGCTGGAGCGAGCACTCGCGTTCGCCGAGGGCCCACACCGTGCCGTGTCCATCCGCCATGACCTGGACCTCGACGTGGTGCCCCGAGTCGAGGTAGCGCTCGCAGAAGACGGTCGGATCGCCGAAGGCGCTCGCCGCCTCGCGCGAGGCGCTCTCGACGGCATCGGGAACGTCGGCGACGGTGCGGACGATGCGCATGCCTCGGCCGCCACCGCCGGCCGAGGCCTTGACGAGGATCGGCAGGTCCTCCTCGGTGATCGCTGCCGGGTCAAGGCGCTCGAGCACCGGGACGCCTGCCTCGGACATGAGCAGCTTCGACTCGACCTTGGATCCCATCACCTCGATCGCCTTGGGGTCCGGGCCGATCCACGTGAGGCCGGCCTGCCGGACGGCCGCCGCGAAGTCGGCGTTCTCCGAGAGGAAGCCGTAGCCGGGGTGGATGGCGTCGGCGCCGGCGCGCCTGGCCGCCTCGATGAGGAGATCACCGCGCAGGTAGGTGTCGGCCGCCGTCATACCTGGGAGGCGGACCGCTGCGTCCGCGTCGCCGACGTGCGGGCTCTCGGCGTCGGGGTCGGAGTAGACCGCGACGGTGGTGATCCCGCGACGGCGGCACGTGGCGAAGATGCGGCTGGCGATCTCGCCACGGTTGGCGACGAGGACGCTGGTGATGGGTCGGCCGATGCCCGTGGCTGGGTTCGGGGTCGGGTGGGTGGTCATCTCCACGTCCTCACATCCGGAAGACGCCGAACGAGGCTGTGCCCTCGACAGGCGCGTTGTGGATCGCGGACAGGGCGATGCCGAGGACGGACCTCGTGTCGCGGGGGTCGATGATTCCGTCGTCGTAGACCAGGCCGGACAGCACGAGCGGCATCGCCTCGGCCGTGATCTGCTTCTCGATCGCGGCGCGGACGGCGAGCGCCCCCTCCTCGTCGAAGGCCTTGCCCCGGGCGAGGGCAGAGGCTCGAGACACCGAGTACGTGACGTCGGCGAGCTGTTGCGCACCCATCACCGAGCTGCGCGCGCTGGGCCAGGTGAAGACGAACCGCGGGTCGTAGGCCCGGCCGCACATGCCGTAGTGGCCGGCGCCGTAGGAGTTGCCGATGAGGACCGAGATGTGGGGCACGGTCGAGTTGGAGACGGCGTTGATCATCATCGCCCCGTGCTTGATGATGCCGCCCTGCTCGTACTCCTTGCCGACCATGTAGCCGGTCGTGTTGTGCAGGAACAGCAGGGGAGTGTTGGTCTGGTTGGCGAGCTGGATGAACTGGGCCGCCTTCTGCGACTCCTGGCTGAACAGCACGCCCCGGGCGTTGGCGAGGATTCCCACCGCGAAGCCGTGCAGCTGCGCCCAACCCGTGACGAGCGACGTGCCGTAGAGCGCCTTGAACTCGTCGAAGTCCGAGTCGTCGACGATCCGGGCGATGACCTCGCGCGGGTCGAACGGGTTCTTGAGGTCGGCGGGAACGATCCCGAGCAGGTCCTCGGCGGCATACCTCGGCGGCCTGGGCGTGGTGGTCAGGGGCCCAGCGGCCTTGCGCCAGTTCAGGCGCCTGACGATGCGACGGCCGATGCGGATGGCGTCCTGCTCGTCGAGGGCGTAGTAGTCGGCGAGCCCCGAGACCCGGGCATGCATCGCCGCACCGCCGAGAGACTCGTCGTCGGACTCCTCGCCGGTCGCCGCCTTGACGAGCGGTGGGCCGGCGAGGAAGACCTTGGACCGCTCCTCGATCATGACGACGTGGTCGCTCATGCCCGGCAGGTAGGCCCCACCCGCCGTGGAGTTGCCGAAGACGAGGGCGATCGTCGGGACGCCGGCCGCGGAGAGCTGCGTGAGGTTGCGGAAGATCGCCCCTCCCGGGATGAAGATGTCCTTCTGGGTCGGCAGGTCGGCGCCGCCGGACTCGACGAGGCTGATGACCGGCAGCCGGTTCTCCTTGGCGATGTCGTGCATCCGCAGCGTCTTCTTCACCGATGACGGGTTGCTCGACCCGCCCTTCACCGTCGGGTCGTTCGCGATGACCATGCACTCGACGCCCTCGACGACCCCGATCCCGGCCACAACGCTGCCGCCGACGGTGAACCGGCTGCCGTACCCCGCGAACGGGGCGAGCTCGAGGAACGGGGCATCCCGGTCGAGGAGCAGCTCGATCCGCTCTCGAGCCGTCAGCTTCCCGCGCTTGCGGTGGCGCTCGACCGCCTGTTCGCCGCCACCGGCGACCGCGAGGGCGAGCTGCTCGTCGATCTCGGCGAGCTGGGCCGCCATCGCCTTGGCGTTCGCGCGTATGTCGTCGCTCGTGGGGTCGATGGTGCTGCGCAGAGTCGTCATGGGCGGGGCCCCTCCATGGGGGCGGACAGCAGGCGAGTGGGCACGTCGACGTGACGCGCTCTCAGCCACTCGCCGAGGGCCTTTGCCTGCGGGTCGAAGCGAGCGGCATACGCCACTCCCTCGCCCAGGAGTCCCTCGACGACGAAGTTGAGGGCGCGGATCTGGGGGAGGCGAGTGCGAATGACCGTCAGGTCGCGTGCCTCGGGAAGCAGGTCGCGCAGGCGGGCGACGGTGAGGAAGCCGTCGAGCCAAGCGAACTCGTCTTGCGAGCGTACCCACACCCCGACGTTCGCGTTGCCGCCCTTGTCCCCGGACCGCGCCCCCACGATCGTTCCCAGCGGGGCGCGGACCGTCATGCCGTATGCCGCTGAGCCGGCTTCGCGTGCTTCGCCGGCTACCGCTGCGGCTGGGTCGCCGGACAGCGGCTCGAGCGGCTGCGTCCTGGGGGGCGGCCCGATCGAGTGCCGTTCGCCGCTCGGCAGTGTGACGGTGTGGGCGGGGACGTCCTGGGCGACGTAGCGCGGCTCGTAGACCCCGTAGGCGCTGCCGGAGCCGGGTGGGTTCGTCAGGAAGCAACCGGGGTAGCTCGCGAGGGCGATCTCGACCGCCGCGTTGGAGAAGGCGCGCCCCACGTTGGCCTCGTCGGGGTCGCGGGCGACGAGGGTGAGGGTCGCGGCCGCGCGGGCCTGGGTGTCGGGATCGTCATGGTCGGTGCGGGCCAGGGACCAGGTCAGCTCGGCGGGCCGGACGGGAAGCGATGCCTCGACCTGCCGTCGGGCCAGCTCGGCCTTGGCCTCGATGTCGAGGCCGGTGAGCACGAAGGTCATCTCGTTGCGGTAGCCGCCGACCCTCGTGCACGACACCTTGACGTCCGGCGGTGGGGCCTCGCCGCGAGCGCCGGAGATGAGGACGCGGTCGGGCCCTTCCGGCTCGAGGGTGAGGGAGTCGAGACGCAGGACGGCATCGGGCCCGGCATAGCGCGCGTCCTGGACCTCGTAGAGCAGCTGCGACACGACGGTGTCGACGGTCACGGCACCATCGGTGCCGGGGTGCTTCGTGATGACCGTGGAGCCGTCGCGGCGGATCTCGGCGATCGGGAAGCCCGGCCGGGTCAGGTCCGTGATCTCGCGGAAGAAGGCGAGGTTGCCGCCCGTCGCCTGGGTGCCGCACTCGATGACGTGGCCGGCCGCCATGGCGCCGGCGATCGCGTCGAACTCGGTTCGCTCCCAGCCGAAGTGGGCGATCGCCGGGCCGACGACGACGGAGGCGTCCGTGACGCGGCCGGTGATGACGACGTCGGCTCCGGCGCGGCAGGCCGCGGCGATGCCCAGCCCGCCGAGGTAGGCGTTGGCGGCCAGTGGCGCTCCGAGGCCGAGCTCCTCGGCCCGGGTAGTGAGGTCGTCGCCGTCGACGACGGCGACCTTGACATCGAGGCCGAGCCGGGTCGCGAGGTCCTGGACGGCGGTGGCGCAGCCGTGCGGGTTGAGGCCACCGGCATTGGCGACGATGCGCACCCCCTTCTCGAGGGCGAGCCCGAGGCAGTCCTCGAGCTGGCGCAGGAAGGTGCGGGCGTAGCCGAGAGTGGGGTCCTTGGCCCGGTCGCGGCCGAGGATGAGCATCGTCAGCTCCGCGAGGTAGTCGCCGGTGAGCACGTCGAGCGGGCCGCCCTCGAGCATCTCCCGCATCGCCGAGAGGCGGTCGCCGTAGAAGCCCGAGCAGTTCCCGACGCGCAGGACTTCGAACGGGGGCGTTGGGCTCGAGTCGGTCATGACATCGCAGCGTGGCACAATGCAGAAAAACAAGCAAGGCTGCTTGTTTTGTGGAACCTCTGGGGCTACGGTCGAAGCCATGCGACTCACCGACGACCACGTCGACTTCGGCAAGAGCGTGCAGCACTTCGTCGAAACCGAGGTCAACCCGCACGTCGACGAGTGGGAACGCGGCGGGTCGTTCCCGGCGCACGAGCTGTTCCCGAAGGCCGCTGCGGTCGGGCTGCTCGGCATCGAGTACGACCCTGCCTACGGTGGTCTCGGCGCCGACCACTCCTTCCAGATGGTCGCGTGCGAGGAGCTCGGCCGGATGGGCTCGGCCGGGGTGGGCATGGCCATCGGGGTGCAGTCCATGATGGCGACCCCGTCCCTCGCCGAGCTCGGTACGCAGGCGCAGAAGATCGAGTTCCTCGCCCCTGCGATCGCCGGGTCGGCCGTCGCAGCCATCGCGGTGACCGAGCCGGACACGGGATCCGATGTCGCCCGGCTGCGCACCCATGCACGACGCGACGGGGACGACTGGGTCATCTCGGGCCGCAAGATGTTCATCACGAACGGAACCCAGGCCGATTGGATCTGCCTGCTCGTGCGGACATCTGACGAGGGTGGCTACCGGGGCCTGTCGCAGGTCATCGTGCCGACGGCGTCTCCCGGGTTCTCCGTCAGCCGCAAGCTCGACAAGCTCGGCAACCGGGCGTCCGACACGGCCGAGATCGTGCTCGATGACGTGCGCGTGCCGGTCGCCAACACGATCGGTGAGATCGGCCGCGGCTTCCGGCAGCAGATGCAGCAGTTCGTCGTGGAGCGGATGTTCGCGGCGTACGTCACGGTCGGTCAGTGCGACAGGGCACTCGAGCTGACGCGTGAGTTCGCCGCGGAGCGCCTGATCTTCGGCACCCCACTCGCGTCCAAGCAGTACGTCGCCTTCCGCCTCGCCGAGCTGCAGGCTCAGGTCGATCTGCTGCGCAGCCACAACCGCGAGACGTGCGAGGCGCGCATGGCCGGCGAGGACATCACCCGGATGGCCTCCGTGGCCAAGCTCACCGCAGGACGCCTCGTCCGCGAGGTCGCCGACACCTGCCTGCAGTTCCACGGCGGCATGGGCTACATCGAGGAGACGTGGACCTCGCGGTTCTTCCGTGACACCCGGCTCGTCTCCATCGGCGGCGGGGCCGACGAGGTGATGCTCCAGGTCCTCGCCCGACTCGACGGTCTGCCGGCCTGACTCGCGCTGGGCAGCTCGACACGACGGAAGGACAGGTTCATGACCGTTCAGGACAGCGTCCCAGAGGACACGGCGCGCACCCTTGCGGGACGCACGATCCTGATGTCCGGTGGCAGCCGCGGCATCGGGCTGGCGATCGCGCTACGCGCCGCCCGGGACGGTGCCAACGTGGCACTGCTGGCCAAGACCGACCAGCCGGACCCGCGCCTGGAGGGCACCATCCACACGGCGTCGGCAGCGATCGAGCAGGCCGGCGGGCGCGCGCTCGCGGTGGTCGGCGACGTGCGGGACGACGCGTCGGTGGCCGATGCCGTGGCCCGGACCGTGGAACGGTTCGGCGGGATCGACATCGTCGTCAACAACGCGAGTGCCATCGACCTGTCCGGCACGCGGGAGCTGTCGATGAAGAAGTACGACCTGATGCAGGACATCAACTGTCGCGGGTCGTTCCTGCTGGCCAAGACGGCCCTGCCCCATCTGGAGCGCTCCGATGCCGCGCACGTGTTGACCCTGTCGCCACCACTGAACCTCAACCCGGTGTGGGCAGGCCGGCACCTGGGCTACACGATCGCGAAGTACGGGATGAGCCTCGTGACACTCGGCCTGGCAGAGGAGCTGCGGGACGTCGGAGTGGCCGCGAACAGCCTGTGGCCGCGCACCCTGATCGCCACGGCCGCTGTGCAGAACCTGCTGGGCGGGGATGCTGCGATGCGAGCCAGCCGCAGCCCCGAGATCATGGCGGACGCGGCCCACGCCATCCTCACCCGGGACCCCCGCGCGTGCACCGGCCACTTCTTCATCGACGAGGACGTGCTGCACGAGGCCGGGTTCACCGACCTGTCGCCCTACGGTGGCGCGGACGCGGAGCTGCAGACGGACATCTTCCTCGACTGAACGAACCCGCAACACCCGATCGAAAGTGGAGGACCAGCAATGCAGCCCGATCTCTCCCTCGTCGACCCGCTCGACCACCACCTCGCCACACGCGTGAACGTCGGGGACAGCCTGACTCGCACGGCTGCGCTCTTCCCTGACCGGGTCGCGGTCGTCGACGGGACGCGCGAGGTCACCTTCCGCGAGCTCGCGGAGACGGCCGACCGTCTCGGTCACGGTCTGCTCGGGCTCGGGCTCGAGCCCGGGACGCCGATCGCGCTCATGATGACGAACTCGTGGCGCGTGCTCGCGACCTACTACGCGTGCGCCCGCGCCGGCCTCGTGTGCCTGCCACTCAACGTCATGCTCTCGCCCGGCGACCTCACCTGGATCGTCGGCGACGCCGGGGCGCCCGTCCTCGTCGCGGATCCGGCACTGCGCCCGTTGGCCGAAGCTGTCGTTGCCGGCTCCGCCGGGATCACCACAGTCGTCGTCCTCGAGGACGAGCCCGCGCCCCTCGCGGACCGACGCACCATCGGGTGGGATGCCCTCGTGGCGACCGGAGCGGACGGGCCACTCGAGGCCATCGTCGACGAGCGCTCTGCGGTCCAGTGCCTCTACACCTCCGGCACGACCTCTCGCCCCAAGGGCGTTCTGACGAGCCATGTCTCGGTGACCATCGGCATGCTGAGCAACGCGATCGTGACTCGGCAGCGGTGGGGGACGCAGCCGCCCGTCATGGTCGTGGTCCTGCCGCTGTTCCATGTCACCGCTCTCAACACGCTCGCGATGCCGGTCATCATGATGGGTGGCACCGTCGTCCTTCCCGGTGGGACCTTCGACCCGGGGGTCGTCCTCGATGCCTTGAGCGCCCGCCGAGCGACGCACGTCATGATGCTCCCGATGATGCACGCGGCTTGCGTCGCGGAGCAGGCCCGTGACCCGCGAGACCTCACCTCGGTCGAGCTGGCGATCTATGCCATGGCGCCGATGCCGGAAGACCTGCTCGCCAAGGTTGACGAGACCTTTCCCAATGCGGATGTCATCCTCGGCTCCGGGCAGACCGAGGTGGTGCCTGCCACGGTCATGCAGTGGGCCGAGCATCGACACACTGCGGCCGCGTCCTGGGGCCCCCAGGTGCCGAGCGTGCTCGTCCGGACGATGAGCCGGGATGGTGCCGTCCTCGGCGCAGGGGCGACCGGGGAGATCGTCTACCGTGCTCCGAACGTCTGCCTCGGCTACTGGAACAACGCCCAGGCCAACGAGGAGGCGTTCGCGCACGGCTGGTTCCATTCCGGCGACATCGGCCACGTTGACCGTGACGGCATCGTCTGGTTCACCGACCGACTCAAGGACATCATCAAGTCGGGCGGTGAGAACGTCTCCTCCGTCGCCGTCGAGGCGACTGTCCTCTCCGCTCCTGGGGTGGCCGAGTGCAGCGTCGTCGGTGTGCCGAACGAGAGATGGGGAGAGGCCGTTTGCGCGGTGGTCGTCCCGGACGGCACCGTGCCCGTCAACGAGGTGCCGGATCGAGTCATCGAGCACGCGCGATCGCGTCTCGCCGGCTTCCAGGTGCCCAAGATCGTCAAGGTCGTCGACGAGCTGCCCAAGACCGCGACCGGCAAGATCCAGAAGTTCGAGGTCCGGACCCGCGCCCGCGAGGAGTAGTCCGCCCCACGCCAGCCAGGGACGGCTGAGCCGGCCAAGCGGCATACGGCGGCCTCTTGACGGAAGTGGGACTCAGCGCTTCACGTCGACGACGAGCTGGACTCGTGCTGACGCGTCGAGGTCCTCGGCGAACTCGTCCGAGATCCGGTCGACGAGGGGCTGGAGGAAGAGACGGCCGAGCTGGCGCACCATGATCGTGACGACCTGCTCACCAACGGTGTGCTTCGTGGAGGCGAGGCCCGCGGTGCGCAGGTCATGGACCTGCTGCGCGGACAGCTCGGTCAGTCGGCTCAGAAGGTCGCGGCGCTGTGCACCGCCGTCGAGGATGGCCCGGCGCAGGTAGTCGAGCACGGCCGGGTTGACCCGGAGCATGTCGGCGACCGCCTGGTCCCGGGCCGCGACGACCTCTCCGCCGGGCTGGCTGCCGATCGGCACCGACGCGATCGCCTCGGCGAACCGCTCGACGATGGCCATCTCGACCGACTCGCGCAGTGCCTCCTTGGTCCCGTAGTGGTGGACGATGAGGCCGACGGTGACGCCCGCTGCCGCGGCGACGGTGCGAAGGGAGACGGCGTCTGCACCGTGCTCGGCGAAGAGCCCGAGGGCAGCGTTGCGGATGCGTGCCTTCCCCGTGAGGTCGTCATCGCGAGGTGGCGTCGTCGGCAGGCGTGCCATGTCATCCCTCCATGCTGCGGTGTGCCGATCGCAACATTGCACGATCGTACGGAGTGCTATACAACCGTATAGGCACGCTCGTGTGGCAGATGGACGAGGACCAGATGATCTTGGACGGATACCGGTCGCCTTGGCTGACCGAGGAGCTCGACGACCTCCAGCAGCTCGCGCGCACCTTCATGGACAAGGAGGTCGTGCCCCACCAGGGCCGGTGGGCAGAGCAGCGCATGGTCGACCGCGACTTCTGGCGGGCGGCGGGGCGCGCTGGCCTGCTGTGCATCAGCATCCCGGAGCAGTACGGGGGTGGCGGCGGGACCTTCGCCCACGAGGCGGTCATCGCCGCCGAGCAGGCCCGGGTCGCCGACGACGCCTGGGCCAACAGCGTGCACAGCGTCATCGTCGCCCACTACATCGCGACCTTCGGCACGGAGGAGCAGAAGCAGCGCTGGCTCCCGGGCATGGCCTCTGGCGACCTCGTCGGCGCCATCGCCATGACCGAGCCGACGACCGGCTCCGACCTCCAGCGCGTCCGCACCCGCGCCGTACGTGACGGGGACGACTACGTCATCAACGGCTCAAAGACCTTCATCTCCAATGGAACTCACTGTGACCTGATCGTCATCGTCACTCGTACCAGTGATGAGCCGGGAGCCAAGGGGCTGTCCCTCATCGTCGCGGAGACCCAGGACCTCCCTGGCTTCGAGCGCGGACGGGTGCTCGAGAAGGTCGGCATGCACGGGCAGGACACGCGGGAGCTGTCGTTCGTCGACATGCGGATCCCAGCCGCCAACCTCCTCGGCGGTGCCGAGGGCCGGGGGTTCGTGCAGCTCATGGAGCAGCTACCCCAGGAGCGGCTCATCATCGCCGTCGGGGCAGCGGCCACCGCCGAGGCGGCGGTCAGGCACGCGGTGGCGTACGCCAAGGAGCGGGAGGCCTTCGGCCAGGATCTCCTCTCGTTCCAGAACACCCGGTTCGTCCTCGCGGAGTGCGCCGCGGACGCCCTCGCCGCTCGGACCCTCGTCGACAGCTGCATCACCCGCCATGTGGCCGGCGAGCTGGACGCGGCAGGGGCCTCGCTCGCCAAGTTCTGGTGCACCGACATCCAGAGCAAGGTGGTCGACCGGTGCCTCCAGATCTTCGGCGGCTACGGCTACATGATGGAGTACCCGATCGCCCGGATGTACGCCGCCGCCCGGGTCCAGAAGATCTACGGCGGCACCAACGAGATCATGAAGGAACTGGTGGCCAGGTCCCTATGAGCCGTCCCAACACCACAACCCTGGCCAATCGCGAGGCGGCCCCCGACCTCGACCCCCGCAAGTCTCCAGTGAGGAAGTAGTCCCAGTGACCGAGGCATACGTCTATGACCATGTCCGCACCCCTCGGGGTCGTGGCAAGAAGGGCTCGCTGCACGGTGTCAAGCCGATCGACCTGACGGTCGGGCTGATCGACGCGCTGCGTGAGCGCAACCCCAACCTGGATCCGCACCGGATCGATGACGTGGTGATGGGCATCGTCTCCCCGATCGGGGACCAGGGCTCGGTGCTGCCGCGGATCGCGGCCCTCGCGGCTGGCCTGCCGGACACGGTCGCGGGTGTGCAGCTGAACCGGTTCTGCGCGAGCGGGCTGGAGGCGGTCAACACCGCTGCGCAGAAGGTGCGCTCCGGGTGGGACAGTCTGCTGCTGGCCGGCGGGGTGGAGTCGATGTCGCGGGTGCCGATCGGCTCGGACGGGGGCGCGTGGGCGATGGACCCGGCGACGAACTACGACACGTACTTCGTGCCGCAGGGCGTCAGCGCGGACCTGATCGCGACGATGGAGGGTTTCTCCCGCACGGATGTGGACGAGTACGCGGTGCGCTCGCAGGAGCTGGCGGCCAAGGCGTGGGCGGACGGGCGGTTCGCCGGCTCGGTGGTGCCGGTGCGTGACGTCAACGGGTTGGTGGTGCTCGATCGGGACGAGCATCTTCGGCCGGGCACGACGGTCGAGTCGTTGAGCGTGCTCAAGCCGTCGTTCGCGGTGATGGGTGAGGCGGGCGGGTTCGATGCGGTGGCGCTGCAGAAGTTCCACGCGGTCGAGCGGATCAACCACGTGCACCATGCCGGGAACAGCTCGGGCATCGTCGACGGGGCGGCGCTGGTGCTGGTCGGCTCGGAGCAGGTCGGCAGGGATCTCGGCCTGAGGCCGCGGGCCCGGATCGTGGCGACGGCGACGACCGGTGCGGACCCGACGATCATGCTGACCGGTCCGACGCCTGCGACCGCGAAGCTGCTGGGTCGGGCGGGCCTGACCGTGGCCGACGTCGACCTGTTCGAGATCAACGAGGCGTTCGCGTCGGTGGTGCTGAAGTACCAGCGCGACCTGGGCATCCCGGACGAGAAGCTGAATGTCAACGGCGGCGCGATCGCGATGGGTCACCCGCTGGGCGCGACCGGCGCGATGATCCTGGGCACGATGATCGACGAGCTCGAGCGCCGCGACGCACGGCGTGCCGTGATCACCCTGTGCATCGGCGGCGGGATGGGCGTGGCCACGCTCGTCGAGCGCGTCTGAGACCCGACGGACCATGAAGGAAGTACGCGAGATGGCAACCCCGAACACGAACAGCACCACCAATACCATCCGTTGGGACTGGGACGCCGATGGCGTCGTCGTGCTGACCCTGGACGACCCGAACCAGTCGGCCAACACGATGAACGCCGACTACGTCGCCTCGATGCGCGGCGTGGTCGACCGGCTCGTCGCGGAGAAGGAGCAGATCACCGGGGTGGTCATCACCTCGGCCAAGAAGACCTTCTTCGCCGGCGGCGACCTGAACGACCTGTACGCGGCCCGGCCCGAGCAGGCCCAGCAGCTGTACGACACTGTCACCGAGATCAAGGCGCAGCTTCGCACCCTGGAGACGCTCGGCCGGCCGGTCGTCGCCGCGATCAACGGGGCCGCGCTCGGTGGTGGCCTGGAGATCGCGCTCGCGACCCATCACCGGGTCATCGCTGACGTGCCCGGCGCGCAGGTCGGGCTGCCCGAGGTCACTCTCGGGCTGCTGCCCGGTGGTGGCGGGGTGGTGCGCACGGTGCGGATGCTCGGGGTGGCAGACGCGGTGATGAAGGTGCTCGCGCAGGGCCAGAAGTACCGTCCGGCCGAGGCCAGGGAGCTGGGCCTGGTGGACGAGGTCGTCGCGAGCGTCGACGAGCTGCTGCCCGCGGCGAAGGCGTGGATCGCGGCGCACCCGGACGCGGCGGCGCCTTGGGACGTCACGGGCCACCGGATCCCTGGCGGCACCCCGGCCAGCCCGGCGTTCGCCGCGAACCTGCCCGCGTTCCCGGCCAACCTGCGCAAGCAGCTCAAGGGCGCCCACTACCCGGCGCCCCGGGCGATCCTGGCCGCCGCGGTCGAGGGCACCCAGGTCGACGTCGACACGGCCCTGGACATCGAGAGCCGCTACCTCGTCTCGCTGGTCACCGGCCAGGTCAGCAAGAACATGATCAAGGCGTTCTTCTTCGACCTGAACACGATCACCGCCGGCGGCAGCCGCCCGCAGGGCTTCCCGAAGCACGCGGCGAGGAAGGTGGCCGTGCTCGGCGCCGGGATGATGGGCGCCGGCATCGCCTACGTCTGCGCGAAGGCGGGCATCGAGGTGGTCCTCAAGGACGTCACCATCGAGGCCGCCGAGAAGGGCAAGGCCTACTCGGCCGCCCTCGTCGCCAAGGCCGTGGCCCGCGGCCGCTCCAGCCAGGCCGACGCCGACGCGCTCCTCGCGAGGATCACCCCGGCGACCGAGGCCGCGGACCTGGCCGGCGCGGACCTGGTCATCGAGGCCGTCTTCGAGAGCGTCGCGGTCAAGCACCAGGTCTTCGCCGAGATCGAGGACCTCGTGGCGCCCGACGCGGTGCTCGGCTCGAACACCTCGACCCTGCCCATCACCACCCTCGCCGAGGGGGTCAAGCGCCGGGAGAACTTCATCGGGCTGCACTTCTTCTCCCCGGTGGACAAGATGCCGCTGCTCGAGATCATCGCCGGCGACCAGACCAGCGACGAGACGCTGGCCAAGGCGTTCGACCTGGCGCTGCAGATCAAGAAGACCCCGATCGTGGTCAATGACCACCGTGGCTTCTTCACCAGCCGGGTCATCGGCACCTTCCTCAACGAGGCGATCGCGATGGTCGGCGAGGGCGTCCCCGCGGCCAGCGTCGAGCAGGCCGGCCTGCAGGCCGGCTACCCCGCCGCGCCGCTGCAGCTGGCCGACGAGCTGAACCTGTCGCTGATGTCCAAGATCCAGAAGGAGACCAGGGCCGGCCTGCAGGCGGACCCGACCGGCCGACCCTATGAGCACCACGCCGCCTACGAGATCGTCGACGCGATGATCGCGCAGGGCCGCACCGGCAAGCTCGGCGGCGCCGGCTTCTATGACTACCAGGACGGCAAGCGCGTCGGGCTCTGGCAGGGTCTGGCCGACACGTACGGGGCCAGCACCGAGATCCCGTTCGATGACATGAAGGAACGGATGCTCTTCGCCGAGGCCCTCGAGACGGTCAAGTGCTTCGACGAGGGGGTGCTGCGCAGCGTCGAGGACGCCAACATCGGCTCGATCCTGGGCATCGGCTTCCCGGCCTGGACCGGCGGGGTCGTGCAGTACGTCGAGGGCTACCCCGGCGGCACGGCCGGCTTCGTCGCCCGGGCCCGCCGGCTCGCCGAGCGCTACGGCGACCGGTTCCTGCCGCCCGCCTCGCTCGTCGCCCGCGCCGAGGGCGCCGGCTCCGCCGCCTGACCATTCCGTATGCCGCTGGGTGGCCTTCCCGAAACCGGCCCCCACGCAATCGAGTGAACAGGATTCGGGCGCCAAAACTGTTCTTTCGATCGGGCCCAGGTTGACGAAGGGTGGCTGGCGGATTCGGCTCACCCGACGACGGGTAGAAGTCCAGCGCTACGACCTGCGCGCGTACTTGGCCGCATGCGCGACCCGGCGGGACAGCGGAAGCGAGCTCAGCGGCATACCGTCTCGTCGTCACACCCCGCGCGCAAGGAGGACGAATGGCCCAAAGCATCGCGCAGAACATGGTGGCCACCCTGCGGGCCAACGGCGTCAAACGCGTGTACGGCGTCCCCGGCGACTCGCTCAACGGCTTCACCGACGCGCTCCGGCGCGATGGCACGATCGAGTGGATCCACGTGCGGCACGAGGAGGGTGCAGCGTTCGCGGCGGCCGCGGACGCGGAGCTGACGGGTGGACTCGCCGTGTGCGTCGGCAGCTGTGGCCCGGGGAACCTGCACCTGATCAACGGGCTCTTCGACGCCAACCGGAGCCGGGTGCCCGTGCTCGCCATCGCGGCCCAGATCCCGAGTGAGGAGATCGGCAGCGGCTACTTCCAGGAGACGCACCCGCAAGACCTGTTCCGCGAGTGCAGTGTCTACACGGAGCTCGTCGCGCACCGGAGCCAGATGCCCCGCGTCCTCGAGATCGGGATGCGGGTCGCGATCGAGCGACGCGGGGTCGCCGTCATCGTCATCCCCGGGGACGTGGCCCTGGAGGACGTCGGCGACGACCGGGTCGTCCAGGTCGAGGCGACGCGAGCCCGTGTCCTGCCGTCTGACGATGAGCTGCGGCGGGCAGCCGCGCTGCTCAACGGCGGGTCGGCCACGACGATCCTGGCAGGGGTCGGCGTCGGGGATGCGCACGACGACGTGGTGCGGCTCGCGGACCGGCTCGGTGCGCCGATCGTGCACACGATGCGGGGCAAGGACCGGATCGAGTTCGACAACCCCTTCGACGTCGGCATGACCGGGTTGTTGGGGTTTGCCTCTGGCTATCGTGCGATGGAGTCCTCGGACACGTTGCTCATGCTCGGGACGGACTTCCCGTACCAGCAGTTCTATCCGCCCAAGGCGAAGGTCATCCAGGTCGACATCCGTGGCGACCAGCTCGGGCGGCGGGTGCCACTCGACCTCGGCCTCGTGGGTGATGTCGGGGAGACGGCCCGGGCGCTGCTGCCGCTGCTCGACCAGCGGAAGAAGCGCTCACACCTGAAGGATGCGCTGGCGCACTATGCGAAGACGCGGGCGAAGCTCGACGACCTCGCCACCGAGTCAAAGAGGGGCAAGCCGATCCACCCGCAGTACGTGGCGCGCCTGATCGACGAACTCGCCGATCCGGACGCGGTCTTCGTACCAGATGTGGGATCGCCGGTCATCTATGCCGCGCGCTACCTCCGGATGCACGGCGGCCGTCGGCTCATCGGGTCGTTCGTCCACGGCAGCATGGCAAATGCCGTGCCGCACGCGGTCGGCGCACAGGTGGCGTTCCCCGGCCGGCAGGTCGTGACGATGAGCGGTGACGGCGGCATCGCGATGCTGCTCGGTGAGCTACTGACCGTCACGCAGAACCGGCTCCCGATCAAGATGATCGTCTTCAACAACTCGTCGCTGAACTTCGTTGAGCTCGAGATGAAGGCGGCCGGGTTCGTCACGTACGGCACCGACCTCGTCAACCCCGACTTCGCTGCGGTGGCGAACGCCATGGGCATCGAGGGGATTCGCGTGGAGAAGTCGAAGGAGCTCCGGAATGCGCTCCGGGATGCGTTCAGCCACAAGGGTCCAGCGCTCGTCGATGTCGTCACGGAGCGCGACGAGCTGACGATCCCACCGGCCGTGACGGCCGAGCAGGTCAAGGGCTTCACGCTCTATGCGATCCGGACCGTGCTGTCCGGCCGGGGGGACGAGCTCCTCGACCTCGCGAGCGCGAACTTCCGGCAGCTCTTCTGACGCCGCCGGGCTTTGGCCGAGTCGGCCGAGGTCACCCCGCGGGCTCCAGGCGCCGGATGTTGGTCCAGCCCGTCCAGCCCCGCTCCTCGAGCAACGTGAGCATGCGCTGCGCTCCCGGGAAGGAATCGACGAAGGCGGCGTCGAGCAGGGCAACGAGGTCGTCACTGACGGGGGCGACGTCCTCCACCCCCTCGAACTCGGTCGCCGCTGCCTCGATGAAGGCGGCCACGCGGTCGGCGAGTGCAGGCAGCTGCGGGTCATCCGGCCCGCAGTCGACGAGGTCCCCGATGTCGAGATACAGCCGACGGAGCCCCTCGTTCTCGATCTGCACCTGCTTGATCTCCATGAAGGCCGGCACTTCCTCGGGCATCTTGGCCGCGATGAGGATCCAGCTGTCGCGCTCGATCTCGATCAGCCGCTCATGGAAGCCGAACTCGCGCATCCGGTCGAGGTAGGCCACCGCCTCGGGCGGCAGTGCCAGGCTGTCGCCGGCTGCGAGCTGGGCGATGCGTTCCCGGTGTCGCTGCCGTTCTCGGATCTCGGCACGCAGGCGGCGGTCGATGTCCTCGACCGCCGCCTCGAACTCCGCCGGATCCGCCGCGAGCAGCTGACGCACCCGCGACAGCGGCACGCCCGCGTCGGCCAGGGTGCGGATCTTGACGAGCTCGACCACCGCGGCCGCGTCGTAGCGCCGGTAGCCGGAGTGGTCGCGCTCAGGCTCGGGCAGCAACCCCTTGGCGTGGTAGTGGCGAACCGCGCGCACCGTCACGCCGGCGTACGACGCGAGCTGGCTGATCGTCAGCATGGTCCCATTCTCGGACTTGTCCTGGCTGGTCGGTGAGGGTGTCAGGCGATCTTGCTGCGGTAGGTGCGGATCGCGAGGACGTAGGCGACAACCAGCAGGCCGAGGCACCAGCCGAGGGCGATCCAGCCGTCGTTGCCGACCGGCTGCTCCGCGTAGAGGTTGCGGACGGTGTTGACGATAGGGGTGACCGGCTGGTGCTCGGCAAACCAGCGCACCGGCCCGGGCATGCCGTCCGTGGGCACGAAGGCCGCGCTGATGAACGGCAGGAAGATCAGCGGGTAGGAGAAGCCGCTCACCCCATCGACCGACTTCGCGGTGAGCCCGGGGATGACGGCCAGCCAGGTCAGGGCCAGGGTGAAGAGGACGAGGATCCCGAGAACCGCGAGCCAGGCGAGCACTCCGGCGCCGGAGCGGAAGCCCATCGCCAGTGCGACGAGCATGACGAGCGCGAGCGAGACGAGGTTCGCCACGACCGACGTCAGCACGTGCCCCCAGAGCAGGGCCGATCGGGTGATCGGCATCGACTGGAACCGTTCGAAGAGGCCGGTCGAGACATCGGTGAAGATCCGAAAGGCGGTGTAGGCGATGCCGGAGGCAACGGTGATGAGCAGGATCCCGGGCAGCAGGTAGTTGACGTAGTTGCCCCCGCCGACGTCGATCGCGCTGCCGAAGACGTAGACGAACAGCAGCAGCATGGCGATCGGCGTGATGGCGGTCGTGATGATCGTGTCGGGGCTGCGCAGGATGTGGCGCAGCGACCGTCTGGTCAGCACGGTGGTGTCGTTGAGGGCGTGAGTGGTCATGCGTCGGTCCTTTCTCGGTGCTGGGGTTGGCCGACGATCGCGAGGAAGACCTCTTCGAGGGTCGGCTGCTTCTCGACGTACTCGACCGTGGCCGGCGGGAGCAGCTGCTTGAGCTCGGCCAGCGTGCCGTTCGCGATGATCCGGCCCTCGTGGAGGATCGCAATCCGGTCTGCGAGGTGCTCGGCCTCCTCGAGGTACTGCGTGGTCAGCAGCACCGTGGTGCCCTGGCCCGCGAGCACCCGGATGGTGTTCCAGACCTCGTTGCGCGACTGCGGATCGAGACCTGTCGTCGGCTCGTCGAGGAAGAGTACGGGCGGGCTGCCGATCAGGCTCATCGCGATGTCGAGGCGACGGCGCATGCCACCCGAGTAGGTCCCCACCCTCCGCGCGGCCGCGTCGGTCAGCCCGAACCGCGCCAGCAGCCCGTCCGCGATCCTGCCCGGATCCTCGAGTCGCCGCAGCTGAGCGACGAGGACGAGGTTCTCCCGTCCGGTGAGGATCTCGTCGACGGCAGCGAACTGTCCGGTGAGGCTGATGGACTCGCGGACCTCCGCGGGCTGGGTGGCGACGTCGTGGCCATTGACGGAGGCGGTCCCGCCGTCCGCCTTGAGCAGGGTGGACAGGATCCGCACTGTCGTGGTCTTGCCGGCCCCGTTGGACCCGAGCAGCGCGAAGATGGAGCCCGAGGGCACGCTCAGATCGACGCCCCTGAGCACCGCGTTGTCCGCATAGGACTTGGTCAGTCCGACGATCTCGATAGCTGGTGTCGTGGTCATGAGACGAGCGTGCAACGTTGACCCTGCGTCAAGGTCAAGCGGGAATCTGAACGCACGGGAGCGCGACCTCCCAGCCCCGCCCGCGGAGCGTCCGCATTCAGGGCAGCGTCTTGTTAGGTGAGGCTTACCTATGGTTTGCTCGCAAGGACGCCACTCAGGGCGTTCCTGGACGAAAGGTGGATCCGTGCTCCTGAGCAACGCCCTCATCGGATTGCGCGAGGGCCTCGAGGCGGCCCTCGTCGTCGTCATCCTCGTCGCGTTCCTCGTCAAGACGGGGCGGCAGTGGGCCCTGAAGTACGTCTGGCTGGGTGTCGGCACGGCGGTCGGCCTGTCGGTGGCCCTCGGTGCGGCGCTCACGTTCGGCGCACAGGGCCTCGCGCACGAGACACAGGAGCTCATCGGGGGCATCGCCTCGATCATCGCCGTCGCCTTCGTCACCGGCATGGTCTTCTGGATGCGCGCAGCGTCCAGGACGATCTCCGGTGATCTCAAGGGCCGTCTGGCCAGGGCTCTCGACCTCGGCCCCCTCGCCGTTGCGGTCGTCGGCTTCGTCGCCGTCGGCCGGGAAGGCCTGGAGACCGCGATCTTCTTCTTCGCAACGACGGAGGCCGCCGGGCAGGGCAATCTGCAACCGCTGCTGGGCTGGGTCCTTGGTCTTGGCGGGGCGGTGTTGCTCGGCATCCTGATCTACCGCGGCGCGGTCCGCATCAACCTGACGAAGTTCTTCCGCTACACCGGCGTCCTGCTCATCGTGGTCGCCGCCGGCATTCTCGCCTACGGCGTCCACGACCTGCAGGAGGCGGGTGTCCTGCCGGGCGAGGGGTTGAGCGCCTTCGACATCCGTGCCGTCGTCCTGCCCGGCGCCTGGTACGCCGTCTTGTTGAAGGGCATGTTCAACATCACCCCGGTGATGTCCGTCCTCCAGGTCGTGGCGTGGGTGCTCTACGTCGGCGTGGTCCTGACGATCTTCCTCCGTCCGCTGCCAGCCCCGGTCGCGGTCGCCCCGTCTGGTGAGCCGCAGCGCTCCCGCGCCGCCTGAGCCGGGCAGCGTCTGACCCGCATCTGTTGTGATCGCGGGGCTGGGATCAACGGGATGTGGTCGGCCGTGCCCGGCTGACGTCAGGCCCGGCTACGACGACGTCACCGGTGTCGGGTCGCCTGCCGGAACCAAGCCAGGCCGTATGCTGTTGAGCCAGCTCACCGGCATACGGCCCGGTTCGCCTGTGGCATAGTCCAACCCAGCCACACGAGTGGTCAGGAAAGCAGCTCTGGCTCCACGCGGCCCCGGCGGGACAGGTAGTCGTGCCAGAGCAACCGGGCCGCAGTAGAGCGCAGGGCGCGACAGGCTCGTCAACGGTCGGTCGTTTCCGCATCGCCGTGGTTCCGGAGGCTGCCACCACGAGAACGACGGCCCAAGCATCCATCGGACGGTCACGACTGCTCATCCGGGAGTCCTCTCTGACGCGTAGCACCGACTACGGGCTACGGCGTACCGATCGGACCTTGGTGCTCCCGTGGGCGCAGAGGAAGGGTCACTGTCTCGCCGATTTGCCTTCTCTCGATCGCCGCGAGGCTGGAACACGTTCATCCAGCGAAGGTGAGGAGCAGTCATCATGACAACCCTCCACGACACCCGCCCGGTCGAGCCCGCAACGACGCTGACCGCACGGCATGCAGCCAGGGTGTCTGCCGTCCTGGCGACCCACACGATCGGACTGCTGCGCATCAGTCTGGGCTTGGTCATTGCCGGCTTCGGCGTCCTGAAGTTCTTCCCGGGAGCGTCGCCAGCGGAGCCCCTGGTCATGCAGACCACCGAGGTACTGACGTTCGGACTGGTAGAGGGCCGCACTGCGGTCCTGGCTACTGCCATCATGGAAGTCGCTCTCGGCCTCGCGCTTCTCGTCGGACGTCTACTCCGGCCGGCAATGGTTCTGATGCCTGGCTGGCTGGCCGGCATTCGCTCGAAGGGAAGCCGGCTGAGCGGCATACGGCATGCGGCGCATGCGGCTGGGCCGGCGTTCCGTCCCCCGCTCAATCCGCGTCTCCCGGATGGAGAAAACCGCACGAACCCACGCATCAAGGGTTCATACTGGTGTGCCAGGGCACCTCGCATCTAAATCTGTCAGCATCAGCTACATGGGAGCGGGTGTGGAGGAATTCGAGCCATCGGTTGGTCCGTGGTCGCCGCTCCACGTGTTCTTGTCCTACGCCCGCGAAGACACGCCCGCCATGGACATTCTGGATCGACAGATGAGGGGCCTCGTGAAGCAAGGCCTCATCACGCTGTTCATCGACAAGTCCCTACGGCCGGGCGATGTCTGGCACGACCGGATCCGTGCAGAGCTCGAGCGCGCCGACGTCGTCGTCTTCCTGTTGAGCGACCACCTCATGGGCTCCGACTACGTGCTGGACAACGAGTACGACTACGTCCTGAAGGAATTGAAGCTGGACAAAGGCCGCCCCAGGCCTGTCACCTTGCTGATCGACGACGTCCCGAAGCACAACGGGTTCAGCCAATGGGAGATGTACGCCAAACGCGACAACCAGTTGCTCCCCGTTAAATACTGGGGACTGGAGGAGAAGCGTCCGTACATTCAAGTGGTCGACTACGTCGGTGAACTCGCCGAGAGGCACCGCGAACAGCAGATGTCGTCCTCTGCAGTCTCGGCCGACTCGATATCCGTCGACCTCGTGGACGGGATAGAACGGTCACCCGCTGCCGCCGGGGTTGGTGGGATCAAGACCAAGTGGCGATGGGAGAACCGCCCCGCTGGGCACCTTTGCGCCCGAAAGGATTTGGTCAGCCGTATCAACGCACGACTCGAGAGCGAGCCGGGGGTCGCGGTGGTGCTCACCGGTCACGGTGGCATGGGAAAGTCCACCGCGGCCTACCTCTATGCCGCAACGCACGACGACAGGTACGACCACGTGGCCAAGATCGCGGCCGAGTCGCCGGAGATTCTCGCCGAGGAATGGCGGTCGCTTGCGGAGTGGCTTGATCTGCCGGCGAGCGATGTCCTGTCCGCCGACTATGCGCTGAAGGAGTGGCTCGCAAAGGAGCAGAGGTGGCTGCTGGTCCTCGATAACGCCTACGGGATTGAGGCTCTTGATCGGCTCCCAGAGCTGCCCATGGGAGACGTCCTCGTCACGACGCGTGAACGCTTCACGGGATTGGGCGACTTTCGCCTCCTGACCGTCGGCGAGCTGGACGAGAGCGAGGCAGAGAATCTGCTGCTCGAAGCGGCAGGTGCGGGGGCGGACCTCGCGACAGTGCGCGAGATCTGCGCTATCCACAGTTACGAACCACTCGCCCTTGAAAAGGCACTGCTCGACCTACGCGGCGGAATGGCCCCACGAAGGTATCTGGCACGTTTGCGAGCGCACGAGAGGTGATCATGACTGTTCGCTCGGCAGAAGCGGAGAGCAGCGTCGCCGCTCAGGTGGCGATGGCCGTCAAGGAGATGGAGGCAGTCGACCCCGCCGCTGTCGGGCTGCTGAACGTGCTGGCCTTTCTCGGCGCCGAAGACATTCCTCGACGCATGCTGCGGACAGAGGACGGACAGCTCGACCGTGACGTCGGCGGATGGGCCAATGACAGGGCTGTCCTGATGACCGCATTGTCGACACTTGTCGAGAAGGCTCTGATCAAGTTCGACGGATCCGGCGTCTTCATCCATCGCAATCGCCAGGAAGCGGTCGCACAGCTTCTCGAGCCAGCCGCACGGAAGCACTTCGCGCGCAGCGCCGCCCTCCTGGTGCACGAGGCGATGCCGGATGCCCGCCTGGTCGACCAGTGGAGCTGGGGTGCCCGGACCGTCCGGCACGCGATAGTGGCAGCTGGGCATCTCGAAACCCTCTCTGTCGAGCAGCACCTCACCGCCCGTCTTCGCCTGGCCGTCGCGAGGTTCCAAATGATGCAGGGCCAGCTCGAGGGCGCTCGCGTCAGTCTCCAGCGTGCCCAGTCGCTCGTGGAACAGGTAGAGCCTGGAGGACGGCTGGAGGCAACCATCTGGAATGACCTGGCCGACACGCACCGGCGCCTGGGGGAGTTCACCCGTGCACTCGAGTTCGCGCAGCGAGCACACGACCGACACCGCCGCCTGGCTGTCACAGCGTCGTTCGGTCAGAAACCGGTCGACCCTGCGAAGTCGCAGATGGAAGCGGGCGCGGAAACCCTGACTCCGGATACGACGCCCGATGCGGACGTAGCGGCCGACCTGAGAACTCGCGGGGTCATCGAGCAGGATCGGGGCAATCTCGGCGACGCTCTTCACCTGCTCGAGGAATCGTTGCAGATGTTCCAGACGACACTGGGCGTCGAGGACATCAACACCTTGGAGGTGCTGGAGAACCTGTTCGCCGTGCTGCTGGAGGCCGGTGACCTCCACCGTGCCTCTCGTTTCCTCCAGTACTCGATAGATATCAAGTCACGCCTCCGCGGTTTCGGGGACGACGTCGAGGACTCTCGTCTATTGCTGGACATACTGCGCGGAGAGGTCCCCGCGGCCGAAGGCAGCAAGCAACTCAGCGAGAGGTTCCACCGTCGATACGGAGCGCATCACCAGTTCACCGCCGATGGGCTGCGACTCCTGGGTGCAACCCTCACGGTCAGTGGCCGCACAGACGAGGCACGCACCGCTCTGCAAACGGCCCTCAATGTCGACGAGACGAATCTGGGTCCCCACCATTACCGGGTCGCACAGAGCCGCGTCGCGTTGATGCGGCTGAACCTGCACGTACTTGATCTCGCGGCGGCCATGAATGAGGCGATCCAGGCCTTGGACATCGTGCGCAGAACCCCTGCGCTCGATCGGCCGGCGGTCTTCCGGCTCATCGGCATCGCCGACGCTGTGGCGGACGTCGGCGACGTGGCAGAGCAACGACCGTTCCTTGACCTGCTCGAGTCCCACCTACTCCATGGGGCAGGCGACCCCGAGACCGTCATGGAGATGAACGGTGCCGTGTCACGCGCCCTGACGCGCTCCGGCGACCGGGCGTTGCTCGCGTCCGACATTGATGCGGCGCTCGCGGAGTATGAACGAGCGCTCGGTTTCGCTCGCACCACGACTGACACGCACCTCGACGACTTCGACGCCGAGGTCCGGATTGGGTTTCTTGCGGCCCTGCGCGGCGACGCTCCATTGGCGCGCGAGCACTGGCGCTCCGCGCTGGACCTGTTCAAGGACGATGCCCTCGCGGCGTGGTCGCTCTGGTTCCTGGTCCGGATGTACGGACAGCTAGCGAGCAAGGGTGGTCACTCGCCGGCGGCTCGTGACGTGCTGGATCAGCTCTTGGAGGATGCGGAGAAGGAGGGCAAGGTGACGAGGTTCCGAGGGAGTATCTCTTCGCTGGTTCCGGAGGGTTGGTTTGTGAAGGAGAGCATCACCCTGCTTGCCGCCGACGGCAAGGCGAACGTGATCGCCTCCGCAGAACCGCTCGATCCGAGCACGGACACCAGTCAGTACGCGGGGATCCAAGGCGACCGGTTGCGCAAGGAGTTTCCGGGCTACACGGAGCACTGGGTCGAGGAGCGAGACGTTCTGGGAGGTCGGCCCGGCGTCATGAGGAGCTTCAGCTGGGCGCCCCCGGACGGCGAGCCCGTGACCCAGGTTCAGCTCTACTACGCCATGAACGGCCGCGGGTACACCGCAACGGCCACGACGCCGGCCGACAACTACCCTGCCCTTGATCACTTGTTGCTCACGGCGCTCCAGAGCCTGCGCATCGAGGGCGAGTGAACACAAGGGCAGGGTTACCTCTGTCCGCCGCGGGCGGGCATGTGTGTGCTCGATTCCCCGGGGACGAACCCCGGGGCGAGACGGACGGTCCGCGGAGCGGGTGGAAGCCGAGGTTGCGAGATGAGCGCCCGTCTTCCAGGTCGCGGCCTGGGTGCTGAACGTGGGGTGGGTTTCGCGATCTTCCTCCGTTCGCTGACCGCTGCAGTCGCGGTCGCTCTCACCGCCTCGGGTGGACCGCAGCGCTCACGACCCCCTGAGCGGGGGCCAGGTTCCCACGCCAGAACCCCGGCGGCACGGAACGGGAACGGATGCGCACACAGCCCGCTCGCTCATCCCAGTGCGTCGTAGCGGCTCATCCGCGCAGCGAGGCGCTTGTCCGGCTCCATACGCTTGAGGCCCTCGATCTCATGCTGAAGCACCCGGGCCATTCGGCGGCAGAACTCATGGGGTGCATCCGACGGGTCGACCGGCTCGGACACCACTCTGTCGACGATCCCCAACCTGAGCAGGTGGCGCGCCGCGACCATCTGCGCCTCGGCGACGTCCGCGGCGTGGCTGGTGTCACGATGGAGGATCGCGGCGGCGCCCTCCGGCGGGAGGGGGGACAACCAGGCGTGCTCGGCCGCCACCACTCGGTCAGCAGGCAACAGCGCCAGAGCGCCACCGCCGCTCCCTTGACCGATCATCAGGCAGAGCGTCGGCGCCTTCAGCCCGACCAGGTCTGACAGGCAGCGTGCGATCTCCGCAGCAAGACCGCCCTCCTCGGCGGCTGGTGTCAGCTGAGCACCGGGCGTGTCGATGACACTGACGACCGGCAGCCGCAGTTCGTCGGCCAAGCGCATCCCGCGGCGGGCGGCGCGCAGCCCGGCCGGCCCAAGCGCAGACGTGCTGCTCTGGTGCCGCCGGTCGTGCCCGATCACCAGAGCAGAGGTCGAGCCGAAACGCGCAAGGCACATCAGGATCGTGTCGTCCCGCTCACCCACGCCGGTTCCCCTCAGCGGGATGACGATATCGGCACCATGTTTCAGGAGCTCACGGATACCTGGACGCTCGGCACGTCGGGATCGTTGGATCGACTCCCACGCCGGTACATCGGCGACGTCATCCGGCGGCAGGTTCTCCTGCGCCGCCGGAACGTCCCCAGCCACCATCAGAACCTCGAGAACCATTCTTGCCACAGTTCCAACCTGCTCGACAGGGATCACAGCGTCGATGAGTCCCTTCCGGTAGAGGTTCTCCGACGTCTGTACGCCTTCGGGAAAGCGTTCGCCGTGGAGTGCCTCGTAGACGCGCGGCCCGAGGAACCCCACGAGGGCTCCGGGCTCCGCCGCGGTGAAATGGCCCAGGGATCCCCAAGAGGCGAGGACACCACCCGTCGTCGGGTGACGCAGGTACACGATGTAGGGCAGCCCGGCGTTCTTGTGAGCGGTGATGGCGGCTGTGATCTTCACCATGCCCAGAAAGGCCGGCGTGCCCTCTTGCATGCGGGTGCCCCCGGACGTCGGGGCCGCGAACAGTGGCAAACCCTCCCGGGTCGCTCGTCGCACCGCATCGACGATCCGTGATGATGCCGCATGACCGACCGACCCTGCCAGAAATCGGAACTCGCCGACGATGACGGCTACCGCACGACCAGCAAGCCTTCCTTCTCCGGTGAGGACTGACTCGTCCGTGCCGGACTGCTGACGCGCCGCCGCGAGCTGCCCTGCGTAGGCCGTGCCGGGCGCTGCAGGCTCGCCCGGTTCGCTATCCCACGATCGCCATGAGCCCGCATCCAACACCAGCTCGAGCAGTGCCCGCGAGCTTAGTCTTGACGTCGCTGAACTGCTCATTGGAGATGGAGGTCGAGTGCGGTGACAAGCGCCCGGGCCGGGGTGGCCCCCACCACGGTGTGGACCGACTGACCACCGACGAAGAGCTTGAGCGTCGGGGACGATGCGACGTCGTGTGCTCGAGCGGCAGCCGGGTACTGGTCGACGTTGACCTTGAGGACACGCATCCGACCTTGGTAACGGTGCCCGATCTCCTCCAGCACGGGATTCATCAGGCGGCAGGCCGAGCAGTTGTCTGCCCAGAAGTCGACCAGCACGGGTTCCGGGCTCGAGCTCAGCAGGGCGCTGAGCTGGTCGTCGCTCACCGAGCCGTCCGAGTGCGGCTCCCCGTAGCGCGCCGTCGTGGACCTGCCCACGCGGGCAGGTGTTGAGCCGGAGTCATCCCGCGCTGGCGAATGCGCCTCTCGGGCCTCCGGGAGCCCGGAGAGGTAGGCGTCGGCGTCCAGAGCGGCTGCGCAGCCAGATCCTGCGGCCGTGATCGCCTGACGATACGTGCGGTCCACGAGGTCGCCGCACGCGAACACCCCTGGCACCGCCGTGGTGGTGCCAGGGTGATCTACCTGGACGTACCCATCGGCGTCCAACGGCAGCTGCCCGCGGACCAGGGCACTGTTCGGCGTATGTCCGATCGCGACGAAGAGCCCTGCGGCATCGAGCTCCTCGCATTGGTGCGTGACGTTGTTCGTGACCCGGATGGATTCCAGTCGGTCGCCGCCACCCAGTTCGCTCACCTCAGTGTTCCAGCGCACGGTGATCCCTGGCCGTCCCAAGAGCCTGGCCTGCAAAATCTTGGAGCCGCGCAGTCTGGAGCCGCGGTGAATCAGGGTGACGGACGAGGCGAACTTGGTCAGGAACAGAGCCTCCTCCATCGCCGAGTCGCCGCCACCGACAACTGCCACGGGGAGTCCGCGGAAGAATGCGCCGTCACACGTGGCGCATGTGGAGACTCCGCGCCCCGTGAGCCGCTCCTCGTGTTCGAGTCCGAGGCGTCGGTGAGACGCACCCGTGGCAAGAATCACGGCATCGAATGTGTGTTGTCCGCCATCGTCCGTCTCCAAGCACTTCGTGCGCCCGGTCAGCTCGACGGCAGTCACGTCCTGGGGTAGCAGCAGGCACCCGAACTGTTCCGCCTGCCGGCGCAGCGAGGCCATGAGCTCGGGACCCTTGACGCCTTGCGGCTGGCCCGGGAAGTTCTCGACGATGGTCGTGGCCATGAGTGCGCCACCGGCCGCGATGGATCCTTCGAAGAGAACAGGTTTCAGGTCGGCTCGGGCAGCGTAGAGCCCTGCGGTGTATCCCGCGGGGCCGGATCCGACGATGGCGAGGCGGCGGGTAGGTGTCGTCATGGTTCTCTTCCTGAGCTGGCGGAGGCGTCGGCGGTGTTGGCTGGCGCTCCGGCGAGGCTAGGGCTGCCATGGGGGCCGGACGAGCAGCAACTTCCGTTCTCCGGAACCCAGCAGGAGTGCCACCGACGTTCCAGATGCCGTCACGTCACTTCCGGTGAACGGAAATCTCCGGTAGTGATGGCGCCCATTCGCGGACTTGACTCCCGGCATCGAACGCGCCCGGCGTTCAGTGGGAACTCGCCAAGCGCCCCAGGCGCCCGGCAGGAAGTAGAGGTGCAGGCTATGACAGCCTCCCAAGGGTTCATCGGCGTCGATGTCCTCGATCCTCGCCCCGACAACCATGGTGGTCCTCCGGCCAAGACGGCCCCTCGGCTCGACGGCCTCGAGGGCAAGACCATCGGCCTGCTGTGGAACGGCAAGGCGAATGGAGACGTTGCCCTTCGCCGGACGGCCGAGCTGATCGCCGAGCGGTACACCGATGTCAAGTTCAAGTTCTACAGCGGCTCGATGCCCTGCCCTCCGGAGCTGCTCGATGAGCTCGTCAGCGAATGTGACGCCGCCATCGGGTGCACGGCCGACTGTGGCTCCTGCACCTCCTGGATGACCCATGACTGCGTCCAGATCGAACGCAAGGGCCTCCCGACCGTCATCATCGCCTCGCACGGCTTCGAGCATGACGTCGAGGTCAGCGCACGGGCGTTCGCCATGCCCGATCCCTTCTACGTCGTCGTCCCACAGGTCTACAACAACCTCAACGAGGGGGAGGCCGCTGCGCAGACCGACCCGGTCGTGGAGGACATCGTGGCACGGCTCACCGTGAGCGACAGCCTGACGGGACTGGGTGGGGACAACCAACCCCTCCCTCTGTGGTCCTACTCGGCCGCTGACCCGACCTCACTCATGCTGGAATTCAACCGGGACTTCCTCAGCCGCGACTGGGGTGACGGCTATCCGCTGTGGCCACCGACGCGGTCGGCGGTGGATGCACTGATCGCAGGGGTCGACGGCAACCCTGGCGACGTGGTGTGCATGCTCCCCCCGGGCAACGGCGAGGCCACCGTCGAGAAGGTCGCCATCAACGCTGCGATGGCCGGCTGCCGGCCCGAGGAGATGCCGGTCGTCATGGCCGCCCTTCGAGCCATCGCCAACATCCGTCCGGTGCCCCGCGGTGCACTGATGTCGACCAGCGCCTACGCACCGCTCATCCTCGTCAACGGGCCGATCGCCAAGCGGCTCGGAATCAACGGTGGTCGTTCCTGCCTCGGTCCCGGTCGGCAGAACGAGGTCAACATCCGGATCAGTCGTGCCGTGGTCTTCTGCCTCAAGAACATCGGCTCGTGGTACCCGGGCGTCATGGACCTCGACACCATCGGCAGCACCCGCAAGCACATCGTCGTCGTGGCCGAGAACGAGGACGAGTCTCCCTGGGAGCCATACCACGTGTCGCGCGGATTCAGGGCGGACGAGGATGTCGCAACGGTCTTCTGGACGGCTGGCGAATGGGACATCTCCATCCAGGGACACACGGATGCGCAACAGCTGGCTCGCTCAATCGCCTCGTTCAGCGGCGGCAACAACAGCAGCGGATACTTCACCAACCTCGGCGGCAGTGGAGAGAGTGGACTGGGACGCCTGCTCTTCCTGGCCCCGCCCCACGCCCAGCCGCTGGCCATGGATGGCGGCTTCTCCAAGGTGGGCCTGGAGAAGCTCATGTTCCACCTCGGCAGCGAACCGGTCGCCCGGATGATCGAGCCGGTTCGGAAGCTGCACCGGGACGGCAAGATCAAGCCCGAGTGGGACTGGCTCTTCAGCCTGTCGGACGAGGCCGCCAGCCGCATGACCCTCCCCGTGATCGAGAAGCCCGAATGGTACTCGATCGTCGTTGTCGGCTCCGTGCGAGCCAAGGACCTGTTGATGCCAACTCGCCAGAAGCCGAACAGCGAGCCGATCACCAGGACACCGCGACCTGCTGGTGATCCCAACCCCTCAAACACCCAGCTCGGCGCGCAAGGAGCGACGAAATGACCTCTCGAGCGATGGCCCGGACACGCACCACCCGCCGCCCGTCTGCCTACATCCTCACCGCATCGATCACCGCAGCACTGCTCGGCCTCGCAGGATGCGCTGGCAGCACAGCTGCCGACGAGTCCGGCGACGGCCGGACCTTGCGGGTCGCGGTCGCCTATGAGCCGTTGAGCATGGACTTGTGTGACTCGAGCTCCGCGCGCAACGGCATGTTCATGGTCGAGAACGTCGGCGAGCCGCTCGTCGACCTCGACTTCAAGACCATGGAGCTCAAGCCCAGGCTGGCCGAGTCCTGGAAGGCGGTCGATCCGGTGACGTGGCAGTTCACCCTGCGGGATGGTGTGACCTTCCACAATGGACAGCCCCTCACCGCCCAGGCTGTCGCCGACTGGATCAACCGGGTGCTCAACCCGGACCTGGAGTGCTGGCTCTACGGCTCGGTCCTCGACGACAACGTCCAGAAAGCGGAAGCCGTCGATGCCCGGACGGTCACCATCAAGACCTCCAGCCCTGACACGATCCTGCCGCGTCGCCTGGCCTTCGTCATGATCGGTTTCGTCGGATCGGACGCCAAGCAGAAGACCCAGACTCCCATCGGCACCGGGCCATATCAGTTTGTCGAGTACAACCCCAGCGCGGACGTCCAGATCTCGCGCTTCGAGAAGTACTGGGGCAAGCCGGCGAACTTCGACAAGGTCGTGTACCCCATCCGGGTGGAGAGCTCAGTGCGGTCGGCCATGGCTGCAGCGGGCGAAGTCGACATCGCCAGCATGATCGCGAGCCAGGACGCCAAGGCACACGGCGCCGTCAACTTCACCGTCGGAGAGACGATCTACTTCCGGATCGACACGAAGCTGCCGCCTTTTGACGACCTGCGGGTCCGGCGCGCGCTGAGCCTGGCCATCGACCGCAAGACGTTTGTGCAGAACGTGTATGGAGGCTTGGGCGAGCCCGCCAACGCCATCGTCATACCGCAGACGGTCGGCTATCCGGACCATGTCACCACCGAGTACGACCTCGCCGGGGCCCAGGCCCTGCTGGCCGAGGCTCGTGCCGACGGGGTCAAGACGGATACGCCCTTCAAGGTCGTCGGGTGGGCCGGGATGCGCAGCTCCAACGGTTCCGAGGTGCCCGACACCATCGTCGCGATGTTGAAGGCCGCCGGCTTCAACGCGTCCACTCAGCTTCTCGAGAACGAAGCGATGCGAACCAGGTTGGGATCCGCGAACGACCCCACGTTCGGACCGGCCGTTGTCCTCAACGCGCATGGCAACTCACTCGGCGACGCTCTGGTGAGCCTGCAGGGCAAGCTTGGCTGCAAAGCTCCTCAGAGCTCCGTCTGCGACAACCGGCTCGACGCACTGCTCAAGAAGGCTGCCCAGGCGAGTGGTGAGGAACGCGCACAGCTGTTGTCCGACGCCTTCAGCTACGAGCACGACGAGCTCGTCGCCCTGGTTCCCGTTGCCTACATGGCCGACACCATCATCCGGTCGGACCGGGCCTCCTACGAGCCCAACCTCGCCAGCAGCGAGCGCATCGATCTGTCCGAGGTCACCGTCAAGTAGCGCAAGTACAGGCGGGCGTCCGGTCCCCGGGCGCCCGCCGCCCACCCGACTAGCCAAGGAGGTCTAGGGGCGTGGCACGTTTCATCCTCACCCGATCGCGGCAGGGCGCTCTCAGCCTGATCGGCCTGGTGCTGCTGGTCTTCGTGCTGGCTCGACTCACCGGAAGCCCGGCTCTGCTCTATCTCCCCGAGGACGCGTCGCCCGAGAGGGTCGCCGCCTTCAACAGGGAGAACGGCTTTGACCAGCCGCTGTATCTCCAGCTGCTGGACTATGTCGGAGGAATCCTGCGACTGGACTTTGGCGACTCGCTGCTCTACGGCGACTCAGCCCTCGGGGTCGTGCTCGGACGATTCCCAGCGACCTTGCAGCTGGCCTTTTTCACGATGCTGATCGTCGTGACGCTGGCTGTCGTCGCAGGAGCCTCCAGCGCGGCTCGGCGTGGATCTGTGCGAGACACGGCCACGCGCGTCACCTCGATGACCGCGCTCAGCGTGCCCGACTTCTGGGTCGCGCTCATGGGCATTGCCTTCTTCGCCGTCTACCTCGACCTGTTGCCGACCTCTGGCATCGGGGGCTGGGAGTTCTGGGTGTTGCCGCTTCTCACCCTGACCCTCCGACCGACCGGCATCCTGACCCAGGTGGTGCGCACCGCGATGATCGAGGCGCTTGACTCGGACTACGTGCGGGTCGCCCGGAGCAAGGGCGTGGGGCCGCATGCCGTCGTGTACAAACACGCACTGCGCAACGCGGCCATCCCGGTGCTGACCATGGCGGGGATCCTCGCCGCGCAGGTCGTCAACGGAGCCCTCGTCGTCGAGACGGTGTTCGGCTGGCCCGGGATCGGCAACCTCATGGTCACGGCCATCAGGGGACGTGACTTCGCAGTCATCCAGGCTGTCGTGCTGGTCACGGGCGCGGCGATTGTCGTCATGAACCTCCTCATCGATGTCGCGTACTCGCGACTGAACCCACAGATCAGGCTCAGCGCATGACACTGCTCAACCGAGACCATCGACGCCGGGGCACGGAGGCTGAGGCCGATTGGCCTCCTGTCAGCCTGAGGGCGGCATCGGGCGCCGAACCCGTGAGGCAAGCACATGGCTTGTGGCGCAAGGTTGGCTACCAGCTGCGCCGCGACGCTCTCGGCGGTGCCGCTGCGGGCTGGCTCGTCCTGCTCGTCCTCGCAGCAGCCGTTGGCCCGGCGTTCCTCGGCGATATGGCGCGCGAACCAGCGCTGCAGCTGCGTTTCCTGCCGCCGCTGAGTACCGAGCATGGCTGGGAGTACGTCCTGGGCAGCGATGCACTCGGGCGCGGCTACCTGGCACGCCTGGTCGTGGCTGCCCGGACCACACTGCTGATCGCCCTCGTCGCCGTGCTCGTGGCGCTTGCCGTCGGCTCAATCATCGGCACGGTCTCGGGATTCCTCCGAGGTCGACTCGACACGGTGGTGATGCGCGTGGCCGACGTCATGCTCGCCTTCCCATCGCTGCTTCTCGCGCTCATCGTGCTCTACACCCTGGGTACCGGACTGGTGCCGCTGATTTTGGTGCTGGCCCTCGCGCGTATCGCGATGTACTCACGCGTCGCCCGTGCCGAGACGCTCGCCGTGCGCGAACGCGTCTACATCCGCGCCTCGCGCGCGTTCGGGTCCGGGTCGGCGCGGATCGTGCTCACGCAGATCATTCCCGTCATCGCCAACCCCTTGGTGGCGCTCGCCACGTTGGAGTTCGCCATGGTCATGCTCGCTGAGTCGGCGCTCAGCTTCCTCGGCCTGGGGGTGCACGAGCCTGACATCACGTGGGGTGGCCTCATCGCCGAGGGGCGCAACTACCTCGAGAGCGCGTGGTGGGTGGCGCTCTTCCCGGGCCTGGCTCTGACCCTCACCGCCGTCGCAACCAATGTGCTCGCCGAGCTCGTGCGCAAGGCAGCCGAGTCGGAATGAAACGAGAGGACGTCATGACGGACGCAACATCCAGTCCGGGCGACACCCCAGCCGACGTGCGGCCGGCGCTCGAGGTACGTGATCTCAAGGTCGAGTTCCGGCTCCGACGCGGTGCGGTGACGGCCGTGGACGGCCTGAGCTACCACATTCATCGTGGCGAGACGCTGGCGATCGTCGGAGAGAGCGGCTCCGGGAAGACCGTTGCCGCCCAAGCAGTCCTCGGGATTCTACCGACCCCCCCGGCCACGGTGACTGCCGGCCGTGTGCTGCTGCTCGGCCAGGACCTGCTGACCCTGACCGAGTCGGAGCGGCGTCGGATGCGCGGCGAGCACGTTGCACTCATCGCGCAGAACTCATCGCTGAACCCGGTCTTCTCCGTGGGTTGGCAGGTCGCCGAACCCTTTCGGGCGCACCGTGGCATGTCGCACGGCGACGCCATGGCCCGTGCAGCAGAGCTGCTGGATCGGGTGGGTATTCCGGCGGCGAAGACTCGGCTCAAGGATTACCCCCACGAGTTCTCGGGCGGCATGCGGCAGCGCGCGAGCATCGCAATGGCCATGGCCCTGGAGCCCGATGTCCTCATCGCCGATGAGCCGACCACGGCACTGGACGTGACCATTCAGGCCCAGATCATGTCCCTCTTGGGGCAGATGCAGGACGAGACCGGAATGGGCATGGTGCTCATCACCCATGATCTCGGTCTGGTCTCCGAATCGGCCGACCGGATCCTGGTCATGTACGCCGGGCGTGAGTGCGAGACGGGTGGAGCCGAGCAGGTGATCACCCGGCCAGCACATCCCTACACGCGCGGGCTCATGGAGTCGATTCCCCGGCCGCGCCACAAGCGGTCTCGGTTGTCACCGATCCCCGGCTCGCCGCCAGATCTCATGAGCCCGTCGTCCGGGTGCGCCTTCGCGGCGAGATGCAGCTTCGCTGAAGATCGTTGCCGGGTCGAACGCCCGGAGCTGGTCGCCGTGATGACCGGCCGAGCGAGCAGTTGTTGGCGCAGTGGAGAAGTCCTCGAGCGCCCGAGTCTGGAGGAGCACGTCAATGTCTGACGAGCCACTGCTTCGTGTCGAGAACCTCACCAAGCACTACGTCGTCGATGACACCAGGGGCGGGCGCCGCGGCGCAGCACTCCTGCGGGCGGTCGATGGGGTGAGCTTCGACCTTGCTGCGGGAGAGACCCTCGGCCTGGTCGGGGAGTCGGGCTGCGGGAAGTCCACACTTGCCCAGACGCTGCTGCGGCTCGTCGAGCCGACCAGCGGGCACGTGTACTTCCGGGGCCAGGACGTCCTGGCCATGTCGCGAAGGGAGCTCAAGGAGTTTCGCAAGCACGTCCAGGTCGTCTTCCAGGACCCCTTCGAGAGCCTGAACCCGCGCAAGACGGTAGGCCAGATCATCGCGGAACCATGGACCATCCACCGCGACCTCGTGCCGAAGAGCAAGTGGCGGATCCGGACAAGTGAGCTGTTGGAACTCGTCGGGCTCAGGCCCGAGCACCTCGACCGCTATCCCGGCCAGTTCTCAGGTGGTCAGCGCCAGCGGATCGGTATTGCCCGAGCAGTCGCCGTGGCGCCGCAGCTGCTCATCTGCGACGAACCCGTCTCGGCACTCGACGTGTCGGTGCAGGCCCAGATCCTCAACTTGATCCATGACGTGCAGCTTGAACTGGGCCTGGCGGTGATCTTCATCTCGCACGACCTCGGAGTTGTGCGCCACGTCTCCGACCGGATCGGCGTGATGTACCTCGGACGGATGATGGAATACGGCGACGAGTCGGACGTTTTCGAGCGGCCACGGCACCCGTACACCGAGGCGCTGATCAGCTCCGTGCCCGTGTCTCGCGCGGAGCGCCAGGCCGCCGGGCCCCGTCGGATCCTGACGGGAGACCTTCCCAGCCCGGTGAACCCGCCGTCCGGATGCCGATTCCGCACCCGGTGCTGGCGAGCACAAGCCCTCTGCGCGGAGGAGGAGCCCTTGCTCCAAGCCCAGCATGCTGACGACCCGACGCAGGTGTCCTGCCACTTCCCCAGCGGCGCCCTCTCAACCACCCCCGGGCTGCAGCCAAGCCAATAACTACAGAAGGAGACAACCATGCCCACAAGCCAGGCCGAGATCGACGAAGTGGTCGGGGCCATGAACGAGCTGGTGGCCCGCGACGGGGGCACCATCAGTGTGCTCGGTTATGAGGAGGCTGCCGCCATCCTGAGACTGGAGTACGAAACCGGGAGCAACGACGAATGCTCCACGTGCCTGATCTCCCCGGAGACGCTGAGCGACTTCGTCAAAGAGGGCCTGAGGGCGCGCGGGGTGCCCGTCACCAACGTCGTGGTTCAGGCGCCCTGAGGTCGGCCGTGACCCAGCAGGCGTCGCGCACGGTGACCGCGAAAGTGCTGGCGATCCTTGCCGCCTTCGACTGCCGCGAGTCCACCCTCACACTCAGCCACATCGCGGAGAGTGCTGGATTGACGATGCCAACGGCGCACCGCCTCGTCAATGAGCTCGTCCAAGGCGGCGCCCTCAAGAAGGACGGTCGTGGTCGATATCGCGTGGGCCGGCTGCTCGGCAAGGTGGGCGACAACGCCGGCCCCGAGATGCGCGCCGGGGGGCGGGCTCACCTCGTCGAGGTGATCCGCCTTACCGGCGAGGCCTGCCATTTCGCCATCCGTGACGGGGACCAAGCGCTCATCAGGGATCGGCTGTACGGCCCGGAGCAAGCGCTTCGCGCCAAGAAGCTCGATGATCGCCTCCCGCTGCACCGAACGGCCGTCGGTCTGGCCCTGCTGGCCTTCGACCTCCCTGGGGCCCGAGAGGCCTATCTGACCGCCCAGGTGGACGGTCAGCCACGTTTCGCCGAAGCCGACCGGCGCCGGCTGACCTCCGAGCTGGAGCAGGTCCGTTCCCGGCGATACGCCATCACGATGCAGCAGCCGCAAGATGGCCCCTGCTCTATCGCGGTCCCTGTCGTCCTCGGAAGCGACTTTGCCGTGGCAGCCATCGGGCTGATCATGAGCGCGTCCCATCCCGGGCAGGTGACCCGCCACAGCGCAGCGCTACAGGGAGTCGCCCGCCGCATGGAGCCAGAGGCGAGGCGGTGGATCCATTTCAACGTCGTCAAGCAAGCCCTCGGCGGCGGGCTCTGAGGGTGGTCACCGTACGGGGACACGGCCCTCGAGCTGCGCCCCGGTACTCCCAGCAATGTTGAGTTCCCAACTCCCGGAAGAGAAAGCAGGCCCGCACGATGGCGATCCACACGAGGTACCTGGCGAACTGCTCGATGCTGTTCACCGAGGTGCCGCTGCTCGAGCGACCACGAGCCGCGGCGGCGGCGGGCTTCGACACGATCGAGTTCTGGTGGCCGTGGCCGGACCAACCGGTGCCCGGTGACAGGGAGGTGGACGCCTTCGTCACAGCGGTGGAGGACAGCGGTGCCCGCCTGGCTGGCCTCAACTTCTTCGCAGGCGACCTCGCCGGCCCGGACTGCGGGGTGCTCTCGATTCCAGGGAGAGCTCAGCAGTTCCGCGACAACATCGACGTCACCATCGGCATCGGTGAGCGGCTCGGCACCGGGGCGTTCAACGCCCTCTACGGCAACCGGGTCGACGACGCCACACCCCAACGTCAGGACGAGCTCGGCCTGGAGAGCCTGGTCATCGCCGCCAAGGCCGCCGACGCCATCGGGGGCACCGTTCTCGTGGAGCCCGTGAGCGGCCCGAAGCCGTATCCGCTGCGCACTGCCGCAGATGCGGTTGCCGTGGTGGACGGGGCCCGGGAGGCGGGTGGCGCGAACGTCGCATTCCTGCTGGATCTGTTCCATCTGGCCAACAACGGGGACGATGGCGACCGCGCCATCGCCGAGCACGCCGCGAAGGTCGCGCACGTGCAGATCGCCGACCACCCCGGCCGCCGCGAGCCCGGGACCGGGCGGCTCGACCTCCAGCGGCAGCTCGACGCCCTTGAGCGCGCTGGCTACACCGGCTACGTCGGCCTCGAGTACCAGCCGTCGACGACGACCGAGGAGAGCCTCGCCTGGCTCCCGCGGGCCCGGCGCGCCGCAGCAGATCGGTGACAGGGCGGCTGCCCCGAACTGAACGGGTTCTCGAATCGATCCCGGACCAACCGAAACTCCATATCCTGCAAGGAGATCCCAACATGGGCACCATCGCCTTCATCGGACTCGGCATCATGGGGAGCCCCATGGCCGTCCACCTCCTGAACGCCGGCCACGAGGTCACCGGCTACAACCGGACGCCAGACAGGGCTCAGCCGCTCATCGCGGCGGGCGGCCGCGCGGCTGGGTCGATCGCCGACGCGGTCTGCGACGCCGAGGTCGTCTGTGTCATGGTCCCGGACTCGCCGGACGTCCATGCCGTCCTGGCCGGTGAGGGCGGCGTGTTCGACAGTGCGAAGCCGGGCACCTTGGTCATCGACTTCTCCAGCATCCGGCCCGACGTCACCGTCGAGCTCGCCGAGCAGGCACGGCAGCGAGGCTTCCGCCTGCTCGACGCGCCGGTTTCCGGCGGCGAGGCCGGTGCCAGGAACGCTGCCCTGTCCATCATGGTCGGCGGCACGGCGGAGGACTTCGCTGCCGCAAGGCCGGTCTTCGACGCCGTCGGCAAGACGGTCGTCCACGTCGGGCCCAGCGGATGCGGCCAGACGGTCAAGGCCGCAAACCAGCTCATCGTCGCAGCCAACATCCAGGCCCTCTCCGAGGCCGTCGTGTTCCTCGAGGCCTTCGGGGTCGACACCGAGGTCGCGCTCGAGGTCCTCGGCGGCGGGCTCGCCGGCTCCAAGGTGCTGGACCAGAAGCGAGGCAACATGCTGTCCCGCCGCTTCGAGCCCGGCTTCCGGATCGACCTGCACCACAAGGACTTGGGCATCGTCACCGCGGCCGCCCGCGAGGCAGGGGTCGTCGTACCGCTCGGCTCCCTCGTCGCACAGCTCATGGCGTCCGCGAGGGCCGTCGGCGACGGCGGGTTGGACCACTCGGCCCTCCTCCGCGGGGTCGAGCGGCTCTCCGGCCGTGGCACCCCCGCCTGACCCACCCAGGCCCGGCGGCAGGTGGCGTCACCATGGGAGCGAGCTCAGCGGCATACGCCAATCGTGTTTGACAGCAGGGGAACCGACACAAGGAGCCTAATCTCATGACGCGCGTCCTCATCGCCGCGGACAAGTTCAAAGGTTCGCTGGCGGCCGCAACAGTCGGCTCGGCGATCACATCCGGGATCCGACGGGTCGTTGGAGACGCGGTCGAGATCATCACGATCCCGGTGGCGGACGGCGGGGACGGCACCGTGGCGGCGGCGGTGGCGGCCGGCTTCGCCTCGGTCCCGGTCACCGCGGCCGGACCAACGGGCGAGCTCGTCGAGTCGGCTTGGGCGCGGCGCGGGTCGACGGCGGTCATCGAGATGGCGGACGTGTGTGGCCTCGTCCGTCTCCCCGGTGGACGGCCCGACCCCCTCGGTGCCACGAGCCGCGGCCTCGGTGAGGTCATCGCAGCGGCGATCGACCGTGGCTGTACCGAGGTGGTCGTCGGCATCGGCGGCAGCGCAAGCACTGACGGAGGGTCCGGAATGCTCCAGGCACTCGGTGCCCGGTTGCTCGACGTGGACGGAAACGAGCTTGGGCGCGGGGGAGGCTCGCTAGCCAACCTCGTTGCGATAGACCTGGCGCCGCTGCGCAACCGGGTGGCGGGCGTGACGTTCACGGTCGCCTCCGACGTCGACAACCCGCTCACCGGGCCACGCGGGGCAGCCGCCGTCTACGGCCCGCAGAAGGGGGCGACGCCCCACGATGTCGTGGCCCTCGATGCAGCCCTGAGCCACTTCGCCGAGGTGGTGCACGACGCGACCGGCGCGGGTGACTGCGAGGCGCCGGGTGCGGGAGACGCTGGGGGAGTCGGGTATTCCGCGCAGTCGGTTCTCGGGGCCATCCTCCGGCCAGGGATCGACATCGTGTTCGACCTCGTCGGCTTCCACGAGGCTCTGGCCCCTCTCGGTCCCGGCGACCTCGTCATCACCGGTGAGGGGTCGCTCGACGAGCAGACTCTGAACGGCAAGGCGCCGGCGGGCGTAGCGGCGGCCGCCGTCGC
>NZ_DATCWX010000239.1:0-31829 GCF_036566125.1 Intrasporangium sp.
GCAACGGCTGCCAGATGTTCGCGGCGCTGGGCGAGCTGATCCCCGGCGCCGAGGCGTGGCCGCGCTTCACCCGCAACCGCTCGGAGCAGTACGAGGCCCGCCTCACCCTCGTCGAGGTGCTCGAGTCGCCCTCGATCTTCATGACCGGGATGGCCGGCAGCCGAGTGCCGATCGCGGTCGCCCACGGGGAGGGCTTTGCCAACTTCTCGGCGCGTGGCGACTCCGCTGCAGTGCAGCGGGCCATGCGTTTTGTCAACCATCACGGCGCCCCGGCGCTGACGTATCCGCACAACCCCAACGGGTCGCCCGACGGGCTCACCGCCGTGACGACCCCGGACGGACGGTTCACCGCGATGATGCCCCACCCGGAGCGCGTCTCCCGCAACGTCCAGCTGTCGTGGACCTCCGGGCGGATCGAGGACGAGAGCCCGTGGCTGCGGATGTTCCGCAACGCGCGGGTGTGGGTCGGCTGAGTCGGAGTGTGAAAGATCGCTCCCCTCCCCGGGGGAGCAACCTTTCACGATCAAGCCGTATGCCGCTGGGCGCGCTTCCCGAGGCGAGCCTCCCTTGGTCACGTGTCGACTCTGGCGGTCAGCGCTGACCGATGTCCACGAATTGTCCAGCCGAGGTGCATGCCAGGTCCGAGCCCTGCGGCTGGGCGACGAGGACCGTTGGACCATGCGAGTCACCACGTCAGCGCTTTGGACCTCGTCCCCGAGAGGCGGGATCGACCGGCCGGTTCTGGGCGGAAGTCGAGTGCATCGCCGCGAGCTCAGGGCCGGGGCGCTCGCGATGGTCCCCTTCGTCGTGGGCTACGTGCCGTTCGGTCTCCTCGTCGGTGTGGCCATCGCCCGCAGCACGGACTGGTTCGCCGCCTGGACGGGGACGATCACCGTCTACGGCGGTAGCGCCCAGCTCGCCCTGCTCCAGCTCCTCGCGGGGGGCGCCGCTGCGTGGACGGCGGCCGGCGCTGCGGTGTTGATCAACGCGAGGCTGCTCGTCTACAGCATGGCCCTGCTGCCGACCTTCGCCTCGGCCCGGTTGCCCGTGCGCCTGGCAGCCGCCGCCTTTGTCATCGAGCCGACCTGGGCTGTCGCTCTCCAGCGGGCCGAGTCGCCGGGGACGGTGAGCGAGCGGCGCTGGCACTATGCCGGCGCGACGGTCGTCCTCACCTTCGGCTGGCTCCTCGTCGTGACGGCCGGCCTGGCCCTGGGTCAGCTGAGCACGCCGAGCCTGTCGGTCATCGGGCCTCTCTGCCTCATCGCGGTAGTCGCCCCACACCTGCGTCTCCCAGGAGGGATTGCGGCGATCATCGCTGCCGTTGCGGCCACCATGCTCGGTGTCGCGATGGCGCTCCCCTCAGGCGTGATCCCGCTCCTTGCCATGGCGGCCGCCGTGGCCGCGGGGCTGGGGACCACTCGGAACGGCACGCGCAGATGAGCCTCTGGATCGCCGTCGTCGTTGCTGGGCTCGGCAGCTACGTCCTGCGCGTCCTGCCCTTCCTCGCAGGGAACCGCGTGCACCTGTCGGAGCGCGCCCAGGCGGGCTTGCGGCACGCGGGAATGGGCGCCATCACGGCGCTGCTCGTCCTCGGAGTCGTGGCTGTGCTGCGGCCGGGATCTGGACTCGCGGTGGTGCCTGTCGTCGCCGCGCTCGTCGCCGCGACGATCTGCGCAGTGCTGGGTCGCACCATGCTGACGACGGTGGTGATCGGGGCGGTCACCTATACGGCCGCGCTGGTGCTGATGAGTCCAGGGCTGCTCGGCCGCTGATCCGGTGGTCGAGGGGACTTGTCGCGAGAGCGGCCTGCTTCGACAATCGAGCCATGTTCATCAGCGGCGTTGCTGAAGGTGATGCGCAGGGCGAGGTGGCCAAGTACTTCGAGGCCCAGCGCGAGATGTGGGGTTTCCTGCCCAACTACGCGGTGCCTTTCTCGCATCGACCCGAGGTGGCCCAGGCGTGGCAGGCGCTCAACCTGGCCATCCGCGGCGGGATGGACCGGCGGCGCTACGAGATCGCCACCATCGCGGCATCCCGGGCCCGTCGCTCGACGTACTGCACTGCCGCGCACTCGAAGTTCCTGCGAGACGTGTGCGGCGACGAGGCTGCGATGTTGTCGATCAATGACCATCCGGACGGGGCCGGCCTCGATGAGACGGACCGCGCGGTCTACGAGTTCGCGACGGCTGTCGCCGCGGACGCGGCCGGCATCCAACAGGCTGACGTCGACCGGCTGAGGGCGGTCGGGCTGTCGGACGCAGACATTGCCGACGTCGTCTTCGCTGCTGCGGCCCGGTGCTTCTTCACCGCGGTGCTCGACGGCGCGGGTGCCCAGCTCGACGCCGAGACGGCCGCGGCATTCCCGCCCGACCAGATCGAGGGCATGGTCGTCGGCCGCCCGGTCGCAGGCACCTGACTCCGAACCAGGCGCGCGCGTGGAAAGAAGCCCGCGTGATCACGTGGGCTTCTTTCCACAGGCCGTGCGGCGCGAACTGCACACTGGACGAGAAGCGAGCTCAGCGGCATACGGCCTCGTTGTTGGAAAGGGGGTTGACGCGGCGGGTTAGCGTGAAGGTGTGACTCAACCACCGGCGATCACCACCCTCGGCGCGCTGCGGGCGTCCGGACACGAGCAGAAGCACCTCAAGACCGAGATGCGCGACAACCTGCTGGCCGCGCTGCGAGACGGGCGCGACCCGTGGCCGGGACTGCACGGCTTCGAGGACACCGTCATCCCACAGCTCGAGCGGGCCATCATCGCGGGACACGACGTCGTGCTCCTCGGCGAGCGGGGCCAGGGCAAGACCCGGCTGCTGCGTACGCTCGTCGGGCTGCTCGACGAGTGGACCCCCGTCATAGCCGGCGCCGAGCTCGGCGAGCATCCGTACGAGCCGATCACCCCGGCGTCCAGGCGCCGCGCGGCCGAGCTCTCCGACGACCTACCCGTGATGTGGCGGCACCGCGACGAGCGGTACTCCGAGAAGCTCGCCACCCCCGACACCTCCGTCGCCGATCTCGTCGGTGACGTCGACCCGATGAAGGTGGCCGAGGGGCGCTCACTCGGTGACCCGGAGACGATTCACTTCGGGCTCATCCCGCGCAGCCACCGGGGCATCGTCGCGATCAACGAGCTCCCCGACCTCGCCGAGCGGATCCAGGTCGCCATGCTCAACGTCATGGAAGAGCGCGACATCCAGATCCGCGGCTACGTCCTGCGGCTGCCGCTCGACGTGCTCGTCGTCGCTTCGGCCAATCCGGAGGACTACACGAACCGCGGCCGGATCATCACGCCGCTCAAGGACCGCTTCGGCGCGGAGATCCGGACGCACTACCCGGTCGAGCTCGAGGACGAGATCGCGGTGATCCGGCAGGAGGCGCACCTGCAGGCCGACGTGCCGCACTCGCTCATCGAGGTGCTCGCCCGGTTCGCCCGGCACCTGCGCGAGTCGAACGCGGTTGACCAGCGTTCCGGCGTGTCGGCCCGGTTCGCCATCGCGGCGGCCGAGACGATCGCCGCGGCTGCGCGCCACCGCGCGACGTTGCAGGTCGAGGACGACGCCGTCGCCCGACCCGTCGACCTCGACGGCGCGGTGGACGTGCTCGGCGGCAAGGTCGAGTTCGAGACGGGCGAGGAGGGCCGCGAGCGCGACATCCTGACCCACCTGCTGCGCACCGCGATCGCCGAGACCGTCGCACGGCACTTCCGCGGGATCGACTTCGCGCTGCTCGTCGACGCCATCGACGAGGGCGCGCTCGTGTCGACGGGCGAGCAGGTGTCGGCGCGCGCCTTCCTCACCGGGCTGCCGGTGCTGGGGGAGTCGGAGCTCTACGACGAGGTCTGCGAGCGGCTCGGTGCGCGGAATGACGGGGAACGGGCGAGTGCCATCGAGCTCGCGCTCGAGGGCCTCTACCTCGCCCGCAAGATCAGCAAGGAGACGAGCGGAGGGGAGACGGTGTACGGATGAGCCGGGCTCGCTACGGGCGGTATGTCGACGGGCCGGACCCGCTCGCCCCGCCGGTCGACCTCGCCGAGGCGCTCGAGGCGATCGGCGATGAGGTCATGTCCGGCCGCTCACCCGAGCGGGCCATGCGCGAGTTCCTCCGCCGCGGCGGCCGGGGCCAGCAGGGCCTCGACGACCTCGCCCGCCGGGTCGCCCAGCGGCGCCGTGAGATCCTCAGCCGGCACAACCTCGACGGCACGATGCAGCAGGTCCGCGAGCTGCTCGACAAGGCCGTCCTGGCGGAGCGCAAGCAACTCGCCCGCGACCTTGACGACGACGCCCGCTTCGCCGAGATGCGGATCGGCAACCTGCCCCAGTCGACCGCGGCCGCCGTGTCCGAGCTGTCGGACTACCCGTGGCGCTCATCCGAGGCGCGCGAGGCCTATGAGGAGATCAAGGACCTGCTCGGCCGGGAGCTGCTCGACCAGCGCTTCGCCGGGATGAAGCAGGCGCTCGAGGGCGCCACCGACGAGGACCGCGAGCGCATCAACGAGATGCTCGACGACCTCAACACGCTGCTCGAGGCGCACCGCAAGGGCGAGCCGACCGATGAGCTGTTCCAGGACTTCATGGACAAGCACGGTGACTTCTTCCCGGAGAACCCGCAGAACATCGACGAGCTCCTCGACGCCCTCGCCCAGCGCTCCGCCGCCGCGCAGCGGATGCTCAACTCGATGACCCAGGAGCAGCGAGACGAGCTGATGGCCCTGTCGCAGCAGGCGTTCGGGTCGCCGCAGCTCATGGACCAGCTCGGTCGCCTCGACGACAACCTCCGCGCGTTGCGCCCCGGCGAGGACTGGGGCGGAAGCGAGTCGTTCCAAGGCGACCAGGGACTCGGCCTCGGCGACGGCACCGGCGCGCTCCAGGACCTCGCCGACCTCGACGACCTCGCCGACGCCCTCGCCCAGCAGTACGACGGAGCCCGCCTCGACGACGTCGACCTCGACCAGCTCGCCCGCCAGCTCGGGCCGGAGGCCGCCGTCGACGCGCGCACCCTGGCCGAGCTGGAGCGAGCCCTGCGCCAGAGCGGCTACCTCCGGCGCACCTCGGACGGGCAGCTCACCCTCTCGCCCAAGGCGATGCGCCAGCTCGGCAAGGCACTGCTCCGGGACGTCGCCGACCGCATGTCGTCCCGCCAGGGCCAGCGCGACCAGCGACAGGCCGGCGCGGCCGGGGAGCTCTCCGGTGCGACGCGTGAGTGGACCTTCGGCGACTCCCAGCCGTGGGATGTCACGCGCACCGTGACCAACGCCGTCCTGCGCACCGTCTCAGAGGACCGGGGCACCCCAGGCCAGGCATCGAGTGGGAGCGAACCCCGCGGCATACGGGACAAGGGAATTCGTCTGGACATCCGTGATGTGGAGATCGCGGAGACAGAGTCGCGGACGCGCGCCGCGGTGGCCCTCCTGGCGGACACCTCCTTCTCGATGGCGATGGACGGCCGGTGGGTGCCGATGAAGCGGACCGCCCTCGCGCTGCACCACTTGATCCGCACCCGCTTCCGGGGTGATCACCTGCAGCTGATCGGCTTCGGCCGGAACGCTCGAGTCATGGACATCGAGGAGCTCACGGCGCTGGACGCCTTGTGGGACAAGGGAACCAACCTTCACCACGCGTTGCTCCTCGCGAACCGGCACTTCCGCAAGCACCCCAGTGCCCAGCCGGTCCTCCTCGTCGTGACGGACGGCGAGCCGACCTCGCACCTCACGTCGTCGGGCGAGACGTGGTTCAGCTACCCACCCTCGTCGCTCACCATCGCGAGCACCATCCGCGAGCTCGACGCCGCCGGTCGGCTGGGGGCCAAGACCACGTTCTTCCGGCTGGGCGAGGACCCGGGGCTGGCGCGGTTCGTCGACCAGATGGCCAAGCGGGTCGACGGACGCGTCGTCGCGCCGGAGGTCGACGATCTCGGTGCCGCGGTCATCGGCAGTTACCTGGGCGATCGTGGCCCGTCCGACTACGGGGGCTCCGGGACCTTGGGCGCCTATCGGAGCGCCTTCGGCGACTGGTGGGGCGATCGGGGCGGCTGGGTCGGCGACTGACGGTGTGTGGAAGCTTGCCCACCTCCTGGGGTGGGCAAGTTTCCACACAGACCGGCACCCGACGTCAGACGATGCGCCAGCCACGGGCCTCGGGAGCTGGCGGGCTCGGCATCCCTCCGTCGTCGAGGGGCTTGGCACCAGCGATCAGCCGGTCTACGTCGGGCCCGATCCGCAGGCCGGTGGGCAGGTTCGCTCGCGCCACGTCACGGCGGAGCCGTTCCTCGGGCAGCGGTACGGCGCTCGCGACAACGACACTGTTGCCGAATCGCCGCCGTTTGAGCACCTCGTGCGTCGCGATCAGCCCAACGTGTGGCAGCACACCGCGGATCGTCGCGAGCACCCTTGCCACATAACGCATTCCGGCTTCGTCGGCGAGGTTCCAGAGAGCCGTGCCCTCAGGCTTGAGCACCCTTGCGACCTCGTTGACGTATGCCGCTGAGCTGAGTTCCGCCGGGATCCGGCCTTGGGCGTAGGCGTCGGTCACGAGCACATCGGCTGAGTCGGTGCCCAACGCGCGGATCCCGGTGAGGCCGTCCAGCGGGCGGACCCGGATCCGGTGGCGGCGGGGGAGCGGGAGCTCGCGGCGGACGAGCTCGGTCAGGCCGGCGTCCGGTTCGAGGACGATCTGCGGAGACCCCGGTCGGGTCGCCTCGATCCACCGGGGCAGGGTCAGGCCGGCCCCGCCGACGTGGGTGACGGCGAGAGGCGCCGGCGGTGGTGCGGAGCAGGCGTCGATCGCCAGGGCGAGGTGCTGGACGTACTCGAAGACGAGCAGCGTCGGGTCGTCGAGCTGGACGTGCGACTGCGGTGCGCCGTCGACATGCACCGTCACGCCGCCGCGCTCGTCCCGCTCCAGGCTGATCCGCTCGGCCATGCCAGCTCAGAGGTCGAGGACGAGCTGACGCTGCTCGCCGTAGCGGGTGAAGCCGATCCGGCGCAGGATCGGCGAGGACGTGTCGACCCGGCCGTGGGTCAGGCCGAGCGTTGCGCCGACCGCCCGGGCGATCCCGAGCCGCTCGGCGAGAACGGCGCGATAGGCGCCGCGGCCGCGGTGAGTCTCGTGGGTGGCGCCTCCCCAGAGCCGGCAGACCGGGCCGACCAGCGTCCAGCCGCCCACGCCGGCGGGCTGACCCTCGACGTAGGCGACGACCACGCCGGTGGAATCGTCGACCAGACCGGGCTCGAGCTCGGCCAGGCTCTGCCGGAGCTGTTCCTCCGTGTGCTCCACGCCGCCGAAGGCGCTGCGCTCGACGACGTGCGCGTCCCGTTTGCTGTCGAGGTCGCGGACCCGCCGCAGCTCGATCCCGTCCGGCACGCCGAGGTCCGGCAGTCCGAGGTCCGGCAAGCCGAGGTCCGACACGGCTGCGGCGATGGGCAGCGCGAGGACATCCATGCGCTCGACGATGTGGCCACCGCGGGCGAGGACCTCGGCCTCGAGTCCGGGTGGACGGGTGGCGTCCGAGAGGTGCCACCAGAGTCGGTGTCGTCCGAGAGCTCTCGCCACGTCGTGGATCTCGTCGACCAGCTCGGCTGGATCACGCAGCGAGCCGAGGACCCTGGCACTGGTCGGGATGAGGAAGTGCTCCGGGTAGGCCACGACGAGGTACTCGGCGGTGCGCACGTGCTCGGCGCCCGGAGGCACCCAGGACCATTCGTTCGACGCGGCCAGCACGGAATCGGCGTCCCAGGTGCTGCCCACGATCCCTGTCACACCGACAGGCTACGGTCGGGGAATGCGATTCGGTCTGGCGATTCTCCCGGAGCACCCGTGGTCCGCGGCGGAGGGGATGTGGCGCGAGGCCGAGGCGATGGGCTTCGACCATGCGTGGACCTTCGACCACATCACGTGGGCCGGGCTGCCCGAGACGCCGTGGTTCGGGGCCGTCCCGACCCTCGCCGCCGCGGCGGCCGTCACGTCCCGGATCAGGCTCGGCACGTTCGTCTCCTCGCCCAACAACCACCACCCCGTGCAGTTCCTGAGGGAGATCCTCGCCCTGGACGACATCTCGTCGGGCCGCTTCCTCCTCGGCATCGGCAGCGGCGGCGACCTCGACTCGCGGATCACGGGGGAGGACCTGGCGCTCAAGGACCGGGTGGCGCGCTTCCACGAGTTCACTCACCTGCTCGACCGGCTGCTGAGCGAGGAGCGCGTCTCGGCCGAGGGCCGCTTCTACGGCGCACGCGACGTCGTCACTCTCCCCGGCCCGGTCCGGTCTCCGGAGGGGCCTCGCGCGAGCGCGCCCAATCGGGTCCCCTTCGTCATCGCGGCCAACGGTCCGAAGTCGATCCGGCTCGCCGTCGACAAGGGCGAGGGCTGGATGACCTACGGCGGCAACGTCGACACCGACGACCAGTGGTGGGGCCTCGTCACGACCCTCAGCCACGCGGTCGACCAGGCGCTCGACGCGGCAGGACGTGACCGGCATACGCTCTCCCGCTACCTCAACATCGACTCCGCGCCGACCTTCTCGCTCTCGAGCGTCGCCGCCTTCGAGGACGCCGTGGGCCGAGCGACCGAGCTGGGGTTCACCGACGTCATCACCCACTGGCCCCGGCCCGGCGAGCCGTATCGCGGGAGACGGGAGACGCTCGACGCCGTCGTCTCCGACGTCCTCCCGAGGTGGCGCTGATGCCGCCACGCCGGCGGGTTCCCATCACGGTCGGTCGAGAAGCCGTGGCCGTATGCCGTTCAGCCGGGTTCGCGGCCGACCGTGACGTCACTGCCACGGCAGTCCGCTACACGCTGGAGGAGCTCGCCGCCGTGGCGCCCGGCCGCACCGTCGAGGTGCGGGTCCCGCCCTACGGTGCGGCGCAGTGCGTCGAGGGGCCGGTCCATCGACGAGGCACGCCGCCCAACGTCATCGAGACCGACGCGTCGACGTGGCTCGCCCTGGCGACTGGGGAGCTCTCGTGGCAGGCGGCCGTGGACTCGGCGCGGGTCCGCGCGAGCGGTCAACGGGCTCACCTCGAGGGGCTGCTGCCGTTGGTCGCGCTGGACTCCGGCGTCGGGCAAATCGATTGAACGGCGTGGGTGACCTCGGCAGACTGACAACAGTGACCAGCCAGACTCCAGTCGACGCCGTCAGCGGCATGTCCAGGGACGCTGGGCCGCCCCAGCCGATCGTCGTCGCCCAAGGGTTGACGAAGGTCTACGGCGAGAACCGGGCGGTCGACGGCATCGACTTCTCGATCGCGCGCGGGGAGTCCTTCGGCCTGCTCGGGCCCAACGGCGCCGGCAAGTCGACGACGATGCGGATGATCGGCGGCACGCTCCAGCGGACCGGTGGCTCGATGAGCGTCGCCGGACTCGACCCCGCCGAGCGCGGTCCGGAGGTGCGGGCCCACCTCGGGGTCGTCCCGCAGCAGGACAACCTCGACGAGGAGCTGTCCGTCCGCGACAACCTCATCATGTACGGCCGCTACTTCGGGCTGCCGTACTCCTACCTGCGGGCGAAGGCCGACGAGCTGCTCGAGTTCGCGCAGCTGTCCGACCGTGGCAAGGAGAAGGTCGGCGCACTCTCCGGCGGCATGAAGCGACGCCTCACCATCGCCCGCTCCCTCGTGAACGAGCCCAAGGTGCTGCTCCTCGACGAGCCGACGACGGGCCTCGACCCGCAGGCGCGGCACGTGCTCTGGGACCGGCTCTTCCGGCTCAAGGAGGTCGGTGTCACGCTCGTCGTGACGACCCACTTCATGGACGAGGCCGAGCAGCTGTGCGACCGGCTTGTCGTCATCGACCGGGGTCGGATCATGGCCGAGGGCACGCCGCGCCAGCTCATCCGCGAGCACTCGACGCGCGAGGTGCTCGAGGTCCGCTTCGGGGCCGACCGCAACGCGGCGATGGTCGCGCAGCTCGAGGACATCGGGAGTCGTATCGAGGTGCTGCCGGACCGGGTTCTCATCTATGCCGACGACGGCGAGGCCGCGCTTGAGGCGGTCGCCGCGCGCGGGTTGACCCCGATCACCTCGCTGGTGCGCAGATCCTCGCTCGAGGACGTCTTCCTGCGCCTGACCGGTCGGAGCCTCGTTGACTGAGCACAGCGCGATCGCGGACCTCGGCCGGCTCGCCGCGTCGGGTCGGGTGCCGCCCCCCGAGGTCTTGGCGCGACGTGCCCGGCGCTGGGGCTGGTGGTTCTATGTCGAGGGCTGGCTGCGCGGGTCGAAGGCCTGGGCCATCTCCCTGCTCGTCTACATGGTCCTCATGCCGCTGCTCTACCTGACAGCACTCGGCCTCGGCCTGGGCCACCTCGTCGACCGCGGGGCAGGGTCGATCGACGGCGTCTCGTACCTCGTCTTCGTCGGGCCCGCACTGCTCGTCAGCACCGTCGTCATGTCGGTGGGGGGCGAGCTGACCTACCCGGTCATGGCCGGCTTCAAGTGGCAGCGCCTGTACTACGGGCCCCACGCCACGCCCCTCACGCCGGAGCAGATCTCGGTCGGCCAGCTCGTCGGCGTCATGATCCGCTTCGTCGTGCAGGCGGCGATCTTCCTGGGCTTCCTGCTCGCCTTCGATGCGGCGCCGAGCGGCTGGTCGTGGCTCAGCGTGCCGATCGCCGTGCTCACCGCCGCGGCCTTCGGAGCGCCCCTGCAGGCCTTCGCCGCCAGCCTCGAGGACGAGGGCTACCAGTTCGCCTTCGTCCAGCGCTTCGTCATCATGCCGATGTTCCTGTTCGCCGGCACGTTCTTCCCGCTCTCGGTGATGCCCGTGGCGCTCCAGTGGATCGGGTGGGTCTCGCCCGTGTGGCACGGCACGCAGCTGGCCCGTCAGGCGACCTACGGAGCTGTCGAGCCGCTCTGGCTGACGGTGACGCACGTCGCCGTGCTCGTCGCCATGACCGGGGTGGGCGTTGCGCTGGGACGACGGATCTACGCACGGAGGCTGGGGCGATGACCGCGGAGACCAGGGGTCGCTACGCGGCCCGGCTCGACGGGCTCTACGGCCGCAACGCCAAGGCGGTCATCGAGCGCGGCTTCCGGGTCATGAAGGGCCAGAACTGGGCGGTCATCGTCTCGGGGTTCTTCGAGCCGGTCTTCTACCTGCTCGCCATGGGCTTCGGGCTCGGTGGGCTGGTCGGCACGGTCACCGGACCGAACGGCGAACCGATCGAGTACGCCGCCTTCATCGCTCCGGCCCTGCTCGCGACGTCCGCGATGAACGGGGCGATCTACGACTCGACGTGGAACGTCTTCTTCAAGCTGCGCTTCGCCCGGCTCTACCAGGCGATGCTCCAGACGTCCCTCGGCCCCATGGACGTGGCCATGGGAGAGATCTTCATCGCGCTGTTCCGGGGATTCCTGTACGCCGTCGGCTTCATGGTGGTGATGCTCGGTATGGGCCTCGTGACCTCGCCGTGGGCGGTGCTCATGATCCCGGTCGCGCTGCTCATCGCCGTCGGCTTCGCCAGCATCGGCATGGCCGTGACGAGCTACCTCAAGAGCTTCCAGCAGATGGACCTCGTGCAGATCGCGCTCCTGCCGATGTTCCTCTTCTCCGCCACGCTCTTTCCCATCGACGTCTTCCCCACGGCGATCCAGTGGTTCGTCCAGGCCATGCCGCTCTGGCACGGGGTCGAGCTCATGCGTCACCTGGCGGTCGGCCACCTCGAGGCCGCCACGGCCGGGCACGCCCTCTACTTCGTCGTCATGTCGGTGCTCGGAGTCTGGTTCACGGCGAGCCGGCTGCGTGCTCTCTTCCTGCGCTGAGCCGGCCCCGGTGTGTGACCTATGCGATGGTGCACGTCGCGGGCAGGCCGAGGAACTCGCCGTAGCGTGAGGCCGCCTCATCCAGCATCCGCAGCTCACGAGCCGAGAGGGGGCGATGGGGGGACAGCTCGAACTGCACTCGCGTCGGTGTGACCGTCCGCTTCATCCCGGCCACGAGCTGTGCCTCGACCAGCGCCATCCCGATCGTGCTCTCTCGCTGCCTCGGCACGACGCCGCGGGCATCGAGCACCCAGCGCGAGTCCTGGTAGCCGCGGTAGGTCTCGTCGAGCAGCTGCAACAGGTGAGCAGGGGGCTGGACGGGACCGCTGGGCGGCTCGCCCGGCGGGTGCCAGTACGTGCGTCCGTCGTGCTCGAAGGAGTCCAGCTGGTCGCGGACCGCGTCGAGTCCGCGCCAGACGTCGGTGACGGTCACGGTGGCCCAGTAGGCGAGGTCCTTCACCGTCGCGGGCCCGTGACCCGTGAAGTAGCGCAGGACCAGCCGGGCCAATGCCGCATCGCGATCGAACGCCTCCAGCTCGACGCCGGAACCGACGCGGTCGGCGTAGGTGGCGTACGTGTGCTCGCCCTCGCGGGGTCGGCCACTGATGGCGAGGCGGCGCAGCTCGAGGTGCGCCATCAGCAGCATCACCATGCGACCAGTGACACGCTGCGCCAGATGCGGCAGCCGGTCGCGCAACGCCGCGGTCACCTCCTCACGCGTCCGATCCGGAGTCGCCGTCAGGAAGCCCAATGCAGCGTCGGCGAGCTGCCCGACCTCCTGCGTCGTCAGGCCGAGGTCACCCAGCAGCTGGCCGTCGACGACCTTGAACAGGCGTGGGCCGGTCAGGGCAAGCAGCCAGTCGATGTCGACGCGTGCGGTGTAGTGCCAGGTGGGGCGCAGCACGTGGGTGCGGACCGCGTCCCCTGAAGCGAGGAGAGAGCCGAGATCACTCGGGTCCGGCGACGTCGTCCGGGCGGCCACGGCCCACGCGGACTGGCTGGGGTTCTCTGCCTGCACGGCGAGCAGCGTGTCCAGAACCGTGCTCGCCGAGTCGGCGTGGGGCGCGGTGAGGAGCTGGTGCGACAGACGCCACCGGGCAATCGCAGCATCGTCCATGACGCCAGTATGGTGATGGCCCACTTCGGGGCCACTGCGTGCCTCGCCTAGGCTGGAGTGGTGACTCCGCAGCCGGCCCGTATCCCCAACTACAAGCGCTTCCTGCTCACGGGTGGGTTCATCGGGCTGGCCGTGGGGATCTGGTTCGGCCTGCGTGAACCGGGTGGCCCGAGCTACCACGAGACGGTGGAGTACTCCATGGGCACGGCGGTTTTGTTCCTCGCCGCGCTCGGGGCCTTCCTCGGGGCTGGTCTGGCCGGGCTCATCGCGATCCTCCTCGACCGCTCCGGGCGCGACACGTAACCGGTGTCCCGAGGCACCCGAGCAGCGTCGATGCGCCTCTTCGTCGCCATCGTCCCGCCCGACGAGGTCCTCGACGACCTCGCCGACCATGTCGACCCTCGCCGGTTCGCTGACGAGGAAGGTGGCTCCGAGCTGCGCTGGACCGACCGCCACCAGTGGCACATCACCCTGGCCTTTCTTGCGGACGTCCCCGACTGGCGCCTGGACGACCTGACCGCTGCGGTCGAGGCGACGGCGGCCCGCCACCATGCGCCCGTGCTGCGCCTCGCCGGAGCCGGGGCCTTCCCCAACCCCTACGCGGCCCGGGTGCTCTACACCGGCGTGGAGCAGGTCCGCGGCGACCTGGGGAGGCTCGCGAGCGGCATACGGACGGCGTGCAATGGGGCCGGGGCGTCGCCGGGCGGCGCCCGTTTCCACCCCCACGTGACATTGGGGCGCTTCCGCCGGCCGACCGAGGCGACCCGCTGGATCCGGGCCTTCGACGCGCACGAGGGACCGGTGTGGCAGGCGACGGAGGTCGCCCTCGTGGAGTCGCACCTTGGCCAGGGTCGGGGCCATCGTCCGCGCTACGAGGTGGTCGCGACGGCGCCTCTCGCGTGACCGCGGGCCGGGCGGCTGGGCGGACCGACCCCGTCGGTGTGGGAGAATCGGGTAGTGGCACGCGGCGACGGGCGACTGACCCATGACCTCCTTCACGGCGAAAAGGGACCCCAGGACGCGTGTGGCGTCTTCGGTGTGTGGGCCCCGGGCGAGGAGGTTGCCAAGCTGACCTACTTCGGGCTGTACGCCTTGCAGCACCGCGGTCAGGAGTCTGCCGGAATCGCCACCTCCGACGGCGAGAAGATCCTCGTCTACAAGGACATGGGCCTCGTGTCGCAGGTGTTCGACGAGGGCGCCCTGACCTCACTTCGCGGCCACATTGCGATCGGTCACACGCGCTACTCGACCACCGGCGGCTCGACCTGGGAGAACGCGCAGCCCACGCTTGGTGGCTCAGCCGGCCGGACGATTGCACTCGGGCACAACGGCAACCTCATCAACACCGTCGAGCTGCGGACCATGGTCGACGAGCACTTCGGCGATGGCCGGGTCACCGGTGAGCTGGCCCGCGGGAACACGTCCGACACCGCCCTCGTGACGACCCTCCTCTCGGCCGATCCCGAGAAGACCCCTGAGGAGGCGGCTCTCGAGCTCTTCCCCCGGCTGCGCGGGGCCTTCTGCTTCGTGTTCATGGACGAGCACACGCTGTATGCGGCGCGTGACCCGTGGGGTGTCCGACCGCTCGCGCTCGGCCGGCTCGAGCGCGGTTGGGTCGTCGCGTCCGAGACCGCCGCCCTGCAGACGATCGGCGCGTCCGTGGTCCGCGAGGTCGAGCCCGGTGAGCTCATCGCCATCGACGAGGACGGCCTGCGCTCGCACCGCTTCGCCGAGCCGCAGCCGAAGGGGTGCGTCTTCGAGTACGTCTACCTCGCCCGGCCCGACGCCGTGATTCGCGGCCGCGTCGTTCACGAGGCACGCGTCGAGATGGGCCGGGCGCTGGCCAGGGAGCACCCGGTCGAGGCGGACCTCGTGATCGGGGTGCCCGAGTCCGGTGTGCCCGCGGCGGTCGGCTACTCGCAGGAGTCGGGGATCCCCTTCGGGCAGGGCTTCGTCAAGAACGCCTACGTCGGCCGGACCTTCATCCAGCCCTCCCAGACGCTGCGCCAGCTCGGCATCCGGCTCAAGCTCAACGCGCTCGAGCACACCATCCGGGGCAAGCGCCTCGTCGTGGTCGACGACTCCATCGTCCGCGGCAACACCCAGCGCGCGCAGATCCGGATGCTCCGCGAGGCCGGAGCCGCCGAGGTCCACGTCCGGATCTCGTCGCCGCCCGTCCAGTGGCCGTGCTTCTACGGGATCGACTTCGCGACGCGGGCTGAGCTCATCGCAACCGGCCTGGGGGTCGAGGAGATCCGGGCCTCGATCGGCGCCGATTCGTTGGGCTACATCTCCGAGGCGGGCATGATCGCGGCCACCGACCAGCCGGCAGAGCAGCTGTGTACAGCCTGCTTCACGGGTCGCTACCCGATCGACCTGCCCGAGGATGGCCACATCGGCAAGCACGTCCTCGAGACCCTGCCGCTCACCGTCCGGACGGGACACGACCGGTCGGTGGACGTCGACGTCGAGGGTGTACCGATCGGCGTCGGCACCGGCGGCTCCGGAGCGCTCGACCACCCCTGACCCCTCCCCTGACCTTCTTCCGGTTCGAGGTATTCCGCGACGACCTAGAGTCGGTCCTTACCTCGACCCGAATACCTCGAACCGGCTCTGGCCGTCCCCATCCCATCGGCGGCAACTGCGTTGTCCACAGGTCCAGGGGACGCCTCCCAGCAGATGTCGGGCTGCGTCGAAGGTGCAGGCCATGGAGTCCTCGCATCAGACCCACCAGCCCGAGAACGACGTGCTGGTGGAACGCCGATACCGAGCGCGCATCCGACTGGCGCGGGCCCGGGAGGCCGCCTCGCACACGGGAGCCGTCGTGTCTCGGTCGTTGCTGCGCAGCGTCGGCGTGGGCTACGTCGACGTCCGGACCGAGGTGGAGGCGGGTCGATGGCGACTCCACGGGCTGCAGACAGTAGCCCTTCACACGGGGGATCTGACACCCGAGGAACATCGCTGGCGCATCGTGTGGGAGACGGGCGAGGAGATCGCAGCCATCGACGGCGTGACAGCGTTGCAGGCGGCGGGTCTGAAGAACTTCACAGATGAGTCGATCCATGTCTCGGTGGTTCATCGGTGCTCGGTGAAGAAGGTGGCAGGCGCCAAGCTGCACAAGGTGATCCGGCGTCTGCCTGATGAGGTGATGGGCGCTGGACTACCACGTACGAAACCGGCTGTGGCGGCGTTACGCGGTGCCTATTGGGCTGTGTCGGACAAGCAGGCAGCGCTCATTCTGGTCATGACGGTGCAGCAGCGCCTTGCCACGCCGCAACAACTGAAGTCATGGTCGACGCGGCTTCGGGGGCGTCGCCGGCGCAAGTTCATCAAGGACGTGATCGGCTACCTCGACAACGGGGTTCAGTCACTCGGCGAACTCGACTTTGCAAGGCTGTGCAGGCAGCGAGGTCTGCCCGAGCCGACGCGGCAGGCCATCGTCGAGGGGTCGCGCGGCCGGATGTACCTCGATGTCCGCTGGGACGGATACGCACTCGTCGTCGAGATCGACGGTGTCCAGCATCGCGAAGGCCTCCAGGTGACCGCGGACAACCTCGGACGCAACGAGGTCACGCTCCGAGAGGACAAGGTGCTGCGCATCGACATCCTCGGCCTCCGCCTGCACGAGGATGAGTTCATGGACCAGGTCAGCCGGGGTCTCGACCCTGCCTGACTCGGTCTCAGCGCTCGGTTCGAGGTATGGGCCGACTCCTGGTCATCGCCGGATACCTCGAATGCGGGCGGCGGGGGAGCGGATGTGGGCGGGGAAGGGAGGGGAGAGCGCCGGTAGGGTTGGTGCGTGACGAATGAGCCCGCTGGCCCCATCACATATGCCTCCGCCGGAGTTGACGTCGAGGCGGGGGACCGGGCCGTCGAGCTGATGAAGGAGTCGGTTCGCCGTGCCACACGTCCCGAGGTTCTCGGGGGGCTCGGTGGGTTCGCCGGGATGTTCGACGCGAGCGCCATCGCACGCATGACTCGGCCCGTCCTCGCCACGAGTACCGACGGGGTGGGCACCAAGGTCGCCATCGCCCAGGCCCTGGACAAGCACGACACGATCGGCTTCGACCTCGTCGGCATGGTCGTCGACGACATCGTCGTGTGCGGGGCCGAGCCGCTGTTCATGACCGACTACATCGCCACGGGCAAGGTCGTCCCCGAGCGAATCGCCGCGATCGTCGGAGGGATCGCGCAGGCCTGCGAGGAGGCCGGTGTCGCTCTTGTCGGCGGCGAGACCGCGGAGCACCCCGGGCTGCTCGAGCCGGACGAGTACGACGTGGCGGGGGCCGCGACCGGAGTCGTCGAGCACGCGGACGTCCTCGGCCCGCAACGGGTCCGGGACGGCGACGTGGTCGTGGCCCTCGCGAGCAGCGGTCTGCACAGCAACGGCTACAGCCTCGTCCGACGCGTCATTGCCTCCGCCGCATGGCAGCTTGATCGCCACGTCGATGAGTTCGGCCGAACGCTCGGTGAGGAGCTGCTCGAGCCGACCCGCATCTACACCAAGCCGCTGCTCTCACTGATCCAGGACACAGGCGTCGAGGTGCACGCCCTGAGCCACGTCACCGGCGGCGGGCTCGCCGCGAACCTCGCCCGGGTGCTCCCCCCAGGCATGATGGCGCGCGTCGACCGCTCGACGTGGGCGCCGCCTGCGGTCTTCGAGATGATCCAGGCCCTCGGCCGCGTGCCGCGGGCAGACCTGGAGCGCACGCTGAACCAGGGCGTCGGCTTCGTCGCCGTGCTTCCCCAGCCACACGCGGACCGCGCCATCGAGCTGAGCAAGCTCAGCGGCATACAGGCATGGCGTATCGGCGAGGTGATGGCCGAGGCGGGCGCAACCCTCGACCCCGCCGCGGAACTCGTCCGGGGCGCAAAAGGCGTCGACGGCGGCGCCGTCCAGGTCGTGGGGCAGCACCCCAAGACCTGAACGGGCAGCCGTCATCGTGGGTCGGGCTGTGCGCCCGACGCACGAGGTGTGCAAGAAAGTGGATGGGCGGCTCAGCGCTCGCCCGCTGCCCACTTTCCGTACTCGTCGTAGTCGTCCTCGTCAGGCCGTGGCGTGTCGTCACGGTCCGCACCAGAAGACTCGCGGTGCAGCTCTCGCTCCAGCGCGCTCAAGTCCGTGTCTGGCGTGTAGTACTTGAGCTGCCGTGCGACCTTGGTCTGCTTGGCTTTGGCTCGGCCGCGCCCCATGGCGTGACCCCCTCGTGCGTCGTGCCGGGACGGCATCGCTCGGCGGAGGGCCTTCTCAAGCCCTCCGTCGTCCGCGTAGCGGCCCCGGGAATGTGTGTGTTCTCGTGGTGCTAACGCTACATGAGCCACGCAAATCCTGCTCCACCGGCACACTCTCGCCCGGGACCCGGCCGCGGGCGGAATGAGAGGGAAAGTGGGTTTGCCCAATCTGCTACCAGCCGGTCGTGGAGGGCCTAACCTTGCTCCATTGAGCCCTTGAGGGCCAAGCGTGGTGTCGCCGACTGAGCGACTGGGTGGTGGGGAAATGACCATGACAACACAGGATCGGCATGAGACCGAGAAACTGTTGACGCCGGCCGAAGTCGCCGCGCTCTTCAGAGTCGACCCGAAGACCGTCACTCGATGGGCCAAGGCCGGCAAGCTCACCTCGATCCGGACTCTCGGCGGGCACCGCCGGTACCGCGAGTCCGAGGTCCGGGCGCTCCTGGGCGGCCACTGACCAGACGTCGAGGTGTCAGGGGTAGGGCAGTTCGAGGCTGTCACGGGCGGTGATGCCCGGGCGTTCGTCTACCGCGGGCTGCTCGGCGTTGTCGCGCCCCGATGGAGCCGAGCCCATTTCGCCGTCGGATCCGGTGGGGTGCTGGTGTCGCCAGACCGGCTGACCACCGACGTCGTCAGCTGGCCGGACGTCGAGGCGATCGAGTTCTTCCGCCAGACGTCTCCCCACAGTGCGGACAGGGACTGGCAGCAGGCAGTGGGCGTCGTGCTCACCCCCGAGGCGGGACTTGCCAAGGCAGCGATCTGGCGGGAGGACTGGCGCTCGCAGATGCCCCACGAGGTTGTGTCGTTCGTCGGCCGATTCGTGGACGGGGTCCTTGAGGGCCTTGGCGAGGAGCCGGTCCGCCTGAGCGTCCCGATCTACCGACCGCTCTTCGGGCGCGCTGCCCTCGAGGAGGCAGTGGCGACCTTCGCGCCGGAGAAGCCGGTGCGTGATGGGCCACCCGTCGACGGACGTGTCAGGCGTCGTGCGCTGGTCCGACGGTGGACTGTCGGCGGGTCCTCGTAGCGTCGGCGCATGACCTCCACACCAGACATCACCGCCATCACCCTGGGAGTACGTGACGTCGAGCGGTCGCGCCGCTTCTACGTCGACGGGCTCGGCTTCCGTCAGGTCCTCGAGATCCCGGGGGACATCGCCTTCGTCCAGTGCGCCCGTGGCCAGCTGCTCGCCCTGTGGGACGTGGAGCAGATGCCGACCGAGTACGGCGACGTGGGCCACGGATCCGCTGCCCCGCCTGTCTCGCTCGGCCACAACGTCGACGGCCCCGACCGGGTGCGCGAGCTGTATGCCGCTGCACTGGCGGCCGGGGCCACCACGGTCACCGAGCCGGCTCAGCGGGAGTGGGGTGGGATGAGTGCATGCGTGGCCGACCCGGACGGCTTCCGCTGGGACCTCGTCTGGAACCCGAACTTCCGGGTCGACCCCGACGGCACCGTCCACCTCGGTGACGCGTGAAGCCGATCGACGCGCGTCACTCGACGATGGGAGAGCGCCGCTCGACGAGGACGACGTCGCGCCACGCACCGTCCAGCTGGGCGACCCGCCGCCGGACCCCCACTTCGCGGAACCCGACGCGGCGGTGCAGCGCCAGGCTTGCGACGTTCTCGGGGAAGATGCCGGACTGGATCGTCCAGATGCCGGCTGCCTCGGTCGAGGCGATCACGGCGTCGAGCAGGGCGCGCCCCACGCCGCGTCCGCGTAGTCGCGGGTCGACATAGACAGAGTGCTCGACGACGCCCGCATAGGCCTGGCGAGAGGACACGGCCGTCACCGCGACCCAGCCGAGCACCGCGCCGTGGTCGTCCACCGCGACGAACCGGTGCCCGGGCAACCGCGACGCGTCGAACTCGGCCCAGGTCGGGGCCTCGGTCTCGAACGTCGCCAGCCGGCCCTCGATACCCAGCTGGTAGATGCGGATGACGTCGTCGGCATGGGCGGCCGTCAGCCGGATGATCCGCACGGCACCCACGGTAGCGCCGGGGCCAGCGCCCGGGGAGTCAGTGGCCGAGGGCCCGCAGCTCGAGGCGGGTCGCGAGGCGCGTCACCGGGTCGGTGAGGTCGAGGTCGACGATCTCGGGCAGCTTCTGCATCCGGTAGCGGAGCGTGTTCGGGTGGACGTGGAGCGATGTCGCGGCCGTCCGTGGGTCCCCGGGGTGGTCGAGCCAGGCCGCCACCGTGGCCGCATACGCCGTGCCGTGTTCCTCGTCGTGGGCGTGCAGGTCGCCCACGGGGCCGGCAGACCGAGCATTCCGTATGCCGCTCACTGCCCTCTCGCACGTCACCTCCGCCCAGGCGTCGTCCACCGACACGACGCGCTCCCGCAGTCGGCCGGCGAGGGCGAGGCGATGCACCTCCAGTGCCTCCTGACGGGAACGGGCCAGCTGAGGCAGATGGCGCACGGCGCTGCCCGCCGAGGCACGAACCTCGGGGCGGGTCTGCACGAGCTCGTCGACGGCGGCGCGCAGCCAGTCCCAGGTGCCCGGGGCCGCTCGGGACTCCTGGCTCTCGTCCCAGCCCGGGTCGCGCACGAGGACCATGACCACGTCGTCGAGGAGTGCAAGCAGGGGTTGACGCCACAGCAGCCGGCGACACGCGGACTCCCACGCCAGCAGCTGGCTCTCCGGGTCGAGGTCGGGATCACCGCCCAGCGCGACGACACGCCAAGGGGGCTCTGGCAGCCACACCTCGGCCTCGGCCACACTGCCCGAGAGCAGGTCGCGCAACCGGTCAGCAGCGACCCGCCGGGCCAGGTCCGTCTGCGAACGCAGCCGCAGCAGGTGCAGCGCCACGACAGACGCCGTCTGCGCCAGCGACCGGATCGTCTCGGCCGGAGGTGGCTCGTCGACGACTGCCCAAATGGAGCCCAACCACTCGTCCGCGGCCCGGACGGGAATGACGAGCCGGGCCCGCAGCTCGCCGTCGGCGGGGACGAAGAAGGGATCGCTCGAGCGAGCCAGGCGCCGGAACACCCCCCGGCCGCGCAAGCTCGTCAGGATCGCGTCGGGAACCTTCCGGCCGACGATCGTGGACAGCCGAACCGGGTCCGCGACGTCCTGGCGGGACGAGTAGGCGAGGACGCGCGACTGGGTGTCCTCGATGGTGACCGGCGCCTCGACGAGGGCGGCACAGGCATCGGCCAGCGCGAACAGGTCGTCGTGGACAGGGCCGTCGCTCCGCGCTGCGGCTCCGGTCGCGGCGCGGTCCAGGACGCCCCGGAGCAGCCACACGACGTGGGCCCAGGAAGCATGGTCGGCGAGCTCGACGAGGGGCACGCCGAGCCGATGCGCCGCTCCGCGGACGTCTCTGCGACGGGCCAGGGTGCGCCGGACGACGACACCGCCGCTCCCGACCCGCTGGGCCTCCTCGATCAGCTCGATGGCTGCCTCGGGGGACTCGATGCCCACACCGAGCAGCAGGTCGCCCGTCTGGCCGAAGACCCCAGCGCGGGGCTCGGCGAGCGTGATGTCATCGACCTCGGGGCCGGGAGCCTCCACGGCGACGCGGAGCAGGCCGCCGCCGAGCGCGCCGACGACGTCGCGGAGCGAGAGACCGCGTGGACTGGTTGCCTTGGGATGGGGCATGGCTCCATGATTGACGGCGGATTCGTGCTCCTGCAACAACGGGCAGGCACATCTTTGTAGCGCAGACACCATGGGTCCGCCGTCGATGTGCAGAACCATTGGTTATATGGCTTCCGTCACTCCCTCTGGTCTTCCCGTCCCTGAGCGTGTCGCCGTCGTCGGCGCCGGGATGGTCGGCCTCGCCACGGCCTGGTTCCTGCAGGAGCGCGGCGTCGAGGTCACCGTCATCGAGCGGGACGGGGTTGCCGCCGGCTCCTCGTGGGGCAACGCCGGCTGGCTCACACCCGGCATCGCGACTCCGCTGCCCGAGCCGGCCGTCCTCAAGTACGGTCTCCGGGCCGTCCTCAGCCCGAGCTCGCCCGTCTACGTGCCGCCCAGTGCGAACGCGAACTTCCTCAAGTTCGTCGCCGGGTTCACCCGCCACTCCACGATGAAGGCGTGGAAGAAGGCGATGGGCTCGCTCGTGCCGATCAACGACCTGTCACTCGCGAGCTTCGACCTGCTCAAGGCGGGCGGGGTCGACGCCGACACGTTCGAGGCGAAGTCCTTCACGGCCGCGTACCGCACGGCCGAGGAGCGCACGACTCTGCTCGAGGAGATCGAGCACATCCACGCCCAGGGCGGCGACATCACCTTCGACGTGCTCACGGGTGACGAGGCCAGGGCGATCGAGCCGGCCCTCTCCGACGCCATCGGCGCAGCGATCGTGCTCCACGGCCAGCGTTTCATCGACCCCGGCGCCTACGTCGCCGCCCTTGGTGACGCTGTGATCGCGCGCGGCGGCAAGATGCTCATCGGCGGCGCCGTCACCGGCGTGCGGGACACCGGGCGTGGCGTCGTCGTCGAGACCGAGACCGGCGCGGCCGAGGAGTACGACCAGCTCGTCATCGCCACCGGCGCCTGGCTGGGCCAGCTCGCCCGCCAGTTCGGTGTGAAGAAGGTCGTCCAGGCCGGTCGTGGCTACTCGTTCTCCGTGGAGGTCGAGGACCTGCCGAACGGCCCGATGTACTTCCCCGCCGCACGCGTCGCCTGCACGCCGGTCGGTGACCGGCTCCGCGTCGCAGGCATGATGGAGTTCCGGCAGCCCGAGGCCGCCCTCGACCGGCGCCGGATCAAGGCGATCGTCGAGAGCGCCCGCCCCCTCCTCAAGGGTGCGGACCTCGACCACCGCCAGGACGAGTGGGTCGGCTCCCGTCCGTGCACCGTCGACGGCCTTCCCCTCATCGGTGCGACCGGCTCACCGCGCGTCTTCGTCGCGGGCGGGCACGGCATGTGGGGCATCACCCTCGGCCCCGTGACGGGTCGTCTGCTCGCCGAACAGATGGTGACCGGCAAGACCCCCACGGAGCTGCGTCCGTTCAACCCGCTGCGCTGATCCGACACCCACCACCCGCCCGAGGTTCGTGCCCGGGCGGGAGGGCTGGGAGTCAACGTGGCGCTGGGACGGGCTCAGCGGCATACGGCATGGGTTGTTCAACCGGCCGGTGGGAATCCCCCGACTGCCGTCGCCTGCTCCCGCACCACCTGCCACTGCCCGGCGCGCTTCTCGTAGAGAACGAGGAGCCAGGCCTCGTGGACGAGGTGCCCCTGGCCGGCAGCGACGACATCGATCCTTGACGAGTACCAAAGCGTCGCGGCCGTCCCGTGCACGCGAACGTTGATGTCCGAGATGGGCTCGAACGCTTGGTAGTCGAGGCCTCCGGTCCTGACGAGGTCCACGTAGTCGGCCCGGCTGAGCGGCACGCCTGGTGGAGGAACCAACTCGAAGTCCTCCGCGTGGAGTCGCTGGATGACCGCCATGTCGGCGTCGACCAACGCGGCCAGGCGTTGACGCTCGATCTGCTGCAGCGTGCTGGCGGTGGCTGCTGCCTCGCGCGTGGAGTCGGCCACAGAATCCGCCGCGTCGGGCTGGGAGCCGGAACAGGCCTGGGTGAGGCCGAGGGCGCACAGGAGCGCAAACCCCATCGCGAGCTGGAAGATCCGGAACCTCGTCCGACTGCGGTCGGTGCGATTCAGCGATTCCATGGCCGGCCCCTCTCCCCGCACGGCTTCGACTTCTTCACGGTGAGGCGCGGTGTTCGCTGGTGCAATCCCAGAAAGGTGGGATGCCACCTACCATGAAAAGATGTCGACGACGCGCCAGCGTGATCGTTGCCGGGAGCGGCTGGAGCAGCTGAGTCGCTCGAATGACCGCGTCGACACCTTCCAGCAACAGGCTGTCCTCGAACTGCGGTCGGTCATCGGGTTCGACCGCTGGTGTTGGCCGCTCGGCGATCCGGAGACGCTGGTCCCCGGCGTCGGGATCGCCGATCACGACTATGGTCCCGGGTTGCCTCGCGCGCTGGAGCTGGAGTTCGGGGGGCGGGACTTCACGACCAAGGACGCCATCGCCCGTCGCTCCCCGCCGGTGGGAAGCCTGAGCACGGACACCCACGGCGACCTTGCGCGGTCAGCCCGGTGGGACGAGGTGCTGCGGCCCGTCGGCATCGGTGACACAGCGATCCTGGCCTGCCGCGACGTGTACGGCTGTTGGGGATGGTTCGAGGCGCATCGGGATTCCTCGGACGGCCCGATAGCGGACGACGACCTCACGCTGCTGGCGGACATCGCGGCAACGCTGGCCCTCCCCCTCCGACGCGACCTCGCGCAGTCCCGGGAACCGCGCGAGGTCGAGGCGCCCCCCTCGGGCACGCTGGTGCTGAACCGGGACCTGCGCCTGCTGAGTCAGACGGAACCAGCGCGCCGATGGCTGGAACTCCTCCCGGCTGCACAGCTGTTCGCGAGCTGGGGGATGCTCCCCGCACCGCTGTACCCGGTCGCAACGCTGGCGCGCGAAGGTGCCGGGGAGCGCGCCCGGACCCTGGTCCCCGCGACGGCCGGCACGTGGATCAGGATCGAGGCGGCACCCCTGATGGGCACCGACGGCGACATCGCCGTCACCCTGCGGTCTGCGACACCGAAGGAGACCCTCGACGTCCTTTCGCGTGCGCACGGTCTCACCCGACGGGAGCGGCAGCTGGTCACCCTCCTGGTGGGCGGACTGGACACGTCCGCCATCATCAGGCGACTGTCCATCTCGCAGTACACCATCCAGGACCACCTCAAGTCCGTCTTCGCCAAGACCGGCGTGAGGAGTCGGAGAGAGCTGGTGGCCGCGCTCAGCGGCGACAGCCTCGTGGCCAGCCACGCACCCAACGGCCCCGTGGACGGGGACTGAGCTCAGCGGCATACGGCATGGATGTGTTTGTCCCGCAGGCGGACTCAGGACTGGCTTGCCGGCACCTTGTTGACCGTGCAGACAAACGACTTGACGACGCCGTTGTCCACCGCATCGCCGGCGCTGATGGCGGCCATGACCTCGTCGAGGGCGTCGAGCACGCCATCGTGGTCGAGGTCTCCCGAGGTGAGTGCCGCGTCGTAGCCGTTGGGCAGTGAGACCGCGTGGACCTGCCACCGGCCGCCGTTGAAGTCGCGGTAGCCGGGGGCGCTCTCGGCGACGCTGCGCTGGACCCCGCCGAAGTCGTAGATGGCGTCGAAGCTCTGGTCCGGTGCGCCGGTGCCGGAGAGGTCGGTCGGGGTGGCCACCGTGCGATAGAGGACGTGGTCGACGTAGAACGCGGGACCGCTGACGCCGGCGCTCGCCTGGCCGGCAGCGCCGATCGCGACACCTGCAGCGGCCGCGAAGGCAGCCGTCGTGCTGAGGATTCGCTTGATGTGCATTCGATTTCACCTCCGTTGAGCCAGCCGGTTGGCTGGGCCCTTCGATTCAACGGCGGCACTGTCGCGGACTCCATGATCGCGGCGTTACCCGATCCTTACGAGGTCCTGACGTGGCCGGCGAAGGGCGCTCGAAGAGGATCTCGCCGGCCGGCCCAGCCCTATCCTGAGGTCGTGCCTCGGGTGCTCGTGATCGACGACGACTCGACGGTCGCCGGAGTCGTGGCCGCCTATCTCCAGCGCGCCGGCATGGACGTCGATGTCGTGGGCGACGGCGTCGCCGGACTGGCCGTGGCGAGGGATCACCGACCCGATGTCGTCCTCCTCGACCTCATGCTCCCCGGACCGGATGGGCTCGAGGTGTGCCGGCAACTGCGCGGCGTCCATCCCGGGCTGCCGGTCATCATGGTCACCGCCCGCGGGGAGGAGCCCGACCGGGTCCTCGGCCTGCAGATCGGTGCCGACGACTACGTGACCAAGCCATTCAGCCCACGCGAGCTCGTGCTGCGCGTCCAGTCGCTGCTGCGTCGGGTCGAGCATGCTGCGGTCGCGCAGGCCCACGGGGCCCCCACCGTTCCACCGGAGCTCGTCGACGGAGACCTCGTGGTCGACCGTGTCGGTCACCGCGTTCGTCTTGATGGAGCTGAACTCACCCTGACGACAAGGGAGTTCGACCTGCTGAGTTGGCTCATCGCCCATCCCGGCCAGGTCTTCACGCGCGCCGAGCTGATGTCTGCGGTCTGGGGCTGGGAGTTCGGCGACGAGTCGACGGTGACGGTGCACGTCCGACGCGTCCGGGAGAAAGTCGAGGCTGATCCCGGCCGACCCTGCCGGCTCGTCACGGTCTTCGGCGTTGGCTACCGGTGGGACCCGGCAACGCGTTCGAACGGCGAGCCGCATGGGGGCTGAACTCCAGGCCGTGCTGGTGTCGGCGGGCGTGGCGACGCTGGTCGGGGGCGCGGGCGCCTTCCTCGTACTGCTTTCCACACGCCGGCCCTCCGTGCGGGCCGTGGCGCGGGCAGCGCTCGCCGCGCCCGTCATCGTGGTGCTCGCGGTCGCGGCCGGGATCTACGCGAGTGCCCGAGCCATGCTGCTGTCCGAGCACGACTCGCGCCTCGTGCTGCTCGGCCTGCTGGCTGCCTTCCCGGTCGCCCTCGTGACGGGCTGGATCATCGCTCGGCACGTCCAGGACCTGGGCAGGACGCTCGTCGAGGCGGAGTCGGCGCGGAGACGAGAGCTCGAGGTGGAGGAGCGTCGCCGTGAGCTCGTTGCCTGGCTCTCGCACGACCTCCGAACGCCGTTGGCCGGCATCGGTGCCCTGGCCGAGGCCCTCGAGGACGGTGTGGCCGGCGATCCAGCCGAGGCCTTCGCGCGGCTGCGTCGGGAGGTCGGCCGGATGAGCGGCATGGTCGACGACCTGCTCGACCTGTCGCGGATCCACGCGGGAAACGTCGCCCGGCACCGGCAGTCGGTGAGCCTGAGTGATCTCGTCTCGGACGTCGTCGCCTCGGTACAGCCTGTGGCCGCCGCCTGCGGCGTGGCGCTGACCGGAACGACAGAGGGTCCCGTCGTCGCGTCGGTCGATGCCCGTGAGCTGACCCGAGTGGTGGAGAACCTCGTCTCGAACGCCCTGCGGCACACACCTGCCGGCGGCGCCGTAGAGGTGTCCGTGGGGGAGCGTGACGGGCGGCGGGTGGTCTCGGTCCAGGACGGCTGCGGGGGCATCCCCGAGGAGCTCCTCCCGCGCCTGTTCGAGCCTGCCTTCCGGGGCACCGCTGCCCGCACGCCGCGGGGTTCAGAAGGTGCCGGCCTGGGGCTCGCCATCGTGCGCGGGATCGTCGAGGCCCACGGTGGCTCCGTGTCTGTGCACAACGCCGGGGCCGGGTGCCGTTTCGAGGTGGGCCTTCCGGCCGGCTGACGCGTCAGTCGACGAGCACGTATGCCGGGTGCTCGGGCAGGTGCCCCGTGTCGAGCAGGTGCCGGGCCAGCTCCATGGCGCCGTCGAGCGCGCCGCCGGCTGCCTGCTGTCGCTGTCGCCCCGCTGCGGAGAGCCGCGCGTCCAGGGCGGACCGGATCGGTGCGGCCTCGAGCAGCCCACCCGTGGCGGCGAGGACCGGCGCGTCGAGTTCGTCCGCCGCGGCGAGCAGCGAGGACGCGAGGTGGCGACCGGCCTGGCCGCAGATCCCCGAGGCGACCGGGTCGACGTGGGCCAGCCCGGTGACATCGCGGGCGAAACCGGCCAGCAGCTCCGGGGCATCCGCTGATGTCATAACCAGGCGCGGCCAGCCGGCAACGGGCCCGAACCGGTCGATCCCGGCCTCGAGGAGGGCCCGGGAACCGCCGGACGTCCCGTCGTGCGCGCCGAGCCCGGCCTGAAGGCCCTGCAGACCCACCCACGCTGCGGAGCCGCGGTCGCCGAGCACGTGACCCCACCCGTCGACGCGCTTCCAGTGCCTCTCGAAGTCCGTGCCGAAGGCGACGGCACCGGTCCCCGCCGCAACCACCGCGCCGGGTCGCAGGCCGCTGACCGCTCCGACGAGGCTGGCCACGGCGTCGCTGACGACGACCGTGCGGCGTCCGCCGAGTCCCTCACGGACCTGCGCCAGGACCTCGGCGCGGTCCGCGAGGAAGAGCAGCCCGCGCATCGACCACACGACGACCTCCGGCGCCTCCGGGTGTCCCTCGGCGTCGAGCAGCCGACCGGCATCGGCCACGAGCGACGGGACATCGATGCCGGTGGACCCGACCCGCGCCCCCGGTGCGGTGCGCACGGGACCGAGCCCAGCGGCATACGACTGAAGGCGAAGGCCGGAGCCCCCGACGTCGACGGCGACGATCACTTCGCCATGCCGGCCGTCAAGCCGGCCACGATCTGCTTGGTCGCGAGGAGGAAGAGGACGATGAGCGGGACCGTCGTGATGACGAGGCCGGCGAAGATCGCGGAGTAGTCGGCCGCGTGCTCGCCGAAGAAGGTCGTCAGGCCGACGGGGAGGGTGTACTTCTCCTCCCGGCGCAGCAGCACCAGCGGGAAGAGGAAGTCGTTCCAGATCGGCACGAAGCGGAAGACGGCAACGGTTGCCAGGGCCGGACGCACCAGGGGGACCATGATCCGCCAGAAGGTCTGCCACGAGGACGCCCCATCGAGGGCGGCGGCCTCCTCGAGCTCCTCGGGCAGCTGCCGGAAGAACGTGGTGAGGACGAAGATCGAGAAGGGGACGCCGGAGGCGGCATACATCAGGGCGAGCCCGAGCCGTGAGTCGATCAGGCCCATGCCGTCGAAGAGGAAGAAGATCGGCAGGATCGCCAGGTGGATGGGCAGCATGAGGCCGGAGAGGAAGAGGAACTCGAGCCAACGGAAGAGACGCGAGCGAGCGCGGGCCAGGGCGTAGGCGGCCATGGTCGCGACGGCGGTCGACAGCGTCACGGCGCCGACCGTCACCATGAGCGAGTTGGCGAAGTAGGTCGCGAAATTTCCTACGGTCCACGCCTGTTCGTAGGCCGCGATCGACAGCGGCCAAGGCGCGCCGAGCGGGTCGGTGATCAGGTCCGCGTTGCTCCGGAACGAGCTCGAGACCATGAGCAGCAGCGGCACGAGGGCGAACGCGGCATAGGTCCAGAGCAGGACGCTCGCACCGATCCCACCGACGGCTCGCTGCTGGCGCCGCGAGGGGGGTGGCGGCGCGGACGTAACGGCCGTCGGGGGCCGGGTCGGTGCCAGGAGCGTGGTCATGCGGTGATCCTCCGCTCGTGCCGGCGCAGGACAGCGGTTGCCGCGAAGGCGCCGCCGAAGATAATGACGAAGAGCAGGGTTGCGAGGGCCGACGAGCTGCCGATCGCGTCGGTCGCGCCGGAGTCGAACGCGGTCCGGTAGAACAGCAAGGAGACGAAGTCTGTTGCGCCGGCGGGGTTTCCGGTCGAGCCGCCAAAGGCGTAGGGCAGCGCGAAGGCCTCCATCGCGAAGATGAACGTCAGCACCGTGACGGTGCCGATGGCCGGTATCAGGAGAGGCAGCGTGATCCGGAAGAAGGTCTGCCGATGGCTTGCCCCGTCGACGCGGGCCGCCTCGGTGAGCTCCTCCGGCACCCCTCCAAGGGCCGCCCCGTAGAGGAGCACGGGAAAGCCGATCCACTGCCAGACGCTGACGAGGATGACGACCCACAGCGCGGTCGTCGGATCACCGAGCCATGGCAGTGCCCACTCCTCGAGCCCGATGCTCGTGAGCAGGGTGTTGACCGGACCGAACGTCGGTGACAGCAGGAGGGTCCAGAGGTAGCCGATGACGATCGGGCTGACGAGGTACGGCATGGCGTAGAGCGTCTGGAGCAGCCGTCTGCTGCGGTGCCGGGCGTGCAGCAGCGCCGCGATGCTCAGGCCGATGGTGTTCTGGAACAGCATCGTCCCGGCGAAGAAGAGGACGTTGTGCAGCAGCGCCCTCGGAAGGTCCGTCGTGAACGGCGCTCGCGTGAAGAGCGTCTCGAAGTTGGCCGTCCCCGCGAACTCTCCGCGGGTCGTGCCCTGCCAGTGGAAGAAGGCGTAGGAGAACGCCGTCACCATCGGGTAGAGCACGAAGACCGCGAAGAGCAGCAGTGCCGGGGTGGCGAAGAGCAGGCCGGTGCGTCGCCTCATGCCACGGGCGTGAACCACGTCTTGACGCCGGTGTCGAGGTCCGCGCTGACCGTCGCTGCATCCTTCGAGCCGAGGAGCAGCTCCTGGATGCCCTTGCCGAGCAGCTCGGTGCCGGACGGCGAGCCGTAGCGGAAGTCGGTGAGGAGCAGGTAGGGCGAGCCCGCGTTGGCGTAGTTGTCGGCCATCTGCTTGAGGAGCGGGTCGGAGTACTCGACGCCGGGCACGGCAGAGAGCTGCTTCACCTCGTCGGCCACCTTCTGGCCGAACTCCTTGGTCGACATCCACTTGACGAGCTCGGTGGCCTCGTTCGGGTGCTTCGACTTGGCGGAGACGGCGAAGTTGCCGTCGGCCCAGCCTGCCGTCGTCGCCTCGGAGCCGCTCGGCGAGCCGGGTGCGGGTGGCACCTGGAAGACGCCGATCTTCACCGCCGGGTTCGCCTTCTGGAGGACAGCGAGGTCGAACGACCCGCCCGGGATCATGGCGGCCTTCTCGGCGGAGAAGAGTGTCTGGGCGTCGGTGACGGCGACACCGGTGGGGTTCTTCGGAAGGTACTTCTCGACATCCTTGAGGACCTGGACCGACGCGACCCAGTTGGGGTCGGTGAATGAGGCGCTGCCCGAGGTGACCGCGTCGCGGAAGGCCTTGCCGCCGAAGCGGGGCGCGGCAAGCACCTCGTGAACGATCGGCAGGGTCCAGTCATCTTTCGCACCGACGGCGATCGGCGTCACCCCGGCCGCCAGGAGCTTGTCGTTCGCCGCGATGAACTGCTCCCACGTCGTGGGCGCGGCGATGCCGTTCTTCTCGAACAGGCCCTGGTTGTAGAACATCTGCACGGTCTGCGTGGCGAGCGGGACGGAGTAGACCTTGCCGTCCTCCTTGCCCTTGGCGCTCTCGACGACGTTCTCATCCCAGCCGCTGAGGTCGACCTTGCCGTCGAGGGGCACGAGCGCGCCCGAGGCGACGGTGGCCTGGAGCTGGCCGTAGGAGCGCACCTGGGGCACGTCAGGACCGTCGGAGCCGGCCAGGCCCGTCGCGAGGATCTTGTTGTACTCCGTCGCCTTGAACGGCTTGAACTCGACCGTGACGCCCGGGTGCGTGGCCTCATAGGCGTCGAAGATCTTGTCGTAGGCAGCCTGGTCCTCCACGCGCCACGACCACACGGTCAGCGTGACGTCGTCGCCGGTGCCCGGGGAGTCGTCGGAGCTGGACGAGGGGGAGCAGGCGGTGACGGTGAGGGCTGCGGTGAGGATGGCGAGAGCGACGATGGTCCTGCCGGTGCGGGTCATGCGGGATCTCCTGTCAACGGTGGGTCGTTCTGTTCGGGGATGGGGCTGCGGAGGGAGGCGAGCGCGCGGGCGATGGAGCCCTCGTGGGCGTCGATGGCCGCTCGGGCCGTGTCGGGGTCGATGCCCGCGAGCATCGACAGGAGTGCGGGCTTGAGCTCGCCGTGCGACCGGTCGAGAGCCGCACGGGACTCCGCCTCGGAGGCGCCGGTGGCCTCCTGGAGGATGCGCACGACCCGGCCCCTCAGCTTGGCGTTGGTCGCCACGACGTCGACCATGAGATTGGACCACGTGCGCCCGAGACGGATCATCACCGCGGTCGAGAAGGCGTTGAGGATCAGCTTCTGCGCGGTGCCGGCCTTGAGCCGGGTCGACCCGGTCAGTGCCTCCGGACCGGTGTCGGCGGCGAGGAGGTGGTCGGCGTGGGCCGCGAGCTCGGCTCGCGGGTTCGCAGTGACGAGCGCCGTGGTGGCGCCGCGCTCGCGGGCCCGCTCGAGCGCACCGC
>NZ_DATCWX010000249.1:0-5604 GCF_036566125.1 Intrasporangium sp.
CACAGTGCGTGGTCGGCGGCGATGCGATCGAGCCGGTCGATGCGTTGATAGCGGAAGAGCCGTTCCGAGTAGGATTTCGCGGCGGACAGAACGGCCGGTAGGTGGGGCAGCCCGGCGCCGACGACGATGAGCGGCGCGCCGATCTGGGACAGTTCGTGGCAGGCCGCACACAAGGCGGAAACGTCCTCGGCGGCCAGATCCTGCATCTCGTCGATGAAGATGGCGATGCCGGTGCCGACATCGGTGGCCACGCTGGCCGCATCGCTCAGCAGTTCGACCAGGTCTATTTCGATGTCGCCGGAGTCCGCCCGGCCACTGGTCGCCGGTACGTCGATGCCCGGCTGCCAGCGGTCGCGCAATCGGGAGCCGGCCGAACCGTTGCCGGCCCGGTGCGGTTGGGTCCGCAGCGCGAAGGCCTTGAGTACGCCGAGGAACTCGTCGATCCGGTCGGGCGCGCGGTGCCGCGGTGCCAGTTCGCGGATCGCCATGTGCAGGGCGGCGGCTACCGGCCGACGAAGCGACTGGTCGGGCCGGGCCTCGATCTTGCCGGTGCCCCACAGCCGCCCGATCGCGGCGGAGCGCAGTGTATTGAGCAGGACCGTCTTGCCGACGCCGCGCAGCCCGGTCAGGACGATCGACCGCTCCGACCGGCCCCGCGAGATCCGCTCCAGGACGACGTCGAAGGTCCGCAGCTGCTCGTCCCGCCCGGCCAGCTCGGGCGGCCGCTGCCCCGCACCCGGCGCGTACGGGTTGGTGATGGGGTCCACGATCGGAGGCTATATGCGCGTCTAGCGAAAACCTGAGACATTCGCATACTCGCCAATTCGTGTCGCGCCAACCCAACCGCCCACCCGACCGCGGCGGCACACGAGAGCAAGCCCAGCGGCATACGGCATGGTCTGGGGGCGCGAAACGCCGTTCCGCACGGTCAGGGGTGGTCATGCGGAACGGCGCGAAGCAACAATAACGTGCTTTCTCAGCACGACGTCAACGGATCTGGGAAACTTCCAGGCGCGTGTCGGGCGAGGCTATGGCCTCCTGTTCCTGCACGAGGAGCATCTCCTCGCTTCCCGCAGAGTGGGTCCGCTCCATGATCGTGTACATCGTGGCCGCCGTGCGGGCAAGACCAACGCTGGGACCGTCGGTCAGGTAGTGCGCGAGGAAGAGCGCTGAGACGACGTCGCCCCCGCCCTTGAACGTCATCGGGAGGAGCGGCGTCGTCGCCACCCAGGCACCGTCGGAGGTCACGCACGTCATCTGGATCGAGCCCTCAGGAGTGTCTCGCGTGAGCGTCGACGTGACGAGGACGACCTCGGGCCCGCGGCCCCGCAACGCGTCGGCAGCCTCGACCACCTCCTGCTCGGACCCGAGCGAGCGCCCGACGAGGAACTCGAGCTCGAACTGGTTCGGCGTGATGATGTCGGCCCGCGGCACCACCTGGTCGCGGAGGAACTCCGGGATCCCTGGGCGGACGAAGAACCCTCGCCCCACGTCGCCCATCACCGGATCGCAGCAGTAGAGCGCAGCCGGGTTGGCCGCCTTGACTCGGGTCACCGCGTCGAGGACGACCTCGCCCACCGCTTCCGCACCCTGGTAGCCCGACAGGACCGCGTCGATGTGCGGGAAGGCACCTCGCTCCTCGATGCCCTGGATGACCTCGGCGATCTCGGTCGGGGCGATGAGCGGCCCGCGACTCGACCCGTAGCCCGTGTGGTTGGAGAAGTTAACCGTCAGCACCGGGTAGACCTCGTGCCCCAGCCGCTGCAGCGGGAAGACCGCCGCCGAGTTGCCGGCATGGCCGTAGGCGACGTGGGACTGGATCGACAGGATCTTCACCCCCGAACGATAACGGCTTGCACTACGACAATTGTTCTATTAGAACTAGAACTATGTTGTTCAGTGTCGACCCCGCCTCGAGTGCGCCCCTCCACGAGCAGGTGGCCGCCTCGGTGCGCCGCGAGATGGGGGCTGGCAGGCTGCGCCGGGGCGAGCGCCTTCCGTCCGCCAAGGAGGCTGCCAGCCTCCTCGACATCAATCTGCACACCGTCCTGCGGGCCTACCAGACCCTGCGCGACGAGGGCCTCATCGACCTGCGGCGCGGTCGGGGCGCGGTCGTGACCGCCCCTGACCCCACAGGCCAGGCCCGCCTGCACACGCTCGTCGCAGAGCTCGTCGCAGAGGCCCGACGCGTGGGAGCAACCCGCGACGACTTGACCCAACTCATCGAGAGCGAGTTCTGACATGACCGAGACGCAACGCCCGACGGACACCCCGCACGGCGACCCACGACCGACCCGGGCCCTCATCGTGAGCGCCCTCGTCGGGCCGGTGATCGCGTCTGCGGGGCTCGTCGCCCTGTTGGCAGCCCGCGACGATCTGCCGGCGCGCATCGCCGTGCACTGGGACGTGACCGGCGCGCCAGACCGGTTCCTCGGTTTCACGGGGACGGCCGTGACGGCAGGACTCGTCACCGCGTTGGTCCCCTTGGCCCTGGTCGCGGTCGGTGCGTTGGTGCACCGGTCGGCGCGAGGCTCCGCCGCCGCCCTCGCCGGCGGACTCGCGGTTCTTCTGGGCGGGGTCACCTTCGGGAGCGCCTTGGCACAGCGCGGCAGCGGCAGTACCACCCCCGGCTTCCCCGGGTGGTGGTGGCTCGGCGCAGCTGTCGTGGGTGCACTCATCGTGGGGACCGCTCTTGCGCGCTGGGGTCGTTCCCACGAGGCGGTGCACCCCGGTCCGCGAGGGCCCATGCCGGAGGAAGCCGCACGCCTCGAGGTCAGTCCCACGACGCGGCTCGCCTGGGTCGGTCGGACCGCCCTGCCGAGCCGCATGGTCCTCACTGTCTCGGTTCTCGGCCTGCTCGCCGTGGTCTGGGTCGCCTTGAGCGGTTTCGCGTGGGTGCTCGTCATCGTCCCGGCTCTCGGGACGCTGGTGCTGGGAACCTACGCGGCCCGGGTGGTCATCGACCGGTCTGGGCTGCGCGTGACCAGTCTGGGCCTGACCTGGTTGAAGGTGGCGCTCGACCACATCGACCACGCGTCGGTGGGGACGGTGTCTCCGATGCGCGAGTTCGGCGGATGGGGGTCACGCGTCGCGATCGACGGTCGGCGCGGCTACGTCACGCGCGCCGGCGAGGCGCTCGTCGTCCGGCGGGTCGGGCAGTCGGATGTCGTCGTCACGATCGACGGGAGCGAGGAAGCAGCCGCAGTCCTCAACACGCTCGCCCTGCGCGTGGGCTGAGCACAACGCCGCGCCCAGCGTCCCCAAGTCAGAAGTCGCTGTAGCGGGCGATCCTTCTGGCGAGGTCGGGATCGGCGCGCAGGGAGCGACCGTCGAGGGCGGTGACGAGCGCAGGCCCTCGGCCCGACGACACGAGCCAGAGGCCGTCCGCGGAGTAGAGGTCAGCGATCGGGACGAGCTCGTAGCGGGTCTCGACAGCGTCCGCGCGGGCCGCCTCGAAGATCGCCTCGACGGTGACCGACTCGAGGATCCCGGTGGCCCCGGTCGGCGTGCTGAGGAGGGCTCCGTCTCGCGCGACGAGGAGTCCCGAGGTCGGCCCGTCGAGGGCGTAGCCGTCGGTCGTCGTGAAGATGACGTCGTCTGCCCCCCGCCGTCTCGCCTCGCGCACGGCCGCGACGTTGACGACATAGGCCAGGCTCTTGACCCCGCCGAGCAGCCACGGTGCATCGGCGAAGGCGTCCGACGGATGCCCTTTGGTCAGCGTGACCGCGGTGATGGGCCGTGGGGCACCCGCGGGAAGTGCGGGCCCGCGGTGGGAGATGGTCGCGAAGGCCGTCGGCCCCGTGCCTCTCCACTCGCGACCACGCGTGAGGACGAGCTTGAGGACCGCCTCCCCTGGGGTCGACCACGCGTCCAGGGCGTCCTCGACGAGCTCCGCCCACCGCGCATGGGAGGGGTTGTCGATGTCCATCGCCTCAGCGGAGCGGTCGAGCCGGTCGAGGTGCTCCTCGAGGTCGACGGCCGTGGCCCGGCCGCTCTCGTCGGTGAAGACGCGGAGCGAGTCGAAGCATCCGTCGCCCCGGGTCAGGCCGAGATCGTCCGCGGTCACGACGGGTTCGTTGGAATCGACGACACCCCGGCCGAGGACGGCGACGACGTGTGGCACCTCGGTCATGACGAAAGGCTCCCATCCGGAGCCGTGCAGTCGCGAACTGGCCGTTCGAGTGTGGTCGGTGCACGTGTCAGGATGGCCGTCATGAGCATTCCGTCCGACCGCCAGAGCGAGGTGCCGGTCACCACCGTCGAGCAGCTCGCTGACGACGCCATCATCGTCGACGTCCGCGAGCCGAACGAGTGGGCGGCAGGGCATGCGCCGAACGCCATCCACATCCCGCTCGGGGAGCTGCCCTCGCGCCTCGACGAGCTGCCCGACACCGACGACACTGTTGGCATCGTCTGCCGCAGTGGTGGGCGGTCCTCACGCGCGGTGGCCTGGTTGACGCAGCAGGGCTTCGATGTCGCCAACGTCGAGGGCGGCATGCGCGCCTGGCAGAGCGCCGGCAAGCCGCTCGAGGGAGAGCACGGCGACGCCTTCGTCGTCTGACGGACCGCTCGCCAGGCCCCGCTCAGCCGGACGTCACTTGAGCAGCTTGGACATTCGCCGATCAGCGAGCGGCTTGCCGCCGGTCTGGCAGGTGGCGCAGTACTGGAGGGACGTGTCGGCGAAACTCACTTCGCGCACGACGTCGCCGCACTCCGGGCACGCCTCACCCGTCCGCGCGTGGACCCGCATGCCGGCGCGCTTGGCGTCCTTGAGCTCCTTCGCCGGCTTCCCGGAGGCGGCCTCCACGGCACTGGTCAGCGTCTTCCGCAGCGCGGCGTAGAGCCGGTCGACGACGTCGGGGGCGAGGCTGCCCGCGATGGCGAAGGGGCTGACTTTGGCCACGTGCAGGATCTCGTCGCTGTAGGCATTGCCCACGCCGGCGATGACCTCCTGGTCGCGCAGCAGCCCCTTGATCTGGGTGCGACGCCCGGCGAGCAGCTCCCGGAAGCGCTCGAGTGTGAAGTCGTCCGCGAGCGGGTCGGGCCCGAGCCTCGCGATCCCGGGCACCTCACTCGGGTCCGTGACGATGTAGGCAGCGAGCGACTTCTTCGTCCCTGCCTCCGTCAGGTCAAAGCCAGAACCGTCAGAGAGCCTGACCCGCAAGGCGATCGGCGACTTGCCGGGCCGCAGCACCGTGGCTGGCAGCTGGTCGCTCCAGCGCAACCATCCGGCACGCGCGAGATGGAAGACGAGATGGGTTCCGTCGCAGTCGAGGTCGAGGAACTTCCCGTGCCGGTACACGCCATCTATCGGCGCACCCTCCAGCGCCTGCGGCGGCGGGTTGAACGTCTTGAGCACACTGATCGAGGCCAGCTCGACCTTCGTCACGGCGAGACCGACCGTCCGCTCGCCGAGGAAGTCGACGAGAGCCTGCACCTCGGGCAGCTCCGGCATGCGCCCATCCTGCCAAAAACCTCAGGCCGTATGCCGCTGAGCTGGCTCCCAGCACCATGTGGGCGCCCAGCCCTGCCGCCCCCCACGTCGAGGTCAGGGAGTGGGTGGGCGCGAGGGTTGCTCACCCGTCGCGATCGGCTCGCCCGCCA
>NZ_DATCWX010000259.1:0-7736 GCF_036566125.1 Intrasporangium sp.
GCCGTTCGAGTCGGATGCGACGCTCGCAGCGCCGGCGCCCGCCACGGCAGCCCCGGCTCCTCGCGTGCGGCGCCGGTTGCGAGCGCGTTTGGGACGGCTCTCCGCTTCGCTTCTGCCGTCACTCGAGGCATCGCGGCGACCCGTCCCCGGTTGCCGTCGTGCTCCTCGGTCCGCGGACCGGCCCTTGCCGTGACGCCCGCCCGTCTCGCCGAGGTCCTCGATCTCCTCGGCGTCGAGGCCCGCGCGGGTCTGCTCCGACTTGCCGAGGAAGCCCTTGGCCTCTGCCGGGATGTCGAGGTCGACGTAGAGGTGCTCGGAGCTGGAGTAGGTCTCCTGCGGCTCGGGGATGCCGAGGTCGAGCGCCTTGTTGATCAGCGCCCAGCGGTGCAGGTCGTCCCAGTCGACGAACGTGACCGCGACCCCGGTGTTGCCCGCCCGGGCCGTGCGGCCGATCCGGTGCAGGTAGGTCTTCTCGTCCTCCGGGCACTGGAAGTTGATGACGTGGGTGACGTTCTCGACGTCGATCCCGCGCGCGGCGACGTCGGTGGCGACGAGGATGTCCACCTTGCCCTTGCGGAAGGCCCGCAGCGCCTGCTCGCGCGCTCCCTGGCCGAGGTCGCCATGGATGGCGGCAGCGGCGAAGCCCCGGTCGACGAGGTCCTCGGCGACCTTCGCCGCCGTCCGCTTCGTCCGGCTGAAGATGATCGTGAGCCCCCGGTCCCTGGACTGGAGGATCCGGGCCAGCATCTCGACCTTGTCGAGCGCGTGAGCCCGGAAGACGAACTGCTCGACGGCCTTGACCGTGTGGGCGTTCTCCGTCCCGTCACCCATGGCGCGAATGTGGGTGGGCTGGGTCATGTAGCGGCGGGCGAGCGCCACGATCGCTCCCGGCATCGTCGCCGAGAAGAGCATGGTCTGGCGTGACGGCGGCGTGAGCGCCATCAGTGTCTCGACGTCCGGGAGGAAGCCGAGGTCGAGCATCTCGTCGGCCTCGTCGAGGACGGCGACCTTGGCCTGGGACAGGTCGAGGCGGCCCTGCTTCGAGAGGTCGATGAGCCGCCCCGGGGTACCGACGACGACCTCCACCCCACGCTGGAGGGCCTCGACCTGCGGCTCGTAGGCACGACCGCCGTACACGGTGAGCACGCGAATGCCACGGTTCTTCCCCGCGCGCTCGAGGTCGCCGGCCACCTGGACGGCGAGTTCACGCGTCGGGACGACGACGAGCGCCTGGGGCTTCCCGGGACGCGTCAGCGCTTGGTACCCCTCGTCGCCGGGGGCGACGATGCTGTTGAGAATGGGCACGCCGAAGCCGAGGGTCTTCCCCGTCCCGGTCTTGGCCTGGCCGATGATGTCGTGGCCAGCCAGCGCCACGGGCAGGGTCATCGCCTGGATGGGGAACGGATGGGTGATCCCGGCCTCGGCCAGGGCCGAGATGATGTCGGCGTGGACGTCGAAGTCCCCGAACGTGAGCTCGGGGGCAGGCGGGTGCGCGGTGTCGCTGGACTGGGTCATCACTGTCTTTCGATCGGCACGAGCACCACACGCGAATGCGGGAGCTCAGTGCAGGAGTCGTACTCCGGGCCGATCGGGGAGTCAGTCCGTTGGTCTGAGACGGGCTGAGATGGTCTGAGATGGTCATCGAGCCGACCGGGCACCGCATGGTCTCACCCAGTCTACCGGTACGTGCGTGCGCGACTGTCCGCTTCCCGACGACGCCCCATCTTCTCGACACCAGCCGTTCACTAGATTGGCGCCATGAGCGACGCCGAAGGCCGCGTACAGCGGCGGCAACCAGACCGCGACCTGAGCGACTCCGCGTACCGGGCGGCCGTGGTCGACCTGCTGGGTGCGCTGGCCTACGGCGAGTTGCGGGCCTTCTCCCAGCTGGCCAGGGACTCCGAGCTCGCCCCGACGCTGGGCCACAAGTCCGCCATCGCGCTCCTCGCGGCGCACGAGTTGCGCAGCTTCAGGCTGCTCCGGGAGCGACTCGCCGACCTCGGTGCCGACCCGCAGGAGGCGATGCAACCGTTCGTCGAGGCTGTCGATGCCTTTCACACGCGCACCACAGCCAACGACTGGCTCGAGGGCCTGGTCAAGGCCTACGTCGGCGACGGCATCGCCCAGGACTTCTACCGGGAGATCGCCAACTACGTCGACGAGGACACCAAGGCGCTGGTCCTTGCCGTGCTCGAGGACCAAGGCCAGGCGGACTTTGCGGTCTCGGCGGTCCGCCAGGCCATCACCGAGGACGCGAGGGTTGCCGGACGGCTCGCGCTGTGGGGACGCCGCCTCGTCGGCGAGGCGATCACGCAGGCCCAGCGAGTCGGCGTCGAACGGGATGCGCTGGCCGGCCTTCTGGTCGGCGCCCCGGGCAGCGGTGGCGCGGACCTCGCCGAACTCGGCCGGATGTTCGTCCGGCTCACCGACAAGCACACCGAACGCATGGAGCGGCTCGGACTGTCCGCCTGAATCATCGACGCGCCCGAGGGATGCCGTCAGCGAGATCGCTTGCCGAGAAAGGCCGAGGACCCGGCCAGCACGGCCGGGTCCTCAGGGAGCCTCGTTCCAGACGAGAGCCAGTCGTCACACGGGCCGACGGGACATCCGGCCGTAAAGCATGATGCCGAGCGCGGCGAGGATGGCACCGACGATCCAGTACCACCACTGCACTCCGCCGTTGTCGTTCTCGTATCCGAAGATGGAACCGAGAATGAACGTGGCGGCGAGCGAGGCGACGATGCCGATGACGATGGTCATGAGGATCGAGATGTTCTGTTTGCCCGGGAGAATGAGTCGTCCCAGGGCACCGATGATCAAGCCAGCGATGATGGCCCCAATGATTGCCCCAAGCATGCAGCTCCTCCTAACAAAGCCCACCATGGGCGTTAGCGGACCGGCTGTCCCGGCCCGTCTCCACCCAAGCACGTACCCACACGCGCGGCTTGAACCACGCCGAGCTCATTCCGTTATGAAAGAGAACAATTCGGGATCATTTCGGTTGCGGTCCCGTATCGGGTCGGCTGACCGCAGCTGACGGAGCCAGGCGAAGTCGCCGGAACGCCCCCCTCAGTGGACGCCGAAGCCGACCCCGGTCTTGCGCTCCGCTCCGGTGGTCACATAGCCGATCGAGGCGCTCGGCACCATGATGCGGCCGCCCTTGTCGTCAGTGAGCTCGAGCAGCTCGGCCGAGCGCGCAGCCTTGACCGCCGCGACGAGCTCGTCGGCGGTCAGCGTCGTCTCGAAGGTGATCTCGCGTGCCACGTGCTGCACGCCGATGCGGACCTCCACGGTCAACCTCTTTCTCGTCGTCAGTCGGGGCCGATCGGATCGTCCCTCTTGACCACCTTAACCAGCGGTCGATCCGACCGATTCCCGTCCCGCCTTGCCGCCCTTGCCGACCGCCGGGAAGGCGCCGAAGCCGCGGCGGATCAGCCCACTCGTGATCCGGATCGCGGTCTCCTTGGTGATGGTGTCGACGTGGTCGAGCCAGTGCCGCGCCGAGGTCTGTGCCAGCCCGACGAGCCCCACGCCGACGAGCACGGCCTCGTCGTGGTCCATCGACGTCTCGGCCCGGATGATGTCGGCCATGGCCTCGGCGCACGTGAGGTCGACCTGGTCGAGCCGCTTGCGCACCTCCGGCTCGTTGGCGAGGTCCGACTCGAAGATGAGGCGGAAGGCTGCGCCCTCCTGGGCGACGAAGTCGAAGTACGCGTTGACCATCGTGTTGATCCGCGCCTTGTTGTCCTTGAGGGCGAGCGCGTCGCGGACGAGTTTCTCCAGCTCGGTCGAGTGCTGGTCGACGAGGGCGAGGTAGAGCTCGAGCTTGCCGGGGAAGTGCTGGTAGAGAACCGGCTTCGACACACCCGCGCGAGCGGCGATGTCATCCATCGCGGCTTGGTGGTACCCGTTCTCCACGAAGACGCCGAGGGCGGCGTCGAGCAACTGGGCCCGACGCTCGGAGCGCGGCAATCGCTGACCGCGCTGCATCGTGGGCTGCGTCGGGGGCTGCACAGTCGGCGTGTCGTCGGGCATGGAACCTCTTGCTTCAACTCGGGCATCGGGCCCTCCGCGCCGCCGGCCGGCGACGGTCGGACGACGATGTCGTTCTCACCATACCGACCAGTACCGTGGTGGCATGCCGTTCGAACCACTGGTCAAGACGGGTCGACCGCTGTCGGGGGAAGAGGTCACCCGCTACGCCAGGCACGTCCTCATCCCGGGCGTGGGCCGCGAGGGGCAGGAGCGACTCGCCGCCGCCAAGGTCCTCGTCGTCGGTGCCGGTGGCCTCGGCTCGCCCGCGCTGCTCTACCTCGCAGCGGCCGGGGTCGGGACGATCGGAGTCGTCGACGCGGATGTCGTCGAGCTGACGAACCTGCATCGTCAGGTCATCCATTCGGACGCCGACCTCGGCCGGCCCAAGACCGAGTCCGCCGAGTCCGCCGTCCACCGCGCCAACCCGCACGTCGACGTCGTCCGCCACGACGTGACGCTCGACTCGAGCAACGCCCTCGATGTCATCCGCGACTACGACGTCGTCGTCGACGGCACGGACAACTTCCCGACGCGCTACCTCGTCAACGACGCCTGCGTCCTGTTGGGCAAGCCGCACGTCTGGGGCTCGATCCTCCGCTTCGACGGCCAGGTGTCGGTGTGGTGGAAGGGCCATGGGCCGTGCTATCGCTGCGTCTTCCCGGAGCCGCCCCCTCCGGGAGCCGTCCCGAGCTGCGCCGAGGGCGGCGTCTTCGGAGTCATCTGTGCCGCAATTGGATCGGTCCAGTCGGCCGAGGCCATCAAGCTCCTGCTCGGGATCGGCGAGCCGCTGACCGGCCGCCTCCTCGTCCACGATGCCCTGCGCCAGACCTGGGACACACTGACGGTTCTGGCCGACCCGTCCTGCCCCGTCTGTGGGGAGAACCCCTCGGTCACCGAGCTGATCGACTACGTCGAGTTCTGTGGAGTGCCCGGGGCGCCCGCCGCCGACGAAGGAGCCGTCCCGGAGGTCTCCGTCCGGCAGCTGGCCGACGAGCTCGCCGCGAGCGACCCGCCGCTGCTCGTCGACGTGCGCGGCCCGGAGGAGCGGGCCATCGCCTCCATCCCCGGGGCCGTCCCTATCCACCTCGACCGCTTCCGCAGCGGCACGGCCTGGGACGACCTGCCCCGCGACCGTCGGGTGCTCATCCACTGCAAGGTCGGTGGCCGCTCAGCCGAGGCGACCCGCCTCGCGCTTCGAGCCGGTTACACCGACGTGGCCAACGTCGCGGGCGGCGTCATCGCCTACCTGCGGGAGATCGACTCCAGCCAGCCGGAGTACTGATGGAGCAGTACGCGCAGCGGGTCCTCGAGGTCGTCGCGCAGATCCCACCCGGGCGTGTCGTTGCCTACGGCGACATCGCCCGAGCGCTCGGCGAGGGTGGCGCCCGGAACGTCGGCACCGTCATGAGCCGCTACGGGTCCGACGTCCCCTGGTGGCGCGTGATCCGCGCCGACGGTCGCCCGCCCCAGGGGCACGACGCCATCGCCATCGAGCACTGGCGCGCCGAGGGCACGCCCATGGTCCGTGGCCTCGTCGACGGGGGCCGCGCGGACATGGCCAGGGCGCGCTGGTCCATTCCCCGGGCCTCGCCCGGGCCTGATGGCTCGCGAGGCGCGCTCCACCACGTCGAGCTCTGGGTAGCCGACATCGCCGCGGCCAAGCGCGAGTGGGGCTGGCTGCTCGGCCGGCTCGGCTACCGACTCGGTGACGACTGGGGCCATGGGCAGGCCTGGGAGCTGGGGTCGCTCTACCTCGTCATCGAGTCCGGTCCCGACGTGGCACCGGGCCGGCACGACCGCGTCCGCCCGGGACTCAACCACCTCGCCTTCCACGCCGGCTCACGTGGTGACGTCGAGGCCGTCGTCGCCGACTGCGACGAGGGAGGGTGGACGCTGATGTTCGCCGACCGCCACCCCTTCGCGGGTGGTGCCGACCACTACGCCGCCTACCTCGAGAGCACCGAGGGCTTCGAGGTGGAGCTCGTTGCCCAGTGACGGTCAAACCCTCATGCCGTATGCCGCTGAGCCCGCCACCTGCCCACGGTCCGTCGGGCACGGGGCGGGTTGAGCGGCATACGGCTGCATCGTGACGACACGCCGCCAGTGGCGCTCGGTGGGTCCACGGTATGTCGGACGCTCGTGATGGAATCCTGCCGTGGTCATCCTCCGACGTGCACCGGCGCAGCGGGTCGCGGAGGTGTGCCTCGACGAGTCCCAACAGCGTGCGGTCGACTCCACCGCCGCCGTGCTGCGCATCCTGGGTGGTCCCGGGACGGGCAAGTCGACCCTCGCGGTGGAGCTCGTCGTCCACACCGTTTCGAAGGGCGCCCGCCCGGACGAGTGCCTTGTCGTGGCCGCTACCCGGGCTGCCGCAGGGGTGTTGCGACAGCGGGTGACGACCCGGCTCGGGGGCACGTCGACGCTGCCGCTCGCTCGCACGTGGCAGGCCCTCGGCTTCGGCATTCTGCGCGCCGAGGCGGCGCTGCGCGGCGACCCGGCGCCGAGGCTGCTCAACGGCCCCGAGCAGGACGCGATTCTCCGCGACCTCCTCGCCGGTCATGCGTCTGGAGACGCCCCCGCCCCGGAGTGGCCGGCCTCCGTTCGGGACGCGCTCACCACCCGCGGCTTCCGCAACGAGCTGCGCGACCTCCTCATGCGCGCCGTCGAGCACGGCCAGGGTCCCGAGGATCTGCACCGCCTCGGCCGCGAGCTCGGCCGACCCGAGTGGGTCGCCGCTGCGCGGGTCCTGCGCGAGTACGACGAGGTGACCTCGCTGAGCAGGCACGGTTCCTATGACCCCGCCTGGGTGCTCACCGCGGCCGCCGATGTGCTCGAGGACGTCCCCTCGGCGCTCGCGCGCCTGCATGAGAGCCTGCGCTTCGTCGTCGTCGACGATGCCCAGGAGATGACCTCCGCAGCAGCCCGGCTGCTTCGAGTCATCGCGCGCGGCGGCACACGGATCGTGCTCATCGGAGATCCGGACTCGGCGGTCCAGACCTTCCGCGGCGCCGATCCGCGCTTCCTCGCGAGCGGCTGGGAAGACCTCGGCTCAGCCCCCGGGGCTGGTCGGGAGACGGTGGTGCTCGACCGTGGGCACCGGCTGCCTGAGGCCGTCGCCGCCGTGGCCAACCGGGTCACGCGCCGGATCGGGGCGCTCGGCGGTGGTGAGCAGCGCAGGTTCACGACACTCGGTGCTGCCGGGCAGGTCGACGTCGCGCTGCTTCGCTCCGTCGCGCAGGAGACGAGCCATATCGCTGCGGTCCTGCGACGCGCCCACCTGGTCGAGGGGATGCCGTGGACGGACATGGCCGTGGTCGTCCGGGGAAGCGCTCGCGCGGCGTCCCTGCGTCGCACTCTTGCCCAGGCCGGCGTGCCGGTCACCGCCGCCAGCGCGGAGACGCCCGTCCGGGACGAGGTCGCCGTGCGCCCGCTGCTTGCCCTGCTCGAGGAAGCCGTCGCGGTGGCTCGCGATCCGGGGCACGTCGTCGACCCGGTGCGGGTGGCCGATCTCGTCCTCTCGCCGATCGGGGGGTCCGATGCGGTTGGGCTGCGGCGACTGCGCCGGCTGCTCCGGCAGGAAGAGCTCGGCGGGGGAGGTGGCCGGTCGAGTGACGAGCTGCTCTCCGACCTGGTCCGCGACCCGCTGTGGGCCGGGCGCCTCGGCGGGACGGGGCGACCGGCGGCCCGGATCGCAGCGGCGC
>NZ_DATCWX010000287.1:0-12024 GCF_036566125.1 Intrasporangium sp.
GGCAGGGCGTGGAGGCCCCGGCCGACGATGAAGGTGCTCCAGGTGTCGACGACTTCCCGTGCGAGGACCGCCGGGTCGAGCACGCCCTCGAGACCCTGTGCCGGGCCACGCCGGCCCGGTTCGCCGCGCCGGTGCTGACGATCGCAGCGTCCCATGCCTGGTGGCGCGGTGACGGCACGAAGGCCGGCATGTGTGTCGACCTCGCCCTCGAGATCGAGCCGCACCACAAGCTGGCTCGGCTGATGCGGCTCAGCCTGGACCACGGTCTGCGGATGCCGGCCGCCTGACTCCCGCGGACAGCCCACTGCCGGTGTTCACACCGTGGACGAGGACAAGGGAGTCGGCCACCGGGTGACGTACAGTTGGCCCAGGTCATGAGTACCAGCGCCAAGCCCCGGCTCGCTGGTCGGCAACCCTCCGTCGCGGTGGGGTGCCCCGGGTGAGGACCTGGCCGCACCATCACCGGTGCGCGCAAGCGCGAGTACAGGGAGCCGACCTTGACGATGACCGACAGCCATCAGACCTCGACCCGACTGACGCGCCGATGGCAAGGACGGGTCCGAAACGGCTTCGCTGCGCCCCTGGCGCCTGCCCGGGCCGGTGGGGCCTGGCGGCAGGGGGACCCTGTGGGGTCGCGCAAGTTCGCGGAGATCGGCGATGTGGGCCTGGAGCGCGGGGGCACGATCGGTGACGTGACGGTTGCGTATGAGACCTGGGGCACCCTCAACGCCACTTGTGACAACGTCGTGCTCATCGAGCACGCCCTGACGGGAGACAGCCACGTCGACGGGGACGCCGGTGAGGGCCACCCGTCGCCGGGCTGGTGGCCCGGGCTGATCGGCCCGGGCCGTCCCATCGACACCGATTCGTGGTTCGTCGTGGCCGCCAACGTCCTCGGCGGCTGTCAGGGCACGACTGGGCCGTCGAGCATCGCACCGGATGGGCGGGAATGGGGCAGCCGTTTCCCCTACGTGACGATTCGCGACCAGGTGGACGTCGAGGCCCGCCTGCTCGAGCACGTGGGCGTCACGCGTCTGGCGGCAGTGGTCGGCGGGTCGATGGGGGGAATGCGGGCCATCGAGTGGGCGGTCTCCCATCCCGACCGGGTCGACCGCAGCATCGTGCTCGCCAGCACGGCCTACGCGACGGCGGACCAGATCGCCTGGTGCCAGCCGCAGCTGCTCGCCATTCGGCAGGACCCGGACTACGCCGGTGGCGACTACTACCGCACCGGCCGGTCGCCCGAGGCGGGCCTCGGCCTGGCACGTCGTATCGCGCACATCACCTATCGCACCGAGTCCGAGCTCGGCGAGCGCTTCGGCCGCGATGCCCAGCTGGGCGAGGACCCGCTGAGGTCCGGTGACCGGGGCCGCTTCGCGGTCGAGAGCTATCTCGACCACCACGCGGGGAAGCTGGCCCGGCGGTTCGACGCCAACTCCTATCTGGTCCTCACCGAGGCGATGAACTCCCACGATGTCGGTCGGGGCCGCGGAGGGGTGCCCGTCGCGCTCTCCCGAGTCAAGGCGGAGTGCACCATCGCCTCGGTCGACACCGATCGGCTCTACCCGCCCCAGCTGTCTGACGAGCTGCATGATCTGCTGCCCACGTCGGTGCGGGCGCACATCAGCTCGCCGTACGGTCATGACGGCTTCCTCATCGAGGACGACCAGGTCGGTGGGATCATCCGGGCGGCGCTGGCGTCGGATCGCGGCGTGGGAGAAGTCACCATCAGCTGACCTCGACGCGCCTTCCGGGAGCCCGCCTGCACCGCCCATTTTCGGGTAGCGTCCGAGCACAGACATTTCCGTCCCAAGGAGGTCCGGGCACAGTGGCCATTGTCGTTGGATACGTCGCGACCAAGGAAGGTCGCGCCGCACTGAAGCGAGCGGCCGAGGAGTGCGTGCTGCGCGGCACGAAACTCGTCGTCATCAGTTCGCACCGAGGTGGTAGGGACTTCGATGCCGACGAGGCCGCCCGCTTCGAGAGCGAGCTGGACCGCATCAAGGGAGTCCTGCAGGAGAGGGGCCTCGAGCACGAGGTGCGCCAGCTCGTCCGCGGCAATGACCCCGCCGAGGACCTGATCTCCGTTGCGGAGCAGGAGAAGGCAGACTTCATCGTCATCGGCCTGCGTCGGCGCAGTCCGGTTGGCAAGCTCATCCTCGGCTCCAACGCCCAGCGCATCCTGCTCGACGCGAGCTGCCCGGTGCTTGCCGTCAAGGCGGACTGAGCCCGGGCGCGACCGGGTACCGGGGCAGGCCCGGGCGCCGGTGACCCGGAAGTCCGTCACTGGTGACAGCGCAGCAGCGCGTGAGACGCACATCGGCACTCGTTCAGAGGGGTCGGCGGTGAACTCGTTTACCCGCCGACCCCTTCGGCGTTTTATAATGTCCACTGAGCCGGATCGCACGAGGCGCACCGAGAGATCGACGCAGGAGTCGACTCCGACAGGCCAAGCACTTCCGGAGCGAATCCCCATCCTCGTTCGTTGATAATGCATGCCCGAGCGCCGGGCAGCAGAACGACGACCTCCCGTGCGACCGAAAGGTGACGTCCTCCGTGCCGAAGGCAACCCCAGCTGCAAGCCCCACCACGCTTCCGAAAGCATTTCAGAACGACGCGATCATGCAGCTGCTCGTCAAGGGCCGCGCCACGGGAACGATCACTGGCTCCGAGATCGCCCAGGCGCAGGTGGCCGCCCAGCTCGACCTGAGGCAGATGAAACCGGTGCTGACGACTCTCGAGGCGAATGACATCGAGATCGTGGTGGACACCGCGGCACCGAGTACCAACACCCGCAGAGGCAGCAAGGGAGGCACTGTGGCAACCGCTCGCAAGACGACCGCCGCGGCCGCGAAGACCGCGACCCGGACCACAACCAGCAGGACGACCAAGTCGGCGACCAAGCCTGACTCGCTCGCGACCGGTGCGGCCAGCGACGCCAAGGCCGGCGCGAGCGAGGCAGATGCGAACGCCAAGCCGGCCAAGAGGGGCGAAGCCCCGAAGGACGCTGGCGCCAAGGCTGGCAAGTCGACGACGAAGGCCGCGACCAAGGCGGCCACCGCGAAGAAGGCGACGACCAACGCAGGGGTCGCAAAGGCGGCGGCCAGCCCGGCGAAGAAGACGACGGCCAAGAAGGCGGCCAAGTCCACGGCCGCCAAGAGCGCCAAGGCGGCCCAGGGCACGGCTGCACAGGCCGACGGGACCGCCGCCGACGTGGAGGAGGACGAGGCCGAGCCGGAGGAGGCCGTCGAGAGCGAGCTCGAAGAGGTCGAGGTCACCGACGTGGACAGCCCCGACGAAGTCGCCGAAACCGAGACGGACGATGAGGACGATGAGAAGGCCCCCGCCGCAGCCACGGCCCAGCCCGAGGCCCAGGAGGCCGAGGAAGAGTCCGGCTTCGTCATCCGGGACGACGACGAGGACGACGCCCCCGCTCAGCAGGTGGTGACCGCCGGCGCCACGGCGGACCCGGTCAAGGACTACCTCAAGCAGATCGGCAAGGTCGCCCTGCTCAACGCTGAACAGGAGGTCGAGCTCGCCAAGCGGATCGAGGCCGGCCTCTTCGCCGAGGAGACGCTGAACTCGGGCGAGAAGCTGGACATGAAGCTCAAGCGCGAGCTCTGGTGGATCGCTCAGGACGGGAAGAAGGCGAAGAACCACCTCCTCGAGGCCAACTTGCGCCTCGTCGTGTCGCTCGCCAAGCGATACACCGGCCGGGGCATGCTCTTCCTCGACCTGATCCAGGAGGGCAACCTGGGGCTGATCCGCGCGGTCGAGAAGTTCGACTACACCAAGGGCTACAAGTTCTCCACGTACGCGACCTGGTGGATCCGGCAGGCGATCACCCGCGCCATGGCCGACCAGGCCAGGACCATTCGCATTCCGGTCCACATGGTTGAGGTCATCAACAAGCTCGCTCGCGTGCAGCGGCAGATGCTGCAGGACCTCGGTCGCGAGCCCACCCCGGAGGAGCTCGCCAAGGAACTCGACATGACCCCCGAGAAGGTCGTCGAGGTGCAGAAGTACGGCCGTGAGCCCATTTCGCTGCACACGCCCCTCGGCGAGGACGGCGACTCGGAGTTCGGTGATCTCATCGAGGACTCTGAGGCCGTCGTTCCGGCTGACGCGGTCAGCTTCACCCTGCTCCAGGAGCAGCTGCACTCGGTGCTCGACACGCTCTCCGAGCGAGAGGCAGGTGTCGTCTCGATGCGCTTCGGGCTCACCGACGGCCAGCCGAAGACGCTTGACGAGATCGGCAAGGTCTATGGCGTTACGCGTGAGCGGATCCGTCAGATCGAGTCCAAGACGATGAGCAAGCTGCGCCACCCCAGCCGCAGCCAAGTGCTCCGTGACTACCTCGACTGACGCCGCCGATTTCGACGCTGGTGCGGGTCAGGCGCTCATCGCGGCGCCTGGCCCGCTCCTTCTTCTCCAGTTGGGTCGCAGCCTTCGGCCAGACCACCGGAGGCCTGCTTGATGTCGACCGCCGCCGTCGTGACCATGCCGGGCACAGCCGTAGCGGCGAAGGTCCCAGAGGTTTGCGGCGGGAGGAGCGCCCTGACCGGCATGCGTCCGCAGTCTGAGCGCCCTATCCGCGTCGGCGAAGGAACCGTCCCAGCCGACCCGTCAGCTCACGCCACACCGATACGCCCTCAGTGGGCCACAGGAAGGACGTGACCCGGGTCGTCCACGAGCGGGTGCTCGCCACCTGTCGACGGATCGAGCGGATGTCCCGATGGAGCTCCACCGTCTGCTCGGGAGTGGTGCGCTCCGGCCGGTCGTAGCGAGCCCGTTCGAGGGTTGCCGTGACCCGTCGCATCGCCGACGCGTGCGCGTCGTCGAGGTGCCCGTCGGTGATGTAGCGCTCGCGGGCAGACCGTAGCGTCGCTCCCGGTGGCGCGGACAGGCCGAGGTCGTGGAAGTGCGAAATCAGGGCGTCCCACTCGATCTCGACGAGGTCCTGGCGGGTGATGGCGCGACGCCGGCGCAGGCTGCGGACGACCCAGGCGGTGAGCGGCATGAGGAAGGTGCCGAGCACCACGACGAGAACGGCGATGAGGATGACGAGATTGATGCCGGTCAGCCACTGGGCGACCCAGGACGTCGTCGCCGATGAGCCGGCATTCTCACCCTCTTGGAACTGCCGCTCGGTCCTCGTCTGGGTGGCCGTGCCGGTGGCCGAAGCGCCGGGTGCTGTCGCGCCATCTGTCGGCGTGATCTGACCGGGCACCGAGTAGGCCGGCGGCCCGGATCGTGAGGCGGTCGGCTCGAATCGCAACCAGCCGGAGCCCTCGAAGTACAGCTCGGGCCAGGCGTGCGCGTCCGAGGCCCGAACGATGTTGGAGCTGCCGTCACGGGTGCCCGGGATGAACCCGATGGCCATCCGCGCCGGGATCCCTTGGGCTCGGGCCAGCATGATCATCGCTGTCGCGAACTGGGTGCAGTAGCCGCGCCGGGTCTGGTAGAACGCCGTGATCGGGTCGAGCTCCTGGCCGTTGTCGTTCCTCGGTGGCTCGCCGAGATCGAGGCTGTACGTGTACCGGGTCGTGTCGCGCAGATGTCTCTGGATCGCGACGGCCCGGTCGTAGTCGGTGGTCGCGCCAGCGGTCACATCGTCGGACCACCTGTGGACCAGCCCGGCCGCAACATCTGGGATCTCGAGGTCTTCCGGAAGGATGTCGGGGGAGGTGGGCGCTCCGGCTGCGCGCAGCTTCGAGACCGGAGGGTTCACGTCCGCATAGGTGACCTGGTACGAGTCAACCGTCCGGTCCACCCGGATGTCCCGTGTCACGGGGTCGATCCTGAAGGCGGTTCCCGAGATGTCCGGCGTCACCACCGGATACGGCGCAGCCAGCCTCGGCGCCTTCAGGACGTTGTGGCTCACGGTCATGATGTACTCGCGGCGGTCCGACTGCGGGGGCAGTGGCACCGGCCGGTCGGGGCCCTGCCCAGTCCGCCCGGCGACTCGCCACTCGCCGCGTGAGTAGAACGAGGTGGCGACCACCCGGAGCGGGACGTTGGCCGGCCCGGTCGAGGTGTACCGGAGGATCGGGGTCTGGTCGGTGTTCACGAGGCTGTTGCGCAGGTCGATCGTGTCGTTGAAGCCGACTGTTCCCACACCCCCGGATCCCGGCGCGCGACCCAGACCGTCCGTCAGGTAGTGGGGCGGGAAGTGCGGCACCAGCACCGGGACCACCAGGGCCGCGACGACAGCGAGGGCGCCGAGCCTGGCCGCGCCACCCGTCAGCGCCCGCAGGGCGGATGCGTTGTCGGAGCTCGCTTCACCTCCGGTGACGTCACTGATGCTCGTCGTGCTCCACCGGCCGAAGGTCGCCCGGGCCGTGGTGTGCAGCATGACGAGCCAGAGCGCGACTGGCACGACGAAGTAGCGCACCGCGGAGGCGGCGTTGCCGTTGGCGGCGGTGATGAGATAGGCCGTGAGCAAGGGGAGCCCAGCCGCAGCGGGCGCGCGCCAGGTCGCCGCCATCGCGTCGACGAGCACGGCGATGAGAGCGACGGCGGCGACGAGGTAGAAGGCGACCCCATCGGAGAGCGGCGCGGGCGCGGAGTTGCGCTGGATCGTCTCGATCGCCTCGAGCCCGAGCGAGTTCGCCAGCTCGACGGTCCGTGCCGTTGGGATGCCGTAGCTGAAGGTGTCGCCGGTGAAGCGGAGCAGCACGACGTAGAGCACGAGGACGAGCTGGACCAGCACGATGAGCAGTCGCGACCGCGTCAGTCCTCGGAGCAGGAGTCCGAGGGCGGCGGTCAACCCGATGACGAGCATCGCCTCCGAGAGCCACCTCGCGCTCGTGAACAGGCTGGTGATGGGGTAGACGGCCGCGAGCGTCGCCAGGGCCGCCAGGACGGTGATCCGCCATCGGCGGCGCGTCATCGCACGCCTCCCACGGTTGCGGCGGTGAGCACCGCCCAGGCGCGGGGGACGTCCTCGTCGCGCCCGACGGCGATCGCGCGCCAGCCAGCGAGCCGGAGGGCGTCGACGTGGGGCTCTACCTCGTCCGGGCCGAGGGTTCCGCCACCATCAGCCGTCACGGGGCTCTGCCCGAAGGCGCGGGAGTCGAGGACGAGGGCCAGACCGGTCGTGCCGGGCTGGCGCAGGCTGGCGAGCCGGCCCGTCACCTCGTGGCCGCGTGGACCGACGACCGCCACGACGAAGCCGCCCGTGGCGGCGAGTCCCTGGGCCGCGCGCAGCAGCAGGTCCTCGGTCGACTTCGGGCGGAGCGCGGTGACGGCCAGGACGTCGAGGATCTCGTCGATCTGGAGGGTGTCGGCGACCCGCCCACTGTCGACGGTCTCGGGGCAGACGAGGTGAACGGCATAGCCGGACTCGCACAGGTGCGCGGCGATGGACGCGCAGGCGGACACGGCCCACTCGAACGAGCCGGTGGCCCCGCTGCCGCCGTGCGCGTCGGGACGGGGGTCGAGCAGGACGACGGCGCGGCGCTGGGCTGGTCGGTCCTCCTGGCGAACCATGAGGCCGCCGGTCCGGGCCGTGGCCGGCCAGTGGATCCGGCGGAGGTCGTCGCCGTCGCGGTACTCGCGGATGGTCACGTCGTCCTCGCCATGAAGGGCGATGAGGTGGGCCAGCTCTCCTTCGGACCCAACGCCGGAGCTCGGCTGGCGGCTGGCCGACAACGGGTGGACCTGGGGCAGGATGACGAGGTCGGCCGTCCCCTCCAGGACCGCATTGCGCGTGGCGAGGCCGAACGGGTCCTGGACCTGCACGGCCAGCGGCCCGAGGTGGTGGCGCCCGCGCAGGTGCGACCGAACGGTGTAGTCGATGATCCGGACGCGTGCGGGCGGGATGCGACCGACGACGAACCGCGGGCGGTCGCCGAGAACGTAGTCGAGCCGCTCCTCCGCGAGGAAGACCGGCGTGGTGTTCGTCGAGACGTTCTCGAAGGCGAGCGCGACGTGTGCGTCCTGGCCGACGGTGATCCGGTCCGGCGAGATGTGTCGCTCGATGCGCATCCGCGTCTTGCGCGTCCGCACGAGGAGGGCGCTGATGTAGGGGAGTGCCACGAGCAGGACGCCAAAGCGGGTCAGGTCCCGGAACCCGAAGATGATGCCCGCGAGCGAGAGCGTGAGACCCGCGCCGACAAAGGCGCGTCCTCTCGTCGTGAGCAGTCCTCGAAGCGAACGCATCTCGGTCTCACCGGGTGCTGGACGGCACCGGCACCTGCCGCAGCAGGTCGGTGACGACCTCGGCGGTCGTCCGCCTCGCGAGCTGCGTCTCGCTCGAGGGCATGAGCCGGTGGGAGAGCACGGCGACGGCCAGCGACTGGACGTCGTCCGGGATGACGTGGTCGCGTCCCTCGAGGGCGGCCTGTGCCCGGGCCGCCCGGAGCAGGTGCAGCCCTGCACGCGGCGAGGCCCCGAGGCGCAGCGACGTGGTCGAGCGCGACCGGGTGACGAGGTCGACGATGTACTGCCGCACCGCCGGACTGGCGTGCACCTGCGTCACGGCGGCCACGACGCGGTTGATGGTCTCGGCATCGGTGACCGCACTGAGGTGCTCGAGCGGTGATTGCGCGCTGTGGCTGTCGAGCATCGTCAGCTCTGCCCGCGGCGACGGGTACCCCATCGAGATTCGCGCCATGAAGCGGTCCCGCTGGGCCTCGGGGAGGGGATAGGTGCCCTCCATCTCGATCGGGTTCTGGGTCGCCATGACGATGAAGGGCGCCTTGAGCGGGTACGTCGGGCCGTCCACCGTGACCTGCCGCTCCTCCATCGACTCGAGGAGGGCGGACTGGGTCTTCGGCGAAGCCCGGTTGATCTCGTCGCCGACGACGACGTTCGCGAAGATGGCGCCTGGACGGAACTCGAACCGTCGGGCGTCCTGGTTGAAGATGCTGACGCCGGTCACGTCACTGGGCAGGAGGTCGGGGGTGAACTGGATGCGTCGGACCGATGCGTCGATCGACCTGGCCAAGGTCTTGGCGAGCATCGTCTTGCCCACACCGGGCACGTCCTCGATGAGCAGGTGTCCACTCGCGAACAGGACCGTGATGGTGGTCCGGACGACCTCCGGCTTGCCCTCGATGACGCGCGTCATCGCGCCGAAGAGCCGATCCGCCACGTTTCTGACGAGGTCGAGATCTTCGGTCGTTTCCGTTCCGGTGGTGTCCGTCGTCACGCTGTCCTCCGTCTGTCCCTGATGGGAACCGTCCATGGTCCGGTGTGCTCCCGCGTCGTGTCCGCTTCGCCAGGCACCAGAGTCTGCGTGAGGCGACGTGGACGTCACGTGATCTTCTCCCATCAGGCCGCGGCGCCGGAAGTGAGCGGACGGTCGTGACCGGATGGAGATGTTCTTACCCCACCGGCGTCGAACGGGTGCACCACTTTCCTCCACCAGTGTCACCCCGAGTCGTTGCGAGCGTCACGCAAATAGCCTCCATGGGCCGTCTCAGCACGAAAGATGCACCAGAAACGACCCTGCCGTATGCCGCTGAGCTCGCCCCGCGCGGAGGGAACCTTGCGTGCGGGGCGAGCTCAGCGGCATACACCTCCACTTCGCTCCACCGCCTTTGACGTGCGAAAACACTGCCAAGAAGGCACTGGTGACGGGGTTTCCTTCGTTGACGGTGGAGCAAAGTGGAGTATGGTGGAGCACCAAGGTAGGCAGTGGGGACGCCGACGGGTCGACGTAGGGGAGGTGGCGGACCTGTGTTTCTCGGGACGCACACGCCTCGGCTCGACGAGAAGGGCCGGCTGTTCCTGCCCGCCAAGTACCGCGAACGCATGGCGGGGGGCCTGGTCGTGACGCGGGGGCAGGAGCGCTGCCTGTTCATCTTTCCGATGGACGAGTTCGTCAAGGTCGCCGAGCAGATGCACCAGGCGCCGATGACGAGCCGGAAGGCGCGGGACTACAGCCGCGTCTTCCTGTCCGGCGCGTCTGACGAGGTGCCGGACAGGCAGGGCCGCTTCACCATCCCGGCCAAGCTGCGCGAGTACGCCGGACTGGACCGCGAGGTCACCGTCATCGGTGCCGGGTCGCGGCTCGAGGTCTGGGACACCGTGGCCTGGAACGCCTACCTCGAGGAGACGGAGCAGAGCTTCGCAGAGACCGAGGAGGAGGTGATCCCCGGACTCTTCTGAGCGCTCTTCCGGGCGCACGACCAACGCCCTGCAGACCTGCGCGCCGGCCTCCAGCCGCTCCGCTCCCGAGACGACTTCCCCCGTCCCGGGCGGGGAAGCGGATGGGGACCAGCCCGCACGTCGACACCCCCAGTGCCACCAGACCCCACCAGACTCCATCAGGCGCTCGGCTCCCCTCCCTCCACTCGCAGAGCGCACCCCTATTGCCCCACAAGTCACACCAGCACCATCAGAACCACTGGCACCACCGGCCGCCGACGCGCTTCCAGCGCAGGGGGCATGCGAGAGAGGGACGAGCATGACCGACCGAGGACAGGCGCACGAACGCCACGTCCCGATCATGCGCGACCGCATCCTCGATCTCCTGGCGCCGGCCCTGTCCCGCGAAGGCGCCGTGCACGTCGACGGGACGCTCGGCATGGGCGGCCACGCAGAGGGGGTGCTCGAGCGGTTCGCGCAGTGCCGCGTCATCGGGATCGACCGTGACGGCGAGGCGCTCGCGCTCGCGGGGGAGCGCCTCGCCAGGTTCGGGGACCGCTTCACGGCGGTCCACGCGACGAACGACCAGATCGCTCGGGTCGTGCTCGCTGCTGGCCTCCAGCACGTCGACGGGATCGTGTTCGACCTCGGGGTCAGCTCGCTCCAGCTCGACGAGGAGGACCGCGGCTTTGCCTACCGCGTCGACGCACCGCTCGACATGCGGATGGACCAGACGAGTGGTCTGACCGCGGCCGACGTCCTCAACGAATACCCGGTGGAAGAGCTGACTCGCATCCTGCGCGACTACGGGGAGGAGCGCTTCGCCCGCAAGATCGCGACGGCCATCGTCCGGGAACGGGCGACGGAGCCGTTCACGACGTCGGCACGCCTCGTCGAGCTGCTCCGTCGAGTCATCCCGGTTGCGTCGCAGCGCCAGAGCGGCCACCCCGCCAAGCGGACGTTCCAGGCCCTGCGGATCGAGGTCAACGACGAGCTCGGCGGCTGGGCGCGCGCGGTCGCGGCCGCCATCGACGTCCTCGCGGTTGGTGGTCGTATGGCAGCCCTCTCCTTCCACTCGCTGGAGGACCGCCTGACCAAACGCGCGATCGCCGCAGGGACGACCTCCAGCACGCCACCTGGGCTGCCCGTCGAGCTGCCGGAGCACGCCCCCTACCTCCGTGCCCTCACCCGCGGGGCCGAGGAGCCCGACGACGCCGAGGTCCTCGCGAACCCGCGAGCCGCCTCGGCCAAGCTCCGGGCCGTCGAACGAATCCGCGACACCGGGACCACGGCGACCACAGCCGTCCAGCGCCGGGCGACACCGAGCCAGGCACCAACGAGCCGCGCCACCACGAGCAGGCGTGCACACAGGAAAGGAGCCGTCCGATGAGCCAGGCCACCGCGACCGCCAGACCGCTCCGGTCCCCGGCGCGTGCCCCGCGGCGCGGTCCGACACCGGCACCGCTGCGAGTCATCCCGGCCCGCATCACGACGACGGGCAGCGGCGCCTTCGCGGCCATCTGCGTCACGCTGCTCGTCACCGGGCTCATCGCCCTGCTCGTGCTCAACACCGCACTGGCCAAGGGCTCGATCGAGCTGGGCGAGCTGCAGCGCGAGTCCCTCCTCCTCAGCGAAGCCGCCGGCAACCTCCAGGAGGAGATCGACGGTGCCTCCGCGAGCGGCGCACTGGCCCAGAAGGCGAGCCAGCTCGGCCTGGTCCGGTCCAACGAGCGTGCGCACATCGACATCGCGACCGGCAAGATCTCCGGGACCGCCTACCCGGCGAGCCGGTCCCTCGCCTTCGCGGTCGTGACAAGTCCCACTCCGGTCGCCAAGCCCAAGGCGACCAAGCCGAAGGGTGCCACGCCAGCTGCCGCGCCGGCTGCCACACCCGCCGCCACGCCGGCTGCCACACCCGCCGCCACACCG
>NZ_DATCWX010000292.1:0-5368 GCF_036566125.1 Intrasporangium sp.
CCGGGGTCGAAGCGGAGAGCGAACCGCCGGATCGTCATCCTTTCTGCCCTCTTCGGAGCGCTGCGCCCGACGGATCGAGTCCCCGCCTACCGGCTCCACCCCTGCGTGGAGCTGCCCGGGATCGGCGGCCTGACCGACGCATGGCGGCCGGTCCTGGCGCCCGTCCTCGAGCAGGAGGCGGGGGCCAGGCGCCTCATCGTCGACTGCCGGTCCAGCACCTACGCGGCGATGTGGAATCCCAGGGGCGAGCTCTCGGAGCGCCGGGTGCAGGTCACCGTCCCGGGTGCGTCACACATGGCCAAGCACACCCGCGGTCTCGTCGCCCGGCACCTGGTCCAGTCGGCGGCAAAGCCCCGTTACGCGGAGGACCTCGCCGAGATCCTCTCTGACGCGTTCAACGTGCGGATCACCGAGCCGGAGCGCCCGGGACGGCCGTGGCAGCTCGCGGTGGCTCCCCTACCTGGTTCGAGGTAGAAATCGGCTCCATGGGGCCGCCGGATACCTCCAACCGGAAGAGGGTGAGCGGGCGGGGTCCGTCAGCCGAGGGCGCGCTTCAGGTCGTCAACGAGGTCGCGGACGTCCTCGAGCCCGACGGAGATGCGCATGACCCCGTCGGTGATCCCCACGGCCGCCCGCGCCTCAGGAGAAAGCCGCCGGTGCGTCGTCGTCGCGGGGTGCGTGACGAGCGACTTCGCGTCGCCGAGGTTGTTCGAGATGTCAATGATCTCGAGGGCGTTCATGACGGCGAACGCCTCCGCCTTGCCTCCATCGAGCTCGAAGGTGACCACGGTCCCCCCACCGAGCATCTGGCGGCGGGCCAGCTCGTGCTGCGGATGCGACTCGAGGAACGGGTGCACGACCCGCGTCACCCGAGCATGCCCTTCCAGGAACCGCGCCACCTCGAGACAGCTCGCCGCCATGCGCTCGACTCGCAGCGACATCGTCTCGAGACCCTTGACGAGGACCCAGGCGTTGAAGGGTGACATCGCGGGCCCGGTGTGGCGCATGAGGTTCTGCACCGGCCCGTCGATGAACTCGCGCGCCCCGAGCACCGCACCACCGAGCACCCGTCCCTGCCCGTCGATGTGCTTCGTCGCGGAGTAGACGACGATGTCGGCGCCGTGCTCGAGCGGACGGGAGAACACCGGCGTCCCGAAGACGTTGTCGACGACGACCTTGGCCCCAGCCGCGTGTGCGAGGTCGCAGACAGCTTGGATGTCGACGAGCTCCTGCATCGGGTTGCTCGGCGTCTCGAAGAACACCGCCGTCGTGGGCTCGGACAGCGCCTCGCGCCACTGGTCGAGGTCCGGCCCGTCGACGAAGACCGTCTCGACCCCCCACCGCGGCAGGATCTCGTCGAGAATGACGAAGCACGACCCGAAGAGCGACCGCGACGAGACGACCCGGTCCCCGTTGCCGAGCAACGCCGCCAGTGCCACCCACACGGCTGCCATGCCGGACCCGGTCGCGAAGGCCGCCTCGGCCCCCTCGATCTGCGCGATGCGGTCCTCGAACATCCGGACCGTGGGGTTCCCGTAGCGGGAGTAGACGAACCGGTCCGACTCGCCCTTGAACGCCGCCTCGGCGGCTTCGGCCGACTCGTAGACGAACCCGGACGTCAGGTACAGCGCTTCGGACGTCTCATCGAAACCGCTGCGCGCCAAACCTCCCCGGACCGCGATGGTGTCGGGACGCCACTCGCCGCCCGCGCCGTTCACCCCTGCACCCACGGCAGTCCCGCGACCTTCCAACCGGCCACCGCGCGGTGGTGCTGGGCGTCGTGGGGCCCCTCGAAGCCCTCGCTGACGTTGTACGACTCCGTCCACCCGGCCGCAGTGGCCGCCTCGGCCGCGGCGATGGAGCGCACCCCGGACCGACACAGGAAGTACAGGGGCTGGTCCGTCTCGACCCCGGCCGCCGCCAGCTCGTCGACGAAGCGGTCGTTGATGCTGCCGTCCGGGTATCGCTGCCACTCGATGCGCACGACGTCCCGGCCCAGCGATCGCAGGTCGGGCAGCCCGACGTACGACCACTCCGCGTGGGTCCGCACGTCGACGAGCACGGCCCGCGGGTCTCCCTGCAGGACGATCCAAGCCTCGGTCGGGGTCACGTCACCGGCGTAGCTCATGCCTGCGAATATCGCACAATGCCCACTAGGCGAGATGGTCCGTCCGATTCGTGAAAGCAACCGACGCCGTGCCGTCCGCCCACACTTCCACCCCGCTCAGGCTGCCGGGTGCGGTCGCGAGGCTCCAGAAGCGCTCGGGGCCGAGCCCGAGGACCTCCGCCAGGACGGTGACGATGCCGCGTCGCGTGGTCACGATGACCACCGTCCCCCCACTCAACCGCAATCTGCCGTATGCCGCTGAGCTCGCCGCGTCCGCGGGCTCGCTCCCAGCCCTGCCGGGGTCCGCCGCCCAGTCCGCGGAGACCTCGACCTCGGTGCCGATGACCTCGGCAACGGCCCGCCCGGTCTGCTCGGCAAGCGGCTCGGGCGCGGTGATGACCCGGCTGCCCGTGCCGACGAGCGGCCGGACGGCCGCTGCGACTCGCTCGACCGCACGCTCTGTGGACGGCGCCTGGACGAGGAGCAGGCGTAGGTCCCGCCGGTCGGTCAGGTCGTCGGGAGCGTCCGGCGCATCGGCCGGCTCGGGTGCCTCACCCTGCACCCCGTGGACGCGGTGGATGGTCTTGCCGTCCATGGCGGCGTTCGACAGGGCATCGGCGGTCTGGTTCAGCTCCCGCGGAATCCACTCGAAATCAACGGTGCCGCCGTTGTCCCTGATCGCCCTGCACATGGCTTGGGCCTCGAGTGCGAGCGGCCGCATGTTCGGGTGCTTCACCTTGTTGACACCCGTCATCTGCTTCACGATGAGGTCCGAGTCCATGCGCACGCTGATGTCGGCGCCCGGGTCGATGTCGAACGCAGCCCTCAGGCCAGCCAGCAGGCCCCGATACTCCGCGACGTTGTTGGTCGTCGTGCCGAGTGGTTCTGCGAGCTCGACCAGCACCCTGCCCGACGGTGCTTCCCGCACCACCGCGCCGTAGCCTGCCACGCCCGGGTTACCGCGCGAGCCGCCGTCAGACTCGACGATGAGACCGCGGCGAGCGGCACGACTCACAGGCCTGACTCGCTCGTCCGGATCATGATCCGCCGGCACTCCTCGCACCGGACGACCTCGTCCTCGGCAGCGCGCCTGATCCGGTCGAAGTCGACGGTGTTCAGCTCGAGGCGACAACCGCCACACCGCCGTTGGCGCAGCTCCGCCGCTGCGATCCCGCCGCTCTGGGCCCGGATCTTCTCGTAGAGCTCGATCAGCTCCTCACCGACCCCGGCGACGATGTCCGCACGTCCGGATCCGACCTGCTCGGCCTCCGCCTCGAGGCCGGCGAGGACCGTGGCGTGTTCCTCCTCGAGACTCGCCAGCCGGTCTGCGACCTCGGTGCGCGAGGTCTCGAGCTCCGCCACCCGCTTCGTCAGGGTCTCCGCGCGCTCCATCACCTCGATCTCGATGTCCTCGAGCTCGGACTGGCGCCGGGCGAGGGAGACGAGCTCGTGCTGCGTGGCGGCGAGGTCCTTCGCGCTGCCCTGACCGGAGTCGAGCCTGGCCTGGTCGCGAGCGGCGCGGTCCCGGACGAGCTGGACGTCCTGCTCCGACTTGGTCAGCTCGCGCTGGACGTCGCCGACGGCGGTGCGGGCGTTGACGAGCTCGGTGTCGACCGCCGCCAACTCGCTCCGGGCCGCGGCGATCGCTGCGACCTGGGGCAGGTTCGCCCGGGCATGGGCGATCTGGTCGAGCCGCGTGTCGATCGCCTGCAGGTCGAGCAGACGCCACTGTCGGGACGGGTCGGCTTTCAGGACACACCTCCAGGGGAGTCCGCACCAAGACCTGCGGAGTTCGCTGCGACAACGAAGGTCCACGGCTCGGTGCGGATGGACGAGATTCTCGTCTCGACCCTAGCCGGTGCGGACGGATCCTCCTCCAGCTCCGCCAGAAGGCGACGCTCGGCGCTGGCCAGCCACAGCGACTCGGTCGCCCAGTGACCTGCGTCGATGAGGTAGGGCGTCCCTCCGCGTGCCTCCTCGCGGGCCTCGAGCACCGGGTGGTGACGCAGGTCGGCCGTGACGTAGACATCCGCGCCGCTGGCGCGCACGGCCTCGAACTGGTCATCCCCGGAACCGCCCATGACCGCCACCGACCGCACCATCCCCTCGGGGTCACCGCTCACCCGGATGCCGCCTGCGGTCGGCGGCAGGGCACCGGCGACGGCGTCTGCGAACTCAGCCAGCGACACAGGCGATGAGAGCTCGCCGACGCGCCCAGCGGCATACGGCCCGATGGTGGTCAGGGGACGCTGGGACGTGAGCCCGAGTGCGTCAGCCAGCACCGACGAGACCCCGGGGTCGGCGACGTCCGCATTGGTGTGGGCGACGTAGAGCGCGATGTCGGAGACGACGAGGTGCGTGACGGAGGCGCCCTTGGCGCTCGTCGTCGCAACGGAGTGGACGCCCCGCAGGAGCAGCGGATGGTGCGTGACGAGCAAGTTGGCATCCCAGTCGCGCGCCTCCTCGATGACGGCGAGCGTCGGGTCCAGCGCGAAGGCGATGCGACGCACCGGCTGGTCCAGGTCGCCGGTGACGAGGCCGACCTGGTCCCAGTCGGCCGCGCTGTCCGGCGGATAGAGGGTCTCCAGGGCGTCGACGACCTCGCGCAGCGTCACGTCACTCACGTGGGCCCGGCCGGTCTCGAACCGACGACACCCGCGGTGTAAACGCGGTGCTCTACCAACTGAGCTACAGGCCCTCAGGACGAGTTGCGCCACCACGGCGCTCCCTCATCCGGCGGCCCATTGTGTCAGGAGTTGGACACTGCGCCAGTCGCCCTCTGCTTGAACTGTCGCCGAAGCGCAACTCCGGGCATCTCCCCAAGGTGCCGGTCGAGGCGGCATGATGAGGCGCCATGAGCACCCGGCGCCGACGTCCTCGTTGGTCCGAGGTACGCCCCCTCGTCCGGATCGAGCCCCCGCGTCTTGGCTCGGAGCGTCGGGTTGCGGCGGCCGCGACGATCGCGGACCTCCGGAGGATCGCCAAGCGACGCACGCCGCGCTCCGTCTTCGACTACGTCGACGGGGCGGCGGAGCAGGAGATCAGCCTCCGCCGGGCGCGCGAGGCCTTCTCCCGCGTCGAGTTCCGGCCCCGTGTCCTGCGTGACGTGAGCGAGGTGGACGCGACGCGGGTCATCATCGGCAGCCAGAGCAGCCTGCCGCTCGTCCTCGCGCCCACGGGGTTCACCCGGATGATGCACCACGAGGGCGAGCGGGCCGTCGCCCGAGCCGCTGCCCGTGCCGGAATCCCCTATGCCCTGTC
>NZ_DATCWX010000307.1:0-63896 GCF_036566125.1 Intrasporangium sp.
GACTGCCTACCCCGGCTGCAGCCGGGGTAGGCAGTCGACAAGCGGGTGTGTTGCCGTGGGACGGCGCGGGTCGCGTCAGTCGCAGACCGCGCCGCGACTGGCGCTGCCGACGAGCTTGCGGTACTTCGCGAGCACCCCCCGGGTGTACCTCGGCTCGGGGTGAACGACCCCCTCGGCACGCCGACGCGCGAGCTCGCCCTCGTCGACGAGCAGGTCGAGCGTGCCGTTGGCGACATCGAGCCGGATCGGGTCACCGTCCCGGACGAAGGCGATCGGGCCGTCGTCGACGGCCTCCGGGGCGACATGCCCGACGCACAGCCCCGTGGTCCCCCCGGAGAAGCGACCATCGGTCAGCAGGAGGACGTCCTTGCCCAAACCGGCACCCTTGATCGCGCCGGTCACGGCGAGCATCTCGCGCATGCCGGGCCCGCCCTTGGGACCCTCATAGCGGATGACGACGACGTCGCCCTTCCGCAGGGTGCCCTGCTCGACCGCGTCCATCGCGCCGCGCTCGCCGTCGAAGACCCGCGCCGTCCCCTCGAAGACGTCCTCATCGAACCCAGCGGACTTCACGACCGCACCGTCGGGCGCGAGCGAGCCGGTGAGGATCGTCAGACCTCCGGTCTTGTGGATCGGCCGCGACATCTCCCGGATGACACGCCCGTCGATGTGCGGGGGCTTGATCTCGTCGAGGTTCTCGGCGACCGTCCTGCCCGTCACCGTCAGGGCATCGCCATGGAGCAGATCCGCATCGAGGAGCGTCTTCATCACGACAGGGATGCCACCGATGTGGTCGATGTCTTTCATGACAAAAGCACCGAACGGCTTGACGTCCGCCAGGTGCGGCACCTTCTTGCCGATGCGCTGGAAGTCACCGATCGTCAGGTCGACCTCCGCCTCGTGGGCGATGGCGAGCAGGTGCAGCACCGCGTTGGTCGAGCCCCCGAAGGCCATGACGACGGCGATCGCGTTCTCGAACGCCTCCTTCGTCATGATGTGCCGCGCCGTGATGCCCTGCCGGAGCAGGCCGACGACGGCCTCGCCCGACTTGCGGGCATAGACGTCCCGGCGCCGATCGGTTGCGGGCGGCGCAGCGGACCCAGGGATCGACATCCCGATGGCCTCGGCGACGGCCGCCATGGTGTTCGCCGTGTAGAACCCCCCGCAGGCGCCCTCGCCGGGACAGATCGCCCGCTCGATCGCGTCGACGTCCTCGCGCGGCATGAGGCCAGCGGCGCAGGCACCGACCGCCTCGAAGGCGTCGATGATCGTGACCTCCTTCTCGGTGCCGTCCGAGAGCTTGGCGATGCCGGGCAGGATCGTGCCCGCGTAGAGGAACACCGACGCGAGGTCGAGTCGTGCCGCCGCCATGAGCATGCCCGGCAGCGACTTGTCGCACCCGGCGAGGAGCACCGAGCCGTCGAGACGCTCGGCGTTCATGACGGTCTCGACGGAGTCGGCGATGATCTCACGGGACACCAGAGAGAAGTGCATTCCCTCGTGCCCCATGGAGATGCCGTCGGAGACCGAGATCGTCCCGAACTCGAGCGGGTAGCCGCCGCCGGCGTGCACTCCGTCCTTGACGGCCTTCGCGAGCCGGTCGAGGGACAGGTTGCACGGCGTGATCTCGTTCCAGGAGCTCGCGACGCCGATCTGCGGCTTGGCGAAGTCCTCGTCGGACAGCCCCACCGCCCGGAGCATCCCTCGCGCCGCGGCCTTCTCGAGACCATCGGTGACGTCACGGCTGCGTGGCTTGATGTCCGGCGTTTGCGTCATGGACCGAAGCATAGAACCGTGTCCGCTGAGTGGACACGGCATCTCACATCTCGTATGCCGCTGAGCTCGCCCCCAGCCCGGGGCACCGTCCCAGCCCTGCCGCCCTCACGTCGAAGGGGTCAGCCGCGGCTGAGATGGAAGCGCTGGAGCTGGCAGCTGCCCACGTCGAGGTCTGCCCACTCACCCGGGTAGCGCAGGACCGCGACTCCACTGGTCCCGAACCCGTCCGCGAGCGCCTCGTGCGCCTGCCGGGAGCCATCTCCCTCGCTGAGCAGGCTCGTCAGCTGCGCGATCGTGGGGTTGTGCCCGATGATGAGGACCGACGCCGTCTCTCCTGCGTCTTCCCGGATGGTCTCGAGCGTCTCCTCAGTGCCACCGGTGTAGATGCTCTTGCGGTACTCGACGAACTCCGCGTGAGCGCCGCCCTTGCACGCCGCCTCCCAGGTCTGTCGGGTCCGCAGGGATGTCGAGCAGATGACGAGGTCCGGCACGAGGCCCTGCTCCTTGAGCCACGCACCGGCGGCATTCGCGTCCCGGCGGCCCCGTTCGGTGAGCTCCCGGTCATGGTCCACCTTGCCCGGACTCTGCTCCGACTTCGAGTGACGCATGAGGATGAGGGTCTTCTCTCGCGCTGCGCTGCTCATGTTCCGAGCATGCCCGGCGGTTCCGGTGTTGTCAGCCCCGAAGCGCAACCCGCTCGGTCCATGTCATCAACGCCGAGTCATCCTCCGGAGACGGCGTTGATGATGTGGACCCGTGCGCCCGCGGGCACGACAGTGGCGAGCCCCTCGCCGCGCGTGGCGTCCTGCCCGTTGACGAAGACCTTCACGTGGGGCCGGATCTGTCCTCGCTCGTCGCGAACCTTGCCGTCGAGGACCCGGTACTCGGTGAACGCGCGGTCGAGCAGCTGTTCGACGGTCTGGCCGTCCTCGGCCGGGGCCACCTCGATCTCAGCGACCCCGCCAACGAGGTCCCGAAGAAGGCCCGGGAGGATGACCCGCACGGGAGTGGTCGTCATCGGAGACTCCTGGTCCACTGGCCGCATCACTCGACATCACTCCACACTGGCGGCCCGCACGACGAGCACGTCAGGCAGCTGGGTCAGGATGCGGCTGAACGTCTCGCCCTCGTCGGTCGAGGCAAAGACGTCGCCGTTGCGGGTGCCGACGTAGAGACCCACCGGATCGCCGCCATCGAGACCAGCAGCGTCGCGCAGCACACAGGTGTAGCTGTGGTCCGGCAGCCCGACCGCCTGGGTGCGCCAGCTGCCGCCCGAGTCGTCCGACCGCTGGACCTGGAGCTGGGCCGCCGGTGGGATCCGCTCGCCGTCGTCCTGGACCGGCACGTTCCAGACGACGCCGGGGCGGCGCGGATGGGTCAGGATCGTGAAGCCGAAATCGGTCGGCAGTCCGTCGGCGATCGACTCCCAGGTCGCGCCGCCATCGCCGGACCGGTAGACGCCCTTGTGGTTCTGGGCGAAGAACTCACCGTCCGCGCCGCGGGCCACCTTGTGCACGCACTGGCCGTACTCGGGGTACTCGTTGTCGGGTTGGAAGTACGCGCGGATGCCGGGGTTGCTGGGCGCCCACGTCTCCCCTGCATCCTGTGAGCGATACACCCCACCAGTGCTCATCGCGACGAGCATCCGCTCGGGCCGTCCCGGCTCGGGGACGATGGTGTGGACGGCGCCACCGCCAAAGCCCGGCTCCCAGGTGGGCCGGTGCGGGTGGTCCCAGAGCCCGCGGACGAGCTCGAAGCGCTCGCCCCGGTCAGCGCTCCGGAAGAGGGCATGCGGCTGGACGCCGGCCCAGACGACGTCGTCGTCGTTGGGATCAGGGGTGAGCTGCCAGACGCGCTCGAGCGCCGCGTCCGTGTCGCTCGGGAAGGCGAGTGCACGGTCGGCGCTCTCGCTCCAGGTGCGGCCCGCGTCCTCGCTCACCTGCACCGTCGGGCCCCAGTGCCAGGACTTCACCCCGGCGAGCACCGATCGTCGCCCGGCGCGGGTGTCGAAGGCGATCGAGGCCACCTCGCTCATGAGGAAGTGCGGACCCTCGACGGACCACTCCTGCCGGTCGGCGCTCCGGGCGATCCACAGCCCCTTCCGAGTCCCGACTGCCACGATCGTCTCAGCCATGTTCACAGTGTCCACTACGGCTCTGACAGCCGACAAGACATTACCCATGCCGTATGCCGCTGGGCCGGGTCCTGCGCCGGCCGGCGCCTTTGGTCAGCGGCTGAGGGAGGTGGCGGGCTTGACGACGTTCTCGAGGGGGCGGCCGTCCCGAAGCGCCTCGACCTGGCGGCGCACGAGCGCCCGAGCTCGCGGTGCCATCGCCGAGGTCGCCCCGCCGATATGCGGCGTGATGATGACGCCCCGAGTGCTCCACAGTGGATGGTCAGCGGGGAGGGGCTCAGGGTCGGTGACGTCGAGCGCCGCACGGAGCCGGCCAGAGGAGCACTCCGCGACGAGGGCATCGGTGTCGACGATCGGGCCGCGCGCCACGTTGACGACGAGGGCGTCATCCGGCAACCGGGCCAGCACGTCGGCGTCGATCAGCCCGCGCGTCGAGTCGGTGAGCGGGACGATGAGGATGAGGACGTCGGCAGTCCGCGCGAGGACGGGAAGCTCGTCGATGCCGTGCACGGCATCGACGAGGTCATCGCCGCCTCTGGCCCGGGTGGCGACCACCGTGACCTCCACCTCGAACGGCAGGAGCCGACTCACGATCGCATGGCCGATCCGGCCGTAGCCCACGACGAGGACCCGCTTGTCCGCGAGGGCGCGCCACATCCGCGGTCCGGCCCAGGACGACCTCGACTGCGCGAGCAGGTGCGTGGCGAGGTCGCGCTCGGAGGCGAGGGTGAGGGTCAGGGCAAGCTCGGCCGTGCTCGCGTCGTGGATCCCGGCGCCGTTGCAGAGCGTCACGCCGGGTGGAATGCGGTCGAGAACCGTCTCGTAGCCGGCGGACAACAGCTGGACCACCTCGAGCGCCGGCAGATCGCGGAAGCGCTCCACTCGGGGCGGTGGGCCCATGTACGGAGGCACGACGAGTCGGAACTCAGCCTCGCGCTCATGGCGGTGGGATGGGTCCCACACGACCGGCTCGACGTGCGCGGCATCAGCCAGCCCAGCGGCATACGCCTCCTCGGGGACGGCCACCACGACGGGACGATCGGTGCTCATGGGCCCCAACCTACGACCTGGCGTGAGGGTAGTCTCACCCGGTGAGCCAGCCACACGTGATGTCGATCAACGTCGGCACCGGCGTCACCCGCCCGTACGCCAGTGGCCCGACGACGGCCATCGCCAAGGTACGGCTGCCGGAGGACGCCCTCGTCGAGGTGCGTGATCCCGGGCCGAAGCGCGGTGGGCTGGGCAGCGGTGTCGTCGGCGACGAGATCGGCGACCCCAAGCACCACGGCGGATCCCAGCAGGCGGTCTATGCCTACGCCCGCGAGGACCAGCAGTGGTGGGAGGGCGAGCTCGGTCGGCCCCTGGCCCCCGGCGCCTTCGGCGAGAACCTCACCACGGTCGGGGTCGACACGACCCACGCGCTCATCGGAGAGGTCTGGCGACTCGACGACGTCGTGCTCAGGGTCGAGGTACCCCGGATCCCCTGCGCCACGTTCGCGGGGCACATGGGAGTTCCCCAGTGGGTCAAGCGATTCAGCGCCGAAGGCCGCACCGGCGCATATCTGTCCGTCGTGCGGCCCGGGACCTTCCGGACCGGCGTGAGCATCGAGATCGAGCGGCCGGAGCACGACATCGACCTCCTGCTCAGCTTCCGGGCAGCGATGGGCGACCTCGATGCGGCGCGCCGGGTCCTCGACGCGGGCGTCCTGCACCCAGACGAGCACGCCTGGCTGGCAGACAAGGTCGCCCGGCGCGGGCGTTGATCGCGCGATCGGCCCGACGGCTGACAGAGGCGGTGCGGCAACCCGGTTCCCGGCGATCGCATAGGACAGAATGAGGTATGCCGCCCACCCCCCGCACGCGCACGCGCCGGCTGGTCACGTGGGTCGTTGCCCCACTGTTGGCACTCGCAGCGTGCACGGCCGGCACTCCGGACTCCGACACCGGGACGACTCCGGCCGTAAACTTCACCACGTCCGCCGCGGTGGGCGGCACGACCAGCCCTGAGCCGGCCACGACCGGCACCGCGGCGACGACCTCGCCAGCCCCGGTCCAGACCGGTCCGGCGACGACGCTGCTCGAGGGCCTGCGGGTGGCCTGGTCGATCGCCCTGCTGCCGGACGGGTCCGCGCTCGTGAGTGAGCGCGACACCGGTGACGTGTACCACGTCCCCGCACCGGGGGCCGGCGGCGAGCCCCGGGTCGTGGGGCGGCTGCCCATCGAGCGGACGAGCGGCGAGGGGGGCCTGCTGGGGCTCGCGGTCCCGAAGGACTTCGGGGCGAACCCGGTGTTCTACGCGTACTACTCGACCGAGAGCGACAACCGGGTCGCCGCGGTGCCGTGGCGAGGGGACCGCATCGGCGAGCCGAAGGTCATCTTCGAGGGAATCCCCCGGGGCCACAACCACAACGGCGGCCGGATCAAGTTCGGACCAGACGGCTACCTCTATGTCGGCACCGGCGAGGCCGGGGACACGTCCCTGTCGCAGAACCGCCAGTCGCTCGGGGGCAAGATCCTGCGCATCACCCGTGCGGGAGACCCGGCCCCCGGCAACCCCTTCGGCGGTTCGCCGATCTGGAGCTATGGGCACCGAAACGTCCAGGGCCTCGCCTGGGACAGCAAGGGTCGGATGTGGGCGAGCGAGTTCGGCGCCTCGACGTGGGACGAGCTCAACCTCATCGAGCCGGGTCGCAACTACGGATGGCCGGAGGTCGAGGGCAAGGCGGGCAACGACAACTTCGTCGATCCCGTGGCTCAGTGGCCCACGGCCGACATGTCGCCCAGCGGCATCGCGATGGGTCCCGACGGGGCGGTGTACATGGCGGCTCTGCGGGGAGAGTCCATCTGGCGCGTGCCGATTCACGCCGACGGGACGGTCGGGGAGCCCCAGCGCAAGCTGCACGGGACCTACGGCCGCATCCGCGACGTGCTGTTCGTGGGCGGTCGACTATGGCTCACCACGAGCAACGGGTCGAACGACAAGCTCATCTCGCTGCCGCTGTCTGACGTCGGAGCCGGCTGACGTTCCAAGCGCCGATGCGGCTGCCGATGACTAGAGTCCGAACCAGGCGGCGCGAGGCCGTTGCACACCCAGGAGGTGAAGGTCATGTCGCAGTACGACGAGATCCTGGAGCAGGTCCCACTGAGTCAGCTCGCCGGCCAGCTCGGGGTCGACGAGAACGAGGCCCGGCAGGCGGCCGAGCAGGCGCTGCCCGCACTGCTCGGCGGGTTGCAGGCGAATGCTGCTGATCCGGCCGGCGCCAACTCGATCATGAACGCACTCGCCCAGCATGGGGGCGGTGTCCCGAACGACCTGGAGCAGGTCGACGTCGCCGATGGCCAGAAGATCGTCGGCAACATCTTCGGCGACAACACCGACCAGGTCATGAACCAGCTGGGCGGGATGGGTGGCGGCGCGACGGGCGACCTCGTCAAGCGGATGCTGCCCGTCCTCGCGCCCATTGTGCTGTCCTGGCTCGCCAAGAAGATGAGCGGGCAGGGTGGCCTGGGCGGCATGCTGGGAGGCGTTCTCGGTGGGGAGCAGACGTCCAGTCAGGTGGACTCGGGGCCACTCTTCCCCGGCGGTCAGGGCGCGCAGAGTGCACCGACGCAGCATCCGGCCGGGACGGGCGCGCCTGCCCAGCAGGGCGCGTCGAACCCGATCCAGGACGTCCTCGGTGGAATCCTCGGCGGCTCCGGTGGCGGGGACCTGCTCGGCGGGATCCTGGGCGGCCTGCTCGGCGGCGGCCGCCGCTGAACCCGGGCCTCAGACGCGCGGGAAGGCCGGCGGGTGAACCCGCGCCATGCTCTCCAGAACCCGGACGACCTGGCAGCTGTAACCGAACTCGTTGTCGTACCAGACGTAGAGCACGACACGGTCGTCTGCCGTGATCGTCGCGCGGCCATCGACGATGCCGGCGTACTGTGAGCCGACGAAGTCCGTCGAGACGACCTCCGGGCTGTCGATGTAGTCGAGCTGCTTGTGCAGCGCCGAATGCAGCGAGGTGCGACGCAGGAAGGTGTTGATCTCGTCCGGCGACGTCGACCGCTTCAGCGTCAGGTTGAGGATCGCCATCGACACGTTGGGCGTGGGCACGCGGATCGAGTTGCCCGTCAGCTTGCCCTCCAGCTCCGGGAGCGCCTTGGCCACGGCCTTGGCCGCGCCGGTCTCGGTGAGGACCATGTTGAGCGCGGCTGACCGGCCACGACGCTCGCCCTTGTGGAAGTTGTCGATGAGGTTCTGGTCGTTCGTGAACGAGTGCACCGTCTCGACGTGGCCACCCACGATGCCGTACTCGTCGTTGACCGCCTTGAGCACCGGCACGATCGCGTTGGTCGTGCACGATGCCGCCGAGAGAATGGTCTCGTCGCCCGCCCCGTCGCGGCTGATCAGGTGCTCGTTGATGCCCGCGACGATGTTCGGCAGGTCGCCCTTGCCAGGCGCCGTGAGGAGCACGCGCGAGACTCCGGGGCACTGGAGATGTTGCGAGAGGCCCGCACGGTCGCGCCACCGGCCAGTGTTGTCGACGACGATCGCGTCCTCGATGCCGTAAGCCGTGTAGTCCACGGTGGTCGGGTCGTCCGAGTAGATGACCTGGATGCGCGTGCCGTTGGCGAGAATGGTGTTCGCGTCCTCGTCCACGGTGATCGTGCCCTGGAACGATCCGTGGACCGAGTCCCGGCGCAGCAGGCTCGCCCGCTTCATCAGGTCGTTGTCGCCCCCCTTGCGCACGACGATCGCCCGAAGGTTGAGGCCGTCGCCCCGGCCCGTGTGGGCGATGAGGATCCGGGCGAGCAGGCGCCCGATCCGACCGAAGCCGTAGAGGACGACATCCGTCCCCCGCCGGCCGTCACCGTCCGCGCGCCCGGTGGCCCCCTTGCGGCCGGCCACCTCGCCGAGCTCGGCCCGCACCCACTCCGTGAGATCGGCGTCGCCGCCGTCCTGCTTGTACTTTCTCGTCAGCCGGGCCAGGTCCACCGAGGCGGCCCCGGGATCCACGGCCGCGAGCGCCTGGAGAACGGGCAGCGTGTCATGGAGGTCGAGCTCGACCTCGTCGATCCGTCGAGCGAATCGGTGTGCCTTGATGAGGTGGATGGCGGACTCGTTGATGAGCCTGCGTCCGTAGATCGACGTCACGACGTTGTTCTGCCGGTAGAGCCGCCCGATGACCGGGATCATCGCCTCCGCGAGGGCCTGTCGCTCGGACCACTCCTCGTGGTGCTCCTCGGCGAGTCTCGCGGGAGACTGGTCAGTCGAAGGGTCGGTCACAGGATCTGGCGAGTACGTCGTTGTCACGAGGCCCGACACTAGGCGTGACCGTGCATCGCGCCTCACGAGTCCGTGCTGCGGTCGTGAGCAATCTCACTGTTGACAGCGTGAACTCACGTCAATCGGGCCAGGATGAGCTCGCGCGCCTTGCCGGCGTCGGCCTGTCCCTTCAGCTCCTTCATCACCTGGCCGATGAGGGCTCCGGCCGCCTGGACCTTGCCGTCGCGGATCTTCGCGGCGATGTCCGGGTTGGCGTCGATGACCTTGTCCACGGCCGCCCCCAGCGCGTCGTCGTCCTGGACCAGCTCGAGTCCGCGGGCGTCGGCCACCTCGGTCGGGGTGCCCTCACCGGCGAGGACCCCGTCGAGGACCTGGCGGGCCATCGAGTCGTTGAGCCGGCCGCTCGTCACGAGACGATCGAGCTCGGCGACGTGCGCTGGGGTGAAACCCAGCCCAGCGGCATACGTCACGATGTCCTGGCCCTCGGCGTTGGCGCGCCGCGACGGCTCACCCAGCCACCACTTCCTCGCGGCTGCGGGGCTGGCCCCCGCTGCGACGGTCGCCTCGATGAGCTCGACCGAGCCCGCGTTGACGACGTCGCGCATCTCGAGATCGCTGTAGCCCCAGTCGCTCTGGAGTCGCTTGCGCCGTTGTCCCGGCGGCTCCGGCAGCGTCTCGCCCAGCGCCTCGACGGTCGCGCGACTCGGCGCCACGGGCACGAGGTCCGGCTCCGGGAAGTAGCGGTAGTCGTCAGCGTCGGACTTGACCCGTCCGGACGTCGTGACGCCGGTGTCCTCGTGCCAGTGACGGGTCTCCTGCAGGATGGAGCCGCCTGCGTCGAGGATCGCGGCGTGGCGCGAGATCTCGTAACGCACCGCCCGCTCGACCGAGCGGAGCGAGTTGACGTTCTTCGTCTCGGTGCGCGTCCCGAGGGGGACGGCGAGCTGGGCCTCGCCCCGTGGGTCGTCACCAGCGCGGGGGCGCAACGACACGTTGGCGTCGCAGCGCATCGAACCCTGCTCCATCTTGACGTCGCTGACGTCGAGCGCGCGCATGAGATCACGCAGGGCCGAGACGTAGGCCCGCGCCACCTCCGGCGCCCGCTCCCCCGCGCCGACGATGGGCTTGGTGACGATCTCGATGAGCGGTATCCCCGCGCGGTTGTAGTCGACGAGCGAATACTCGGCGCCGTGGATGCGCCCGGTCGCCCCGCCGACGTGAAGGGACTTGCCCGTGTCCTCCTCCATGTGGGCGCGCTCGATCTCGACACGGAACACCTCGGTGCCACCGGCACCGTCGTCGACCTCGACGTCGAGCCACCCGTTGTACGCGATCGGCTCGTCGTACTGCGAGGTCTGGAAGTTCTTCGGCATGTCCGGGTAGAAGTAGTTCTTCCGGGCGAAGCGGCACCACTCGGCGATCTCGCAGTTCAGCGCCAGGCCGATCCGGATCGCCGACTCGACTGCCTTCTCGTTGACGACCGGCAGGGCGCCGGGCAGGCCGAGGCAGACCGGGCACACCTGGGAGTTCGGCTCGGCGCCGAAGACGGTCGGGCAGCCGCAGAACATCTTCGTGGCGGTGTGCAGCTCGACGTGGACCTCGAGCCCCATGACGGGGTCGAACGTGGCGATCGCCTCGTCATAGTCGAGCACGGCGTCGACAGCGGAGGACGTGACGGCCATCTCAGACTCCCTTCGCGGCGGCACCGGCGCCGGCGCTGCCGGCGAGCTCGGGTGCCTTGGACAGGATCGGGGCGCCCCACCGCTCGAGCAGGACCTGCTCCAGCACGGCGCCGACGGTGTAGAGGCGCTCGTCCTTCGTGGCCGGCGCAAGAACCTGGATCCCCGTCGGCAGGCCGTCCTCGTCAGCCAGACCCGACGGGATGGACATGCCGGGCACCCCAGCGAGGTTGGCGGGGATCGTCGCAATGTCGTTGAGGTACATGGCCATCGGGTCGTCGAGCTTGTCACCGAGCCGGAACGCGGTCGTCGGCGCTGTCGGGCTGACGAGGACGTCGACCCGATCGAAGGCGCGCTCGAAGTCCTGCGCGATGAGGGTGCGCACCTTCTGTGCCGAGCCGTAGTAGGCGTCGTAGTACCCCGAGCTCAGCGCATAAGTCCCGAGAATGATGCGGCGCTTGACCTCGGCGCCGAAGCCCGCGTCGCGGGTCACGGCCATGACCTGCTCGGCCGTCGGAGCATCGACCCCCTCCGGCAGGACACGCAGGCCGTAGCGCATCGCGTCGAACTTGGCCAGGTTGCTCGAGGCCTCACTCGGCAGGATGAGGTAGTAGGCGGCCAGGGCGTAGTCGAAATTGGGGCAGCTCACCTCGACGACCTCGGCACCCTGCTCGACGAGCAACGCCACGGACTCCTCGAAGCGGGCGCGCACCCCCGGCTGGTAGCCCTCGCCGCCGAGCTCCTTCACGACACCGATCCGCATCCCCTTGACGTCGGCGCGTCGAGCCGCCTCGAGGACCGGCGGCACCGGAGCGTCGATCGACGTCGAGTCCATCGGGTCGTGCCCGCCCATGACGACGTGGAGCAGGGCCGCGTCCAGGACGGTCCGTGCGCAGGGGCCGGCCTGGTCGAGGCTGCTGGCGAGCGCGACGAGGCCGTAGCGCGACACGCCCCCGTAGGTCGGCTTCGTCCCGACTGTCCCGGTGACCGCGGCCGGCTGGCGGATCGAGCCACCGGTGTCGGTGCCGATGGCGAGGGGAGCGAGGAAGCCTGCCACCGCGGCGCTCGAGCCACCGCCCGAGCCGCCGGGGATCCGCTCGAGGTCCCACGGGTTGCGGGACGGGCCGTAGGCCGAGTGCTCGGTGGAGGACCCCATGGCGAACTCGTCCATGTTGGTCTTGCCGAGGATCGGCATCCCCGTCTCCTTGAGGTGGCGGACCACGGTCGCGTCGTAGGGCGGGATCCAGCCCTCCAGGATCCGGCTGCCGCATGTCGTGGGCAGTCCCTTGGTCGCCATGACGTCCTTGACGGCGATCGGCACGCCCGCGAGCGTGGGCAGGCTCTCCCCCGCCGCGCGTCGCTCGTCGATGGCCCGAGCCGTCGCGAGCGCCCCCTCGGCATCGACGTGGAGGTAGGCGTGCACCTGCTCGTCGACGGCCGCGATCCGGTCGAGGTGGGCCTGGGTCACCTCAACGGATGAGATCGTCTTGCTCGCCAGCGCCTCGGCGAGCTCCGTCGCAGAGGCGCGAGTCAGGTCAGTAGTCACGTCAGTTGCCTTCATCCATCAGGGAGTTCACGAAATGGTGCCGTATGCCGCTGAGCCGGCTGGGCGGCAAACGTGCCGTTTGGTCGGTGGCCGGCTCAGTGGGGCTCGGTCAACGGGGGGGCCGATCAGTCCTCGTCGAGGATGCGCGGGACCGCGAACCGGCCGAGCTCCTGCTCCGGCGCGCCCGACAGCGCCTCCTCGGCGGTGAGCCCGGGACGGACCACGTCGGGTCGGGTCACGTTGGTGAGCGGCATCGGGTGCGACATCGGAGGGGCGTCCTCGATGGGAGCCTGCTGGACCTTGGCGACGGACTCGAGGATCACCGACAGCTCGCCGACCATCCGGTCCAGCTCGGCGTCCGAGAGGTCGATGCGAGCCAGCCCGGCGAGGTGGGCGACGTCGGCACGGGAGAGTGTGGACATGGTGGCCAGTCTATGGGCCGGACGGTGGGGTCCCGACCGCGCCTCTGGCCCACGCCAACCACCTCCGGAGCGGCGCACACCGCCCGAACCGGACGGTGTGCCCCGCGACGGAGGATGGGTCAGGAGCGCGGTCGGCTCCGGCGGGCGATGACCTGCTCGCGGATCAGGTTGCGTGCCGTGCCCCAGATCCCGTGGCGGAAGAGCAGGACGATGAGCACGAAGATGGCACCGGTGATCATCGCGATGCCACTGACTCCGGCGGACGCGAGGTAGTCCTCGAGATAAACGACGACGCCGGCGCCGACGAGACCACCCCAGAGCGTCCCGATCCCACCGAGGACGGTGATGAGCACGACCTTCCCGGACGTCGTCCAGGCGACCTCCTGGAGCGAGGCGAACCCGTGGCTGATCGAGAAGACACCACCAGCCACGCCCGCCAGTCCGGCGGAGATGACGAAGACGACGATCTTGTACTTCTCGACGTCGTACCCGAGCGCCCGAGCGCGGGCGGGGTTGTCGCGGATGGCGGTGAGGACGCGGCCGAACGGCGAGTTGACGACGCGCCAGGCGATGAAGATGCCGATGACGATGACGGCGGCGCCAGCGTAGTAGAAGTAGAACGAGTCGAGCTCGACGCTCTCGATGCCGAAGAAGTTCTTCGGGATGCCCTGGAGGCCGTTCTCTCCGCCCGTCACGTCACGCCACTGGTTGACGATGAAGTAGAGCATCTGCGCGAAGGCCAGGGTCACCATCGCGAAGTAGATGCCCGTCCGCCGCACGGAGAGGTAGCCGATCGGCACCGCGATGGCCATGGCGAAGACGGCGCCCCCGAGGACGGCGAGCGGGAAGGGCCATCCCGTGTGGATCGCGATGAGTCCGGTGGCGTACGCCGAGCCGCCCCAGAACGCGGCGTGGCCGAAGCTGAGCAGACCGGTGAAGCCGAGCAGCAGGTCGACGCTGATCGCGAACAGTCCCCAGCAGAGCATGTCCATCGCCACGGGCGGGTAGATCTGGTAAGGCAGCACCACGAGGACGGCGAGGCCCACGAGGAGCATGACATAGCGCCAGGGGCTGCGACGCGACAGGATCGACGGCTTGGCGAGGTCGATGTCGGTCCGGTCGGTGAGCTGTGGGTCGGCGGTCATGCGATCTCCTCCCGTCCGAAGAGGCCAGCAGGGCGAACGAGGATGACGAGCGCCATCAGGATGAAGATGACGATCTGGGCGTAGGCGGGGGCATAGGCGACTCCGTAGGCCTCGACGAGCCCCACGAGGAACCCGGCGACGACCGCCCCGAGGATCGAGCCGAGTCCGCCGATGACGACGACGGCGAACAGGATGATGATGAAGTTGCTGCCCATCTCGGCGGTGATGGCCCGCGTAGGAGCCGCGAGGACGCCGGCCAGGCCGGCCAGGGCGATGCCGAAGCCGAACACGGGGGTGACCCAGCGCCCGACGTTGATGCCCAGGGCCCGGGTGCGCTCGGGCGCCTCGGTCGCGGCCCGGACGATCATGCCGATCCGGGTTCGCGTCAGGAGCAACCCGACGCCCACGCACACGGCGACCGAGAAGAGGCACGCGAAGATGGCGTAGGTCGGCAGGCTCAGGCTGCCGACGCTCACCTGTCCCCCGAGACCCGGGGGGACCTGGTAGGGCAGCCCCGAGACGCCGTAGCGCTGCTTGACCGCCTCGACGAGCACGAGGGTCAGACCGAAGGTGAGCAGGAAGTTGTACAGCGGGTCGAGCGGCAGCAGCCAGCGGACCAGCGCGCGTTCCATGAGGACCCCGAAGCCGAACATGAGGATGGGCACGATGACGAGCGCGAGCCAGAAGTTGACGTTGAGCTCGGCGAGCAGCACGGCTGCGAGCACGGCCCCGAGCATGTAGCAGGCGCCGTGGGAGAAGTTCACGACGCCGAGGACGCCGAAGATCACCGCGAGGCCGAGGGCGGACAGGGCGTAGAACCCTCCGGCCGCGAGGCCCTGCAGGGTGTACTGGATGAATGCGCTCATGAGGTTCCTGGACCTTCTGGTCTCGGCCCCGCCGTGGGACGGGGTGCCGGATGCTCCCGGCATCCGGCACCACCGTCACGCGTGGCGGGGGTCAGGTCACATCTTGCAGGCGTCCGACACCGGCCCGAAGGCCTCGGCCGCGGGGATCGTCGTCAGGATCTCCTCGTAGTCCCAGTCCTCCTTGACCTGGTCCTTGGTCTTGACCTTGGCCAGGTAGGCGTCGTGCAGGACGCGGTGGTCCGCGGCGCGGATCTCACCGTTGCGGAGGAAGACGTCGTTGACCTTCTTGCCCTCGAGCTTGGCAACGACCGCGTCGGCGTCGTCGGTGCCGGCCTCCTGGATCGCCTCGAGGTACTGGAGGGCGGCCGAGTAGTTGCCGGCGTGGGCGAAGGACGGACGGGTTTGCGTCTTCTCCTGGAACCGGTCGGCCCACTTGCGGTTCTCGTCGTCGAAGTTCCAGTACCAGGCGTCGGTGAACTGGGTTCCGGCGAACTGCTCGACGCCGAGCGAGTGGATGTCGGTGATGAACATCAGGCCCACCGCGAGGGTGGCCTTGTCCTGCATCCCGGCCTGGTTGTACTGCTTGACGAAGTTGATGAGATCGCCGCCGGCGGCCATGATCCCCACGACGTCCGGGTTGCTCGAAGCCGCCTTGGTGATGAACGTCGCGAAGTTGTCGTTGGGGAAGGGCGTCGGGATCGACTGCTGGACCTCGCCACCTGCGCCGTCGATGGCGGTCGTGAACGACTTGTTCATGTCCTGGCCGAACGCGTAGTCGGGGTAGACGATGGACCACGTCTTGCCGCCGTTCTTGACGGTCGCGGTGCCCGTGCCGTGGGCGAGCATGTACGTGTCGTAGGCCCAGTGGAAGGTGTACTTGTTGCACGACTCACCGGTGAGGGCGGTCGTGGCGGCACCGATGTTGATGTGCAGCTTCTTCTTCGCCTTGGCCTGCGACGCGACGGCCAGGGCGGCGGAGGACGTGGGGACGTCGAGGATGATGTCGGCGTTCTGCCGGTCATACATCTCCTGCGCCTTGGTGTTGGCGATGTCGGGCTTGTTCTGGTGGTCGGCCTGGATGACCTCGATGGTCTTGGCGACCGCCTTGTCGCCGTACTTGGCCTTGTAGTCGGCGATGGCCATCTCGATCGCGACCTTGGAGTTCGGTCCGGACAGGTCCTTGTAGACGCCTGACTGGTCGTTGAGCAGGCCGATGACGACCTTGTCGTTGGTCAGCTTGGCGTCTCCGCCGGACTGCGGCCCGCCGGCTCCGCTGCCGCAGGCGGCCAGCGCCAGCGATGCGGAAGCCGCGATGGCCACGGTGCCCGCGACCTTGTTCCTGCCACTCATGTCCCCTCCTGGGATGTCATGCCTTCTGGATGGTGCGAATGCGTGTGCCGGGTTTCCGGCATGGGCCGAGGGATGGAGGTGTGCTACATCCCGAGATAGGTGAGCAGCTCGCTCTCGCGGGCTTGGAAGTCCTCGTTGTCGAGGTGCTCGACGACCCTCCCCTGTGCGAGGAGGTAGTGCCGGTCGGCCACGGTGGAAGCGAACTTGACGTTCTGCTCGACGAGCAGCACGGCCACGCCCTGGGCCTTGATCTCACGGATGATCTCCCCGATGCTCTGGACGATGACCGGGGCGAGACCCTCGCTCGGCTCGTCCAGCAGGAGCAGGCGCGCGCCCATCCGCAGGACTCGTGCCATCGCGAGCATCTGCTGCTCGCCCCCCGACAGTTTGGTGCCGGGGAAGTCCCTGCGCTCGTGGAGCGCGGGGAAGAACTCGTAGATCCGCTCGAGGCTCCAGCCGTCGTCGTGGACGAGGGGCGGCAGCAGGAGGTTCTCGGCAACGGAGAGCGAGGCGTAGATCCCGCGGTCGTCAGGAACCCAGCCGATGCCCAGGCGCGCCCGGCTGTCCGCGGACCGCTTGTGCAGCTCGATCCCCTCGAACGTGGTCGATCCCTGCACCTGCTTGTGCAGCCCCATGATGCAGCGGAGCAGTGTCGTCTTGCCGGCGCCGTTGCGACCGACGAGGGTGACGACCTCGCCCTGGCCGATCTCGATGCTGACATCGGAGAGCACCCGCGCCTCGCCGTACCAGGCGGAGACTCCCGCAACCTCGAGTGACGTCCGGGTCGACGTCATGGGTGGCGTCTCACTCATGGGCTGCTCCGAGGTAGGCGGTGATGACGCGCTCGTCGTTGCGCACTTCGTCATAGGTGCCCTCGGCGAGCACCTGCCCTGACTGGAGGACGGTCACGGTGCTCGCCAGCGATCCGACGACGTGCATGTTGTGGTCGACGAAGACGACGGTGCGGCCCTCGGCGAGCTGCTTGACAAGTGCGATGGTCCGGTCGACGTCCTCGATGCCCATCCCGGCTGTCGGCTCGTCGAGCAGGAGCAGCTTGGGATCGAGGGCCATGGCGATCGCGAGCTCGAGGGCCCGCTTCTGACCGTAGGCAAGCGAGCCGGCCGGGAGGCCCGCACGGTCGGCGAGACCGACCCGCTCGAGCAGCTCCATCGAGCGGTCCCGGAAGACGGCCATGCGTTTGATGGAGCGCCAGAACTGCATGCCCATGCCGGTCGGGCTGGCCAGGGCGAGCTCGAGGTGCTCCCGCAGCGTCATCTGGTCGAAGAGGCTCGTGATCTGGAAGGAACGGGCGATCCCCATCGGGGCGATCTGCTCCGGCTCCTTGCCGGTGATGTCCTTGCCGTCGAACACGATCGAGCCGGACGACGGGGAGAGGAACCCGGTCAGGAGGTTGAACAACGTGGTCTTGCCTGCTCCGTTGGGGCCGACGAGCGCGTGGATGGTGCCCTCGGTGACGGAGAGGTTGACGTCGGAGACCGCCTTGAACCCGCGGAACTCCTTGGTCAGCGCGCGGGTCTCGAGCAGCGGCGCGTCCATGGACAGCTGCACCTCCTCGTGCGGTAGCTGGTCTGACTCGTGCGGTTGATGGGCTTTGTCCTGACTCGCGTCCTGACTCCGGCAACTCTAGGAGTCGGCCAGACGTGAGGCACGGGCCCTCCCCACACACCTGATGGATGGGTATGGCCCGAGGACACATCTCCCGGGCGCAGCGACCCCGACCGCAGCAGCAGGGCTACAGAGCGGCAACGAAGCGGTAACGATCAGGCGGCATCCCGTCTGGACCACCGTGGCAAGGGTGCGCGGTCGGGTGCTGCGAATCCCCGGTGCGGTCAGTCGGGAGAGCCGGTCCGCAGCAGCCGCAGGAACTGGGCCTCGTCCAGAACGGGCAGTCCGAGCTCTTCGGCCTTCGCGGCCTTGGAGCCGGCGTTGGCCCCCACGACGACCCAGTCGGTCTTCTTCGACACTGAGCTCGCGGCCTTGCCACCGCGGCTGATGATCGCTTCCTTCGTCTCATCCCGGGAGAAGCCCTCGAGCGAGCCGGTCACGACGACCGTCCTGCCCTCGAGGGTGCGCTGCACCGACTCGTCTACGTCGTCCTGCATGCGCATCCCGGCCGCGGCCCACTTGCGCACGATCTCGGCGTGCCAGTCCACCCGGAACCACGCGGTGACGGACTCGGCGATGATCCCGCCGACACCCTCCGCCTCGGCCAGCTCCTCCGTGGTCGCGGACCGGATCGCGTCCATCGAGCCGAACGTCGCCGCCAGCGCCCGGGCGGCGGTCGGGCCGACGTGACGGATCGACAGCGCGACGAGCACGCGCCAGAGCGGTTGCGACTTGGCCTTCTCCAGCTCGGTCAGCAGCTTCTCACCGTTGGCGGACAGCACCCTGCCAGCCACGACGTGCTCGGCCGGGTCGGTCTTCTTCGCCGCCCGGGTGTAGAGGGTGACGGTCGACAGGCGCTCCCGCGTCACGCCATAGCGGCCCGCCTCCGGACTGTCGGCCGGTGGCACGAAGAGGTCGCCCTCGTCGGTGATGATCCCCGACTCCAGAAGCGCGATCGACCCCTCCCAGCCGAGCGCCTCGATGTCGAGCGCCGACCGAGAGGCGAGCCCGAAGATCCGCTCCCGCAGCTGGCTGGGACAGGACCGGGCGTTGGGGCAGCGGATGTCCTTGTCCCCCTCCTTCTCCGGCGCGAGCGGCGTCCCGCACGCCGGACACTCCGTCGGCATGACGAAGGCGCGCTCGCTCCCGTCGCGCAGGTCGACGACCGGCCCGACGATCTCCGGGATGACATCCCCCGCCTTGCGCAGCACGACCGTGTCACCGATGAGCACGCCCTTGCGTTCGACCTCGAACTGGTTGTGCAGGGTCGCCTGCTCGACCGTCGACCCGGCGACGACGACGGGCTCCATGACGCCGTACGGCGTCACACGCCCGGTGCGCCCGACGTTGACGCGGATGTCGAGCAACTTGGTGTTGACCTCCTCGGGCGGGTACTTGAAGGCGATCGCCCACCGTGGGGCCCGCGACGTCGTGCCCAGCTGACGCTGGAGCGCCACCTCGTCCACCTTGACGACGATGCCGTCGATCTCGTGGCTGCCGTCGTGGCGGTGCTCCCCGTAGTGGGCCACGAACTCCTCGACCTCGGAGATCTCGTCGAGCACCCTGACCTTGTCGGACGTCGGCAGTCCCCAGGCCCGCATCACCTCGTACCCCTGGCTCTGCCGCTCGAGGTCGAAGCCCCGTCTGGCCCCGATGCCGTGGACGAGCAGCTGAAGCGGCCGGCTCGCCGTGACCTTCGGGTCCTTCTGCCGCAACGACCCGGCAGCCGCGTTGCGCGGGTTGGCGAACGGCGCCTTCCCCGCCGCGACGAGCGAGGCATTGAGGTCGGCGAACCCCGCGGTCGGGAAGAAGACCTCCCCGCGGATCTCCACGAGCTCCGGGACGTCGTCACCGTTCAACCGCTCGGGCACTCCCCTGATGGTGCGCACGTTGTTGGTGACGTCCTCTCCCGTGCGACCGTCGCCCCGGGTCAGCGCCCGAACGAGCCGCCCCCTCTCGTAGAGGAGGTTGACTGCCAGACCGTCGATCTTCAGCTCGGTGAGGAAGTGGGAACGGGTGCCCACCTCACGCTCGACCCGCTCCGCCCAGGCACGCAGCTCCTCGAAGGAGAACGCATTGTCGAGGCTCAGCATCCGCTCGACGTGGTCGACGGTCTCGAAGCCGGTCGCGAAGGCCGCGCCACCGACGTTCTGCGTCGGGCTCTGGGGCGTGCGCAGCGAGGGCCACTGCTCCTCGAGCTCGTTGAGACGGCGGATGAGCGCGTCGTACTCGCCGTCGCTGATCGTCGGCGAGTCCCTGACGTGGTAGTTGAACTGTGCCGCACTCGCCTGCTCGGCGAGGTCCGCCCACTCCTGGTTGGCCTCGACGGGGATCGGGTCCTCGACGACGGCCGGACCCGAAGCGGCGTGCGGGACCCCGTTCCCGGGGATCTCAGGCTCAGTGATCTCGCTCACCCGTCCATCCTGCCAGCCACCCCTGACGGCCGGGCTCGAGCCGCACCGAGCCCAGCGGCATACGGCAGCCTCTGGAGCGGCGAGGGCTGGGACGTTCTGGACGACGCGGTGCGGATGGTTTTGGTGATGGGTGCGTTCATCAGCGACACTGCTTCGTGGGGTGTGTTGGCCTCCGATCCCGTGACGTCGGGGTGGCGGCACCGGTAGTTCCTGAGGGGAAGCACGTGAAGGTCACCATTCGATCCGTCCGCCAGACATTCGTCGCAGCGCTGGCTGTCGTCGGTCTGCTCGGCGTCGCGGCCTGCTCGGCCGAGGCACCTGTCACGGCGGCCGGCCACGATTCGCGGACGAGCGGCATCCCGTCGACGGCCACGCCGACTCCAACACCCACGACCGCGCCCGTCAAATGGGTCACCACGCCGAAGGCGGGCGCCGAGGACGTCTCGGTCGACACGCGCGTCTCGGCGCGGACCGAGGACGGGACGCTGACCAAGGCCTCCCTGTCCTACCTCAGCAAGAAGGGCAACAAGGTTCCCGTCAAGGGCTGGCTCGAGTCCGGCACGTGGACCTCGAGCGACCTGCTCGAGCCGGGGGTCAAGTACACCTTCAGCCTCACGGCGACGGACCAGTCCGGCGAGCAGCAGACCACGAAGCGCTCGTTCTCGACGGCTGACCTCACCCTCGACGACCAGATCTGGACCAAGGTCTACCCCGACGGCGGCACGGTCGGCATCGGGATGCCGGTCATCGCCACGTTCGACCTGCCGGTCGTCGACAAGGCGACCTTCGAGAAGCACATGGAGGTCACCTCGCAGCCCGCGCAGGAAGGCTCGTGGTATTGGCTCTCCGACCGCGAGGCCCACTGGCGACCGCAGAACTACTGGAAGCCGGGCACGAAGGTCCACGTCGAGGCGAACCTCAACGGCGTCCCGGCCGGCGGCGGTCGTTTTGGCGAGCAGACCGTCGTCACGGACTTCACGATCGGGCGCGCGGTCATCGCCAAGGTGAACCTCACGACGCACATGATGGACGTGAACATCAACGGCAAGAAGGCGAAGTCGATCCCAATCTCCGGCGGGCGGCCCGGCTGGGAGACCCGCTCCGGCGTCAAGGTCATCATGGAGAAGTTCACCGACTTCACCATGAAGGCCGAGTCCATCGGCCTCAAGGAGGGCGACAAGGACTACTACCACGACGTCAAGGTCAAGCGGGCCCTGCGCATCACCCACTCCGGCGAGTTCCTCCACTCGGCGCCCTGGTCGGTCGCCCAGCAGGGGCACGAGAACGTGAGCCACGGGTGCACCGGCATGAGCGACGCCAACTCCATCTGGCTCTACGACAACATGCGCGTGGGTGACGTCGTCGAGACGGTCGGCAGCAAGAAGCCGATGACGATGGGCAACGGCTACGCCGACTGGAACCTCAGCTGGGCCACGTGGCAGCAGGGCTCCGCCCTCTGACCCGGTCTCCGGCACACCAACCAGAGGCCGTATGCCGCTGGGCTCGCTCTCGTCGTACGTCGAGCGTGCGGTCGGTGCCGTTCAGCCGGCGCGGGGCGCGCGCCGCGGACGCGTGACCGCCACCGCGGCACCGAGCACCAGGGCTGCGCCGGCGACCTGCCACGGCCCGAGCCGCTCCCCGAGGAACGCGTAGCCGAGCCCGACTGACACGATCGGGATGAGGTAGGTGACGAGGGAGCCGACCTGCTGGCCCACCGCGCGGAAGACGTCGAACTGGAAGAGGTAGGCGAGCCCGGTGCCGAGGATCCCGAGGGCCAGGATCGACAGGATCGGTCCGGCGCCGCCACCCGTCGCGTCGACGGCCGGTGACCACGGCGCCGAGAACCGCTCGCGGTGGAACGCCCACCAGGCGAGGAGCACAATCGTCATCTGGCCGCCTGCAACGGTGAGCAGCGCGGCCGGGAGCTGGAGGCCGCCCAGGTCGGCGTGCGCGAGGTACTTGCGCACCCAGGTCCACCCGACGCCGTACGAGGCGCCGGCGATGAGGGTCAGGCCGAAGCCCACGAGGTCAGGCTGACCGGCGCTCTCCCACGGCTGGGCGATGAGGGCAACGCCGACGAAGCCGACGACGATCGCGAGGATCCGTCGCCCGGGCAGGCGCTCCGAGGGGACCATGGCCATCGTCGCGAGGACGGTAGCGATCGGGGTGATGGCATTGCCGATCCCTGCGAGCGCAGAGCTGACACGCTCCTCCCCGAGCGGGAAGAGGACGAAGGGCACGGAAGCGAGGAAGACGGCGACGACGAGCAGGTGGCGCCAGACGTGCCACGAACGCGGGAGGCGGCCACCGGTGAGGTGGAGCAGGAGCACCACGGTCGCTGCGCCGAGGAGGACGCGGCCGGTCGCGATCTGGACGGGCGAGAACCACCGGAGCCCGATCTTCATGAACAGGAAGCTGGCGCCCCAGATGACGGCGAGCGACCCGAACTTCACCTGCCACGGAACCCGCTGCCTGCGCACTGGCGTCAGTTCGGCTCCCGAGCCTGCGCCACTCTCCACGCTTGTCACTTCCCGAGTCACTCGCACACGATAACGACGGCTGCCGACCGACTCCCGTGAGTTTCTGCCCGTGGACTGACCGTCCGTCGCCCGGGCCGCCCCTACTTCAGCTGTGCCGAGCTGAGACCGAGCAGTCGTCGGGCGACGACGAGCAGCTGGATCTGCTGGGTCCCCTCGAAGATGTCGAGGATCTTCGCGTCCCTGGCCCACTTCTCGAGCAGCTCGGTCTCGGCGTAGCCCGCCGGTCCAGCGAGCTCGACGCAGGCGAGGGCGATGTCGACGCAGGCGCGACCCGCCTTGGCCTTGGCCATCGAGGCCTCCATCGAGTTCGGACGACCGTTGTCCGCCATCCACGCGGCGCGCATGGTGAGCAGGTAGGCGGCCTCGTACTCCGCCTCGAGCGCCGCGAGCCGGGCCGCGGCCGCGCTCTGGCCGAGCGGGGGCCGGTCCCAGTCCACGCTGATGCCTCCCTGGGCCATCAGACCAGTCGCGGTGTCCAGGCAGGCGCGGGACAGTCCGACCGCCATCGCCGCGACGAGGGGACGGGTGTTGTCGAAGGTGGCCATGGCGCCGCCGAACCCGGTCTCGGTGCTGATACCGGGGTCGCCCAGCAGGTCACTCGAGGGCACCCGGCAGTTGTCGAGGTGGAACGCGGCGGTGTCGGACGCCCGGATGCCGAGCTTGTGCTCGAGCCGGACGAGCTTGAGGCCCGGGTTGGTCCGTTCGACGACGAAGGACTTGATGGCCCCCTTGCCCAGGCTTCCATCGAGCGTCGCCCAGACGACGACAAGCTCGGCGCGCTCGCCGCCGGTGACGAAGATCTTCTCGCCGTTGAGGACGTAGTCCTGCCCGTCCTTGACCGCCGTGGTGCGGATCGCGCCGGAGTCGGAGCCGGCCTCCGGCTCGGTGATCGCCATCGCCGCCCAGCGCTTGCCATAGCGCGCCTTCTGCTCCGCGGTGGCGACCGCAGCGATGGCGGCGTTGCCCAGTCCCTGCCTCGGGATGGACAGGGCGAGACCGACGTCGCCGCGACAGGTCTCCATCACGGACAGCACGGACGAGAGGTTCGCGCCGTTGCGGTTCTCCGTGCCGCGCGGTGCTTTCCGGCCCGAGCCGACGGCGGCCATGGCGGGCGTGCCGGATCCGTCCCTGGTGCGGGTTGCGGCGGCCACCCCAGCGCCGTGCCCGGCGCCCGCGTCAGTGAGTCCGTCGATGACCGCGGAGACGAGGTCGAGCTCGACCGGATAGGCGTGTTCGGCCCGGTCATACTTGCGCGAGATCGGGCGCATCACCTCGTCCGCGAACGCGCGCGCCCGACCCAGCAGCGGGATGAACTTGCGGGGCACCTCGAGGTTGATCACGTCAGCAGCACCCCCTCGAGGACGCCCGCCCCGCGCAGGTCCCGGTACCACCGCTCGTTGTCGAACTCCTTGACGAAGCCGTGGCCGCCGAGCAGCTGGACGGCATGCGAGCCGATCTGCGCGGCATGCGTCGCCGTCAGCTGGCGGGCGTGGGCGATGAGGCGGGCGGCGTCCCTGCCCTGGTCCAGTCGGGACGCGGCGCGCCAGACGACGAGGCGCAGGCCCGCGAGCTCGATGGCGATGTCGGCGACGGTGAACGCCACGGCCTGGCGGTGCGCGATCGGCTCCCCGAAGGCCTCACGGGTCAGCACGTACGGGATGAGCTGGTCGAGGGCTGCCTGGGCGGTCCCGCAGGCGGCTGCCGACCAGGCGAGCCGGGCGCGCCGCACCACATCGAGATGGTCCTCGGTCGTGCCGAGCAGGTTGGTCGCCGGGACGACGACGTCGTCGAGGGCGATCCGGCCGGTGCACGCTGCACGGATGCCCATGGCGGGGTCGTCGGCGACGGTGACCCCGCGCGTGCCTGCCTCGACGAGGACGAGGTGCGGCGCCCCGTCGACGAGGACGGAGATGACGAGTAGGTCGGCCTCTGCAGCGCCGACAACGAGTGACTTGGCGCCGTTGATGACGAGATCGCTCCCGCGCGTGGTTGCCGTGGTGGTGGGCGACAGCGGATCGAACAGCGGCCCTTGCTCCATCAGGGCCAGCGAGGCGCGGGCCGGGGCGCTCTCGCTCGTGAAGGCCGGCAGGTAGGTCGCCTGCTGGGCACTCGAGCCGTAGCTCGCGAGCGCCGTCGCGACGGCGGCGGGAGCCAGCAGAGCCGTCGCGATGCCCAGGTCGCCGCGGGCCAGCTCCTCCAGGACGAGCGCGGCGGTGACGGCCGACCGCTCCTCGGCGATGCCGCCGAGCTCGCTCGGGACGCCGATGAGGGACAGGCCGAGATCGGCGGCCGCATGGCGGACGGCCTCGGGAACCGAGCGCTCGGCATCGGCCCTCGCCCCAGCCGGCCGGATCACGTCGTCGGCGAGCCGTGCCGCCGCCGAGCGGATCAGCTCCTGGTCCTCGGAGGGGGTCAGGTCGAACTCGCGCCGAGGCCGGGCCGGTGCACTGCGGGTCGGGTCCCCACGGCCCGTGCGGGACGGGAAGGGCCGCCTGGAGGCTGCCTCAATGACCTCGATGGCCCCGAACGCACCCTTGCTGCCGCGGTAGAGCAGGCTCTCGACGGTCCGGCGGACGTCGGGGTTGCCCAGCACGGGCAGCGAGCCCACCTTGGTGATCAGGCGCAGCCCGATCCGCTGCCCGCGGTCGCCGAAGCTGGGGTGGGTGGGGGCGGCCATGGCAGCTATCTTACCCGGGGTAGGTTTGCTGCCTCTCGAGGTGACCGCGCTGCAGGAACCCCGGCGTTGGGTTCACTCAACCCTGCTGGGCGCGCTCGGTCAGCTCACGCGCCGCGTCGACCGCGGCGCGCTGGATGGCCAGCGCCACGGGTGGGGGCGCCCCGGCCAAGCCACAGGCCGGGGTGACGACGATGTCCGAGAGCGAGCTCAGCGGCATACCGACTCGTTGCCAGGCATCGGAGATGCGGTCCGCCACCTCGACCGCCCGGGTCACCGACCCGTCCGTCGGCACCGCGCCCGCGTGCAGGCGGATGCCGTCCTCGACGGCGACAGCCACGCCCTCCCAGCCGCGCGGACTGAGCTGCGCCGTATCGAGGGACAGCGCCGCCGGGCGCGCTGAGCGAAGGAGTGGCAGCGGAGGGTCTGCGCTGCAGCAGTGGATGACAGTGTCTCCATCGTGCGCCGCGAGCACCGTGGCCAGTGCCGCGGCGGCCACCTGCGGGTCGACCGAGGGCAGCCGTCCGTAACCCGACGCCGTGGGCAGTCGACCTGACAGGACCGTCGGCAGTGACGGCTCGTCGACCTGGAGCACGACCTCCGCACCGGGGACGAGCCGTCGCACGGTCGCCACGTGGTTCCGCACGCCCTCGGCGAGCGAGTCGACGAGGTCTCGGCACGCCCCCTCGTCGACAACCACCCGCTCGCCGCGGGGCAGCCAGACCGAGGCGGCGAGGGTCCAGGGCCCGGCGACCTGCAGCTTGATCGGCCCGGTGTGTCCCTCGAAGGCCTCGGCCAGCTCGTCGAGGTCCTCACGCATCAGTGCCGCGGTCCGGTGTGCGTCGCGGCCCGGCCGGTCGACGAGGCGCCAGCCGGTCGGCTGGAGGTCCACGGGAAGCTCGACGAGCAGGCCGGCGCTGCGCCCGATCATGTCGGCACCCGGCCCACGTGCGGGCAGCTCGGGCAGGTAGGGCAGGTGACCATCGAGGATCTCGCGCACCTGGGCCAGCGCGTCGCGCACAGAGGTGCCTGGCCACGAGCCGATCCCGGTTGCCTGAGTCACGGCCCCAACCCTAGGCCCGCCCTGACCTCCGCAACACACCCGGCTATCGAGTGCGGGCCCCTGTTGCAGCCGGCCCGATCACACGGCAAGCGGGTGTGTTGCCGGACGGGCGATGGCTAGGGTTTGCCGCGTGCCGACCACGCGCAGCGACTTCTCCGGGCCCCGAGACCTGGGCGAGATGCAGGCGATGTGCTCACGGGTCTGGTCCCCCAGGGCGCGTTTCCACCCCGGCCAGCTCGCCTGGAACCGGTACTCGCAGCCGGTCGAGCCCGACCGCGTGGGGGCCGACGAGGCGATCTCCCTGTGGCGCCTCGGCGACGAAGTGGTCGGCTTCGGCTGGGCCGAGGGCCCCGACTGGCTGGAGCTCCAGGTCACCCCTGACCATGCGGAGGTGGCCCGCGACGTCGTCGACTGGTTCGAGGACTGGAGCGATGCGCCGCGGCAGTCCGCGGTGGCGATGGAGGGTGACAGCGTCGAGCCGGTGCTCCACGAGGCGGGCTTCCGCCCCGACCGAGACGGCTGGCACTTCACCCACCACCTGCTCGACCTGCGTGAGCTGCCACCCGTGCCGCAGGTTGCCGGCTATCGACTCCGCCCCGTCGAGCAGGGCGAGGTCGCGCCTCGGGCAGCGGTCCACCGGGCCGCGTGGGCGGAGTTCGGGCGCTCACGGGTCAGCGCCGAGGCCTATGCACAGGTCATGCAGGCCTGGCCCTACAGATCCGACCTCGACTGGGTGGCATGCGATCGCGAGGGCCGAATGGTCGCCTCGGTCATCCTCTGGCTCGACGACGTGAACGGCGTTGCCCTCGTCGAGCCGGTCGGGTGCGAGCCTGGCCATCGTCGCCGCGGTCTTGCCGGAGCCGTCACGCTCGCCGCCCTGCACCGCTCGCGCGAGCTCGGGGCGCACACGGCCCAGGTGAGCCCACGCGGCGACGAGGACTACCCGGGACCGAGACGCCTGTACCAAGCGCTCGGCTTTCGACCGGTCGCACGGACGGTGACGTGGACCCGGTCCCTGGACTGAGCGCCCCGGATGCCCGGGCGGCGCACTGGTCAGGCGTCGACACGCTCGAGGCGTGACGCCGCGATGGTCGCCGACCCCACCACGCGCGTGCCGTCGTAGAGGACGACCGACTGGCCCGGCGCCACCCCGCGGGTCCGCTCGTCGAGGCGCACCTCCACCCGGTCCCCGTGCGCCCAGGCCGTGGCCGGGAGCTCCTCGCCATGGGCCCGGACCTGGGCCCCGACCCGGATGCGGCCGTCCGGCGCCGGGCCGCACCAGCGGGCGTGGTCACCGGTGAGCGCGTTGATGCCGAGCAGGTCGGCGGTCCCGACGACCACCTGGTTGCGGTCCGGCCGAACCTCGACGACGTAGCGGGCCTGGCCGTCCGGGGCCGGGCGGGTCAGCCGCAGGCCCTTGCGCTGGCCGACCGTGTAGGCGAAGGCCCCGGAGTGGCGGCCCAGGACGGACCCGTCGACGTCGACGATGTCGCCGGGCGCCTCGCCGAGGGCCCGACCGAGCCAGGCGCGCGTGTCCCCGTCAGGGATGAAGCAGATGTCGTGGCTGTCGGGCTTCTTGGCGATGTAGAAGCCGCGAGCGGCGGCCTCCTCGCGGATCTCCGGCTTCGTCGTGTCGCCCAGTGGGAAGAAGGCGCGTCCCAGCTGCTCCGCGTCGAGCACCCCGAGGACGTAGCTCTGGTCCTTGGCCGAGTCGACCGCCCGGTGCAGCTCGCGCCGCACTCCCCCGGTCGCGTCCGGCACCTCCCGGATCTGCGCGTAGTGCCCCGTCGCCACCGCGTCGAAGCCGAGCGCCACCGCCTTGTCGAGCAGCGCCGAGAACTTGATCTTCTCGTTGCACCGCAGGCACGGGTTGGGCGTCCGGCCGCGGGCGTACTCCAAGGTGAAGTCCTCGATGACGTCTCGCTTGAAGCGCTCCGCCATGTCCCACACGTAGAACGGGATCCCGAGCACGTCGGCGACCCGCCGCGCGTCTCCCGCATCCTCGATCGTGCAGCATCCCCGCGCGGACTCGCGCAACGTCGCCGCGCTCTGTGACAGGGCCAGGTGCACGCCGACGACCTCGTGGCCCGCGTCGAGCATCCTGGCAGCGGCGACTGCCGAGTCGACGCCGCCGCTCATGGCTGCGACGACCCTCATGCCGTCGCCCGCCTCGCTCGGCGAGCGCGCTCGACCGCCGCCGGCAGCGCCTCGATGACCGCGTCGACGTCCGCCGCCGTCGACGTGTGGCCGAGGGTCAGTCGCAGGGCGCCCCGAGCGTCGCTCTCGCTGATGCCCATCGCGAGCAGCACGTGGCTCGGCTGCGGCACGCCGGCCTGGCATGCCGAACCCGTCGAGCAGGACACCCCCGCGGCGTCGAGCAGGTAGAGCAGCGAGTCACCGTCGCAGCCATCGATGAGCAGGTGCGCGTTGCCGGGCAGCCGTCGGAGGTGGTCTCCCCGCGCCCAGTGGCCTGTGACGCGGACCCCCAATCCGAGGTCGATGGCCCGCCCGACGAGGTCGTCGCGCAGGTGGGTCAGCCGCGCAGACTCCTCCTCGAGCTGTGCAACGGACGCAACGACGGCCTCGGCGAAACCGCGGATCGCCGGCGTGTCCAAGGTCCCCGAGCGCAGCTGGCGCTCCTGCCCGCCGCCGTGGCTGAGGGGCACGAGACGCGCGTCCCGGCGGGCGACGAGCGCGCCGACGCCGATGGGGCCGCCGAGCTTGTGGGCCGTCATCGACATCAGGTCAGCGCCGCTCGCGGCGAAGTCCACCGGCACGTGCCCGACGGCCTGCACCGCGTCGGTGTGAAACGGCACGCCGAACTCGTGCGCCACCGCGGCGATCGCGGCGACGTCCTGCACGGTCCCGACCTCGTTGTTGGCCCACATGACCGAGACGAGCGCGACCGAGCCCGGGTCCTGCTCGATGGAGCGCCGCACGGCCTCCGCCTCGACGAAGCCCTGGCTCGTCGGCTCCACCCAGGTCACCTTGGCCCCCTCGTGCGCGACGAGGAATTCGACACAGTCGAGCACGGCGTGGTGCTCGATGGCGCTGACGACGAGCCGCGTCCGCGCGGGGTCGGCGTCGCGCCGCTTCCAGTACAGGCCCTTTACCGCGAGGTTGTCGGCCTCCGTGCCGCCGGAGGTGAAGACGACCTCAGACGGACGAGCGCCGATCCCCTTGGCGATCTTCTCTCTTGACTCCTCGACCACCCGGCGCGCGGCACGCCCGACCCGGTGCAGCGACGACGCGTTGCCGACGATGGCCAGCTGCTCCGTCATCGCCTCCAGGGCGGCGGGGACCATCGGCGTGGTCGCCGCGTGATCGAGGTAGGCAGTCACCCACCGATTCTAGGGCCGGAATCGCCCGCGCCCCGTCACAGGTCCAGCGAGGCCACCCAAAGCCGTGCGGACCCGTGCGCACGGAGATGCGTGCGCGCGGGTGGACGTGTGACCATCGAACGTCCCCCGTACGCTCTCGACCCGGCACGGGCACCAGGATCCCCGAGACGCACCACCGACGACGCAGGAGGAAACCCTCGCAGCATGAGCTCAACCAGCCACCCGGCCCGCTCCCCGCTCAGGGGCGACATCGAAGGCCTGCGATCCATCGCAGTGCTGTTCGTCCTCGTGTATCACCTGGGCGTCGACCGGCTGTCCGGAGGCTTCGCCGGCGTGGATGTCTTCTTCGTCATCTCTGGCTTCCTCATCACGTCCGGACTGCTCAATGAGGCCGAGCGCTCCGGGACCGTGTCGCTCGTGCGCTTCTACGCCCGTCGAGCACGCCGCCTGCTTCCAGCGGCCACCCTCGTGCTGGTCGTCACGGCCCTGGTCGGCTGGTGGGTCCTCCCGGGCTCCGCATGGGAGGCCCTGTCCGAGGACGTCATGGCGGCAGCGCTCTATGTCGTCAACTGGGCGCTTGCCTTCCGCTCCGTGGACTACCTCGCCGAGGACGCTGCAGCGTCGCCGGTGCAGCATTACTGGTCGCTGTCCGTGGAGGAGCAGTTCTACCTCGTCATCCCCATCATGATCATCGGGCTGGCTTGGCTGTCCCGACGCTTCGGGTGGGGCGTCCGCCGGACCGTCGCCGTCGGCATCGGGGCCATCGTCGTCGCGTCCCTGGCCGCCTCCATGGCCCACACCGCGTCCGCGCCCCAGACTGCCTACTTCTTCTCGACGACCCGCGCGTGGGAGCTCGGCCTCGGCTCACTGATCGCGTGCGCCGTGCCGCTGCTCCGCCGCTTGGGGAGGGCGACCGCCTCGGGGCTGGCTGCCGGCGGTCTGCTGCTCGTCGTCGCCGCCGGGCTGCTCGTCTCGCGGACGACGCCATGGCCGGGGTGGGCCGCGCTGTTGCCGACCCTCGGGACAGCAGCCGTCATCGCGGCCGGGATCGCGCACTCGAGCACCGTCGTGGGACGTGTGCTCGCACTGCGGCCGCTCGTCTTCCTCGGTGGGCTCTCCTACTCGATCTACCTCTGGCACTGGCCCCTCATCGCCCTCGGCGGTGAGGTCACCGAACTGACGGCGTGGCACAAGGTCGGCCTCGCCGTGGCATCGGTGGGGCTGGCGTGGCTCTCGAAGCGCCTCATCGAGGACCCCATCCGGTTCGGGTCCACCTTCCGCAGCACCAGGCCGACCCTCGCCCTGGGCGCAGCCGGCATGGCGCTGTCACTCGTCGCGGCTGGTGTGGTCTGGACGCAGGTCCCCCGCCTGACCGACACGCCGACCGATGCTCCCGGAGCGCTGGCGGTGGCGCACCAGGCCCCGTCCCCCACGGGCTCCTCCCCGGACCCGGCCCCAAACCCACCCGCCGGCTCTCACGAGGGCGCGACACGGACCCCGGCCCGCACCACCGCGGCCCTCGCGCCCGAGTTCACCCGCACCGGTCCGATCGATCCCACCCCAGCCGCCGCGCCGAATGACATCCCCGCGTACTACGACGACGACTGCCAGACCGCAGAAGGCGACACGACGCCTCGGCTCGACTGCGTCTACGGCGACGCGGACGGAGACGTGACCGTGGCCCTCACCGGTGACTCGAAGGCCGGGCAGTGGTTCGACGCGCTGGACGCCATCGCCGAGGCGCACGGATGGCGTCTGGAGCTCTACCTCAAGAGCGCCTGCGCCCTGAACCCGTCCGAGCGCGCGCCGGACTGTCTCGCCTACAACGACCGGGTCATGAACCACCTGACCTCGGACCAGGGCCGGGTCGACTACGTGGTGACCTCGGCACTGCTCGGTGGAGAGAACGCGGCCGACGTCGATGCCGCGGCCGCGGGCTACGACTCCTACTGGGATCGGCTCGAGAGCGTCGGCACCACGGTGGTGGCCATCGGCGACACGCCACGCCCAGGCGGCAAGGAGCCCCGCTACGAATGCGTGGAGCGTCACCCGGACGACTACCTGGAGTGCGCGTTCCCGGCCAACGACGGCGTCGGCTCCGAGGCCCTGCGACGGGCGGTCGGACTCGGCGAGGCTCGAACCTGGCTCGATCTCAATCCGTGGATCTGCCCGCAGACCCCGGACGGGCGTTGCCCGGCGGTCGTCGGCGAGGTCCTCGTCTACCGGCAGGGCACCCACATCACCCGGACCTACGTCGAGTCCATGACCTCCATCCTTGAGTCCCGGCTCGTGGACACCGGCATCCTCGACCGTCGCTCCCCCGACCTCCCCGCCGCACCCGGGCGCTGACGGTGCCGACAGCGCTGACGGCGCGGACAGCGCTGACAACGCTGACGCCCTGCCTATGATCGGCCGCATGAGGCATGGCCCTCGCACCCTCAGAGCGCCAGTCGGCCACCGGGTCGTCGCTGCAGTGGCGAGCCCTCTGGTCGGGTACTTCGTCGCCCGCCTCATCCTCGAGCTCGTCACCCTGCCCGAGCTCCCGGTCTACGCCGTGTGCCTGGCGGTGGCAGCCGCCCTGGGCTACCGGGCGTGGACCGCCCGCATCGACCTGAGCAGTGACGACGCCATGCGCGTCCACAACACCCTTGTCTCCCAGTCGATCTCACCTGACAGCGTCCACCGGGTCACGGACAGCGGCCGAATCGAGTGGCGAAGAGGCAGGGACCGGCCCACCCGGTCGCTGTCCGAGACGCTGCGGCCACCGTGGTGGGCGTTCGGGACCGCGGCCACGACGTACGCCAGGAACCGCGAGGAGCTGCGCAGCTGGGTGCGCACGTCAGGGAGGCGACCCGGCGGCCAGCCCGCGGCCTGAGCGGAACCCAGCTCAGCGGCATACGGCATCGTCGTGCGCCACAGGCGCGCAAAGGCCCCCGACCACGAGCGGTCGGGGGCCCTTGACACGGGTTCGCGCCTCAGCCCTTGGCGGCCTTGATCGCCTCGGTCGCCTGCGGCAGCACCTGGAAGAGGTCACCGACGACGCCGAAGTCGACGAGCTCGAAGATCGGCGCCTCGTTGTCCTTGTTGACGGCGATGATCGTCTTGGACGTCTGCATGCCGGCCCGGTGCTGGATCGCACCCGAGATGCCCGCGGCGACGTAGAGCTGCGGGCTGACCTGCTTGCCCGTCTGGCCCACCTGCGAGGTGTGCGGGTACCACCCCGCGTCGACGGCCGCACGGGACGCGCCCACGGCGGCGCCGAGCGAGTCGGCGAACGCCTCGACCGGCGAGAAGTCCCCACCGGTGCCACGGCCACCGGAGACGACGATCGCCGCCTCGGTCAGCTCGGGACGGCCCGTCGCCTGCTTCTCCTTGGACTCGGTGATCCGGGCGCTCTTGGCCACGTCGGAGGGCGTGAAGTCGACGACCTCGTCAGCCGCAGCCGCCGGGGCCTCCTCGGGGGCAGCGGAGTTCGGCTTGACGGCCACGATGGGCGTGCCCTTGGTCACCGTCGCCTCGACCGTGTAGGAACCGGCGAAGACGGACTGGGTCGTGGCGACGCCACCCCCCTCACCGGCCCGCACGTCGACCGCGTCGGTGATCAGGCCCGACTCGGTCTTGACCGCGAGCCGCGCCGCGATCTCCTTGCCCTCGGTGTTGGCAGGGACGAGCACCGCCGCCGGCGACGCGGAGCCGACGAGCTGCGCGAGCACCTCGGCCTGCGGGACGACGAGGTGCTCGAGCACCTCGGGGGACTCGACGCGGTAGACCTTGGCGGCGCCGTACTTCGCCAGCGTCTCCTTGGCGGCGTCGAAACCGGAGCCGATGAAGACCGCCGACGGCTCGCCGAGGCGGCGGGCGATCGTCAGCAGCTCGGACGTGGTCTTGCGGACCTTGCCGTCGACGTGGTCGACGAGCACGAGAACTTCAGCCATTGCGATGTCTCTCCTTCTAACGGCTGCTGCGATCAGATGAACTTGCGCTCGGCGAGGAAGGCCGCGAGCTTCTGGCCGCCGTCACCCTCGTCGGCGACGATGGTGCCCTGCGTGCGCGGCGGGCGAGCGGCGAAGGATGCGACCTTCGTCCACGCGGCGTCGAGACCGACCTGCGACGCGTCGACGCCGAGGTCGGCGATGCCCCACGTCTCGACCGGCTTCTTCTTCGCGGCCATGATTCCCTTGAACGAGGGGTAGCGCGGTTCGTTGATCTGGTCGGTGACGGACACGAGGGCCGGGAGGCTCGCCTCGATCGTCTGGGTCGAGACGTCGCCGTCCCGGCGGATCGTGACGGATCCACCGGTGCCGCCCTCGACGGTGAGCTCCGACGCGTAGGTCACGGCGGGTAGGCCGAGTCGCTCGGCGAGCATCGTGGGGACGACGCCCATCGTGCCGTCGGTCGACGCCATGCCCGTGATGACGAGGTCGGGCTGACCGTCGGCGGACAGCTTCTTGATCGCCTCCGCGAGCACGAGGGACGTGGCGGGCGCGTCGGAGCCGTGGATGGCGTCGTCCTTGATGTGCACGCCCTTGTCGGCGCCCATCTGGAGGGCCTTCTTGATGGCGTCGGCTGCCTGGTCGGGTCCGACCGTGACGACGGTGACCTCGCCCTCGCCGGCCTCGACGAGCTTCAGTGCTGCCTCGACGGCGTACTCGTCGAGCTCGGACAGCAGGCCGTCGACGTTCTCGCGGTCGGTCGTGTTGTCAGATGCGTTGAACGTGCGGTCCGCCTGGGCGTCCGGCACGTACTTGACACAGACGACGATGTTCATGGGTGATCGTCCTCTTCCGTAGCTGGTGTTGCGGGGTTCCCTGAGACCGGAGGTCCACCCCGGCACTGCCGTCCATCTTGTCACTGAGCGCTCGAACGCCCACCACCCCCGCGGGGTGACGCTCACCACCCGTGGGCTGGCTCACGTCAAACCACCATGCCGTATGCCGCTGAGCTCGCTGACGCCGTCCGGCGCGCTCCCAGCCCTCCCGCCCCTCCACAACTTCGCCGCGGCGAACCTGCGGCGGGCGGTCAGGCGTCGGGGTCCGCCGACTCGATGACGTGGAAGGCGGGCTCCTCGTAGGGGTGCGCGGTCCGGAGGGCAGCGACGACGTGGCGCCGCAGGCCTTTCGGGAACATCACCTCGACGCGGTGCTCGGGCAGTCGCTCGAGGTCGCCGACCGCGCCGATGGCGGGGTTGGCACCGGCGCCCGGCCGGAACTGACCGATCCCCTCGCCGAACCACGCGCACTCGGTGTAGTCACCGATCGCTCCGGCGCCGGCCGCGAAGACGGCCGCCAGGACGCCCTCGGTCGACTCGACGGGCGAGTAGAAGACGAGGACGTCCAAGCTGCTCACCCGCCGGTCACTTGCCCTCGAACTGCGCCTCGGCCCGCTCGACGAACGCGGTCATGCCAATCTCGCGATCGCGCGTGCCGAACAGGCCGGCGAAGAGCATCCGCTCGATCTCGAGACCGGTCTCGAGATCGACCTCGAGCCCCCGGTCGACTGCTTCCTTCGCGGCCCGGATCGCATAGGTCGGTCCGCTGACGTACTGCCGGGCCCACTCCTGCGCAGCGGAGTACACCTCGGCAGCGGGGACGACCTTGTCCGCGAGACCGATCGCGAGCGACTCCTGCGCGTCGAGGAACCGGCCGCTGAAGATGATCTCCTTCGCCTTGGCCGGCCCGACCAGTCGCGACAGCCGCTGGGTGCCACCGCCTCCGGGAATGATGCCGAGGTTGATCTCCGGCTGGCCGAGCTTCGCGTCATCAGCGACCACGCGGAAGTCGCAGGCCAGCGCGAGCTCGCACCCGCCGCCGAGCGCGTACCCGGTGATGGCGGCGATGACCGGCTTGGGGATCCGGGCGACGGCCGTGATGGACGTCTGGAGCGGACCGGAGCGGTCGACCATGTCCGTGTAGGACATCGTCTGCATCTCCTTGATGTCGGCTCCGGCGGCGAAGACCTTCTCCCCGCCCCACACGATGACCGCCTTCACGTCCTGCCGGTCGGTCGCCTCGAGGGCCGCAGCGCGGATCTCCTCCTGGACCTGGACGTTGAGGGCGTTCATCTTGGGCCGGTCGAGCCGGATCGTGCCGATGCCGTGCTCGACGTCGAGGCGGACGAACTCCCCCATCACTGGCCGCCCTGCGTCGTGTCGCCAGCACCCGGCTGGGCCTGGTCATCGGCAGGGAGCCAGGACTGGAAGAAGAACTGAACGGCCTGGAGGATGTGGTTGATCGACAGGGGCGTCAGCAGCTTGAGGTCGGCCCACTCCGGCACGACGTGCTCGGCCGAGACGACGAGGCTCTCCTGCACGAGGCACATCTTGACGATGTTGAGCTGCAGCGTCATGTCGTTGCAGCGGGCAAGGCGCTCGTTGCGGTCGGGCGAGACGGGCTCCTGCAGCTGCCACTGGCCGAAGAACCGGACCAGCGGAATCTCACCCTCCGCGACCCGAGCGAAGAGAGTCTGCTCGTTGACGACGAACTCGAGGTCGCCGTCGTTGTCGACCTTGGCCTCCAACCCCAGGTCCGCGAGCACGGCGAGGATGCGATCGCGCACCAGAGCATCGTTCTTCGCGGCGCCGTTCGGAGGGCCCCCAGGCAGGTGCGGCTGGAAGTTGGGCAGGGAAGTCGGATCGGTCATGGCCCCACCGTAACGAGCGGGGCTGGTCCCAGTCACATGCAGGCGACCTGCCGTTCGAGCCGCGAGCAAGCACCGGCGGCCGTATGCCGCTGGCCTTGGTCCCGGCGTCCCCGCCCTCGCCCTAGGCTGAGGCGGTGCCGTCTCCTCCCGGATCTCCCGACGTCCCGCCGGAGCACGGAGTCCACCTCACATCAGAGGGGGCGGTGTTCTCGGTCTACGCCTTCAATGCGACCGCGGTGGAGGTCTGCCTCTTCGACCGGGACGCACAGGGCCGCGAGTCCGAGCGGCGGATCCCGCTGCGGCACCGCGCTCACGGCACCTGGTTCGGCACCGTGCCTGATGTCCGCGCCGGCCAACGCTACGGCTTCCGCGCCGACGGCCCCTGGGAGCCGGGGCGCGCACAGCGCTACAACCCCAGCAAGCTCGTCCTCGACCCGTACGCCCGGGCGCTCGAGGGAGACGTCACGCTCGACCCGGCCCTGTTCGCCCACCACGTCGGTCGCGACCTCACCGGCGACCTGACGGTGCTCGACCCGCGCGACTCAGCGGCATACCTCCCGCGCTCCGTCGTCATCGATGACACCTTCGACTGGGGGTCGGATGAGCCGCCTCGGCGGTCACTGACCGAGTCGGTGATCTACGAGGTCCACGTGAAGAACGCGACCGCGCTCCACCCCGACCTTCCTGAGCACCTCCGCGGCACCTATGCCGGTCTGGCACATCCGGCCTTCGTCGCGCACCTCCAGAGCCTGGGTATCACCGCTGTCGAGCTGCTGCCGATCCACGCCTTCACCCACGAGCCCGAGCTCGTCGCGCGCGGTCTGACGAACCACTGGGGCTACAACACCCTCGGCTTCTTCGCGCCGCACGCCGGCTATGCCGCGGCGGACGATCCGCAGGGGGTCGTCGACGAGTTCAAGGGCATGGTGAAGCTGCTCCACGCGGCCGGCATCGAGGTGATCCTCGACGTCGTCTACAACCACACCGCTGAGCAGAAACAGGACCGCACGACCTTGTCCTGGCGGGGGCTCGACTCCCGCGCCTACTACCGGCTCGATGCGCGCGGGCAGGACATCGATGTCACCGGGTGCGGCAACACCCTCGACCTGTCACATCCCGTCGTCGTCGGGATGGTGCTCGACTCGCTGCGCTACTGGGTGCAGGAGTGCCATGTCGACGGGTTCCGCTTCGACCTCGCGGTGGCGCTCGCGCGGGGGCGGGACGAGGCGTATGACCCCACGCACCCGTTCCTCGTCGCGTTGCGGACCGACCCGGTCCTGTCGCGCGTCAAGCTGATCGCCGAGCCCTGGGACGTCGGGATCCACGGCTGGCGGACCGGGCAGTTCCCGCCACCGCTGTCCGAGTGGAATGACCGCTTCCGGGACAGCGCGCGGACGTTCTGGCTCCGTGACCTGGCGGGCTCAACCGCTGGCATGACCGGCCACGGCGTGCGCGACCTCGCCACCAGGCTCGCCGGCTCCCAGGACCTCTTTGGCAGCCTGGACCGCGGGACCATCGCGTCGATCAACTTCGTCACGTCGCATGACGGCTTCACCCTGGCCGACCTGACGACCTACGACCGCAAGCACAACGACGCGAACGGCCAGGGCGGGCTGGACGGCTCCGATGACAACCGGTCCTGGAACCACGGCGTCGAGGGACCGACCGACAACACCTCGGTCAACGCGACGCGACGGCGCTCGATGCGCAATCTCCTGGGGACCCTGCTGCTCTCGACCGGCGTGCCCATGATCAACGGGGGCGACGAGTTCGGCCGGAGCCAGCAGGGCAACAACAACCCCTACTGCCTGGACAACGAGATCTCTTGGTACTCATGGGAGCTGGAGGAGTGGCAGGACGATCTCCTCGAGACCGTGCGGCACCTCGTCGCGTTGCGGAGGGACCACCCGGTCCTGCGACAGCGGCAGTTCTTCTCCGGCCGCCAGGTTCACGCCGACGGTTCGACCGACCTCGCATGGTACGGCGGCGACGGGGAGGCGATGGGCCGGCGCTGGGACGGTCCCGCCGTCGATGCGCTCCAGGCGCTGTTCAACGGTGCCTGGCAGGGTCACCGCTCGGTCCTGCTCCAGGTCAACGGAAGTGCCTGGGCAGCGGAGGTCACGCTGCCCAGCGCACCCGGCTCAGCGGCATACGACTTGTTGTGGGACAGCGCGCAGGAGCGCCCGACTCCCCCGGGTCCCAGCGTTCCGGCGGGCACCGACGTGACGCTGTCGCCGTCGTCGATGCGTCTGTGGAGCGTCCAGGACCCCACCTGAGAACCGAGCGGCGTCAGGCGTTGCGAGCCAGGCCGAGCTCCGCGGCCGATGCGAGCGCGGGGTGTTTGGGCACGACCCGGATGTTGTAGCCGAAGGACCCGGTGCGCGCGAGGCTCTGCTCCCCCGCGAACTGGTAGGTCCCGTTGTCATAGCCCTCGGCGAGGCCCAGTGGCGCCGCGACCGTCTCGCGCAGGGTGTCCGCGTCAGAGACGCGCCCGTGCACGAGTTGGACCTCGACGTCCTCGGGCGACAGTCCGCCCAGATCTACGTAGGCGCTGACGTGCAGGGTGTCGCCGATCTGCGGGGAGTCCGACAGCCCGGACGGCTCGACGTGGTCGACCCGGACGTTCGGCCAGGCAGCGCGGACCCGCGCCTTGTAGGCGGCGAGCTCCCGGGCCCCCTCGAAATCGGGACCGTTCAGCGCGCGTCCCGCAGCTGCAGCCGGGCTGTAGAGCTGCTCGGTGTAGTCCTGCACCATGCGGCTCGCGAGAACCTTGGGCCCGAGAGTCGCGAGCGTGTGCGTGATCATCGAGATCCAGGTGTGGGGCAGCCCGGCCTCGTCCCGTTCGTAGAAGCTCGCGGCAACGTTGTGCTCGATGAGCTCGTAGAGACCGGACGCCTCGAGATCGTCACGACGGTCCGGATCCGCGATGCCGTCTGCGGTCGGGATGGCCCACCCGTTGTGCCCGTCGAACCACTCGTCCCACCAGCCGTCGAGGATGGACAGGTTCAGCCCGCCGTTGAGGGCGGCCTTCATGCCCGACGTGCCGCACGCCTCGAAGGGACGGAGCGGGTTGTTGAGCCAGACGTCGCAGCCGGGGTACAGGTGCTGGGCCATGGCGATGTCGTAGTTGGGGAGGAAGACGATCCGGTGGCGGATCTCCGGGTCGTCGGCGAACTGCACCATCTCCTGGATGAGCCGCTTGCCCGTCTCGTCCGCGGGGTGCGACTTGCCCGCGATGACGAGCTGGATCGGACGCTCGGGGTGCAGCAGGAGGCGCTTGAGGCGTTCCTTGTCGCTGAGCATCAAGGTGAGCCGCTTGTACGTCGGCACGCGCCGGGCGAAGCCGATCGTCAGCACGTCGGGGTCGAACACGTCGTCGACCCAGCCGAGCTCGGCGGGCGCGGCGCCGCGCTTGAGCCACGACGATCGGACCCGCTGCCGGACCTGCTGCACGAGGGAGTCGCGCATGGCGCGCTTGACCTGCCAGATGGCCTCGGCCGGCACGCTGGAGACCCGCTGCCATGCGTTCTCACCGGCGACGTCAGCCGTGCCGAGGTGGGCGCGCGCGGCGTCGTAGACCTTCCGGTCCACCCACGTCGGGGCGTGGACGCCGTTGGTGATGCTCGTGATCGGCACCTCGTCCTCATCGAAGCCCGGCCACAGGCCCTCGAACATCTCCCGGCTCACGTGGCCGTGCAGCTGTGAGACGCCGTTGGCGCGCTGGGCGAGGCGCAGTCCCATGACCGCCATGTTGAAGATGCCCGGCTGGCCGCCCTCGTAGTCCTCGGCGCCGAGCGCGAGCAGTCGGTCGATCGGCACGCCCGGCATGGCGTTCGCGCCGCCGAAGAAGAGCTCGATCTTGTGGGCATCGAAGCGGTCGATGCCTGCGGGGACCGGCGTATGTGTGGTGAAGACGGTCGCGGACCGGACCGCCTCGAGCGCCTCGTCGAAGGTGAGTCCGTGATCGCGAACGAGCTCGGCGATCCGCTCCACGCCGAGGAAGCCCGCGTGGCCCTCGTTGGTGTGGTAGACCTCGGGGGCCGGCGCGCCGGTCAGGCGTGACCAGATGCGCAGCGCCCGGACGCCGCCGACGCCGAGGAGCAGCTCCTGCTCGAGGCGAGTGTCTCCGCCGCCGCCGTAGAGTGACTCGGTCACCTTGCGCGTCTGCTCGTCGTTGCCGGGGACGTCGGAGTCGAGCAGCAGCAGCGGCACCCGGCCGACCTGGGCGCGCCAGATGTGTGCGTGGAGGATGCGCCCGGCCGGCAGGTTGATCGAGACGACCGCGGGGCTGCCGTCGGCCTCCCTGACGAGGGAGAGCGGCAGCCCGTCGGGGTCGAGCACGGGATAGGACTCGAGCTGCCAACCGTCCGCGGACAGGGACTGCTTGAAGTAGCCGGTCTTGTAGAACAGTCCGACGCCGACGATCGGGACCCCGAGGTCGGATGCCGTCTTGAGGTGGTCGCCGGCGAGGATGCCGAGACCACCCGAATACTGCGGGAGGACGGCCGTGATGCCGAACTCCGGGCTGAAGTAGGCGATCGCCTTCGGAGCGGCGCGGCCGGCGGCCTCCTGCTCCCTGCTCCAGGCCTGGTACCAGTGCTCCTTCGTCAGGTACGCGTGCAGGTCCTCGTTCGCGGCGACGACGCGCCCGACGAACTCATCGTCCGCCGCGAGAGCAGCCAGCTCCTGGGCCGACAGGCGGGAGAGCAGACGGATCGGGTCCTCCTTGGTGTCGGCCCACTCCTTCGGGTCGATGCTGGCGAACAGGTCCCGGGTCTCGGGGTGCCACGACCAGCGGAGGTTGCTGGCCAGGACGCCGAGGCCCTCGATGCGGCTCGGGAGGACGGTGCGGACACTGAAGCGACGGATTGCCTTCACGAGGCGACAGCATACGTGCGGTTGGGGAAAGATCTTGCAGGCCTTTCAGCCTTCTTTCACCGGCTTGAGGCGTATGCCGCTGGGCCGGCTTCGCGACGAATGTGCCCTTCGTGCCGGGTCTCGTCCCAGTCGAGTGGCCAGCCCGCGGGTGACCGAGAGGGTGAGAACCGACGCACATTCGATACGGTCGATCCCGTGACTGGCTCCTCTCCGACAACCCGTCCGAACCAGCCCGCCGAGCCGCCCAACAGGGCGACCACGAAAGCGACCGTCCAGCCCGCGGCCACACCGGTGGCCGAGGTCGGCCTGACCGACGACACCGAGGCGGGAGCCACTCATCTGGCCCCCGGGAAGCGAATCAGCGACGCACCGACCGTCGAGGGCATGCCGGGCGGCGCCAGCCCCATCGGACGCATCCCGGTCATGGACGTGCGACCGATCGTCGACTGCGGTCAGCGCCCGGCCAAGTCGGTCGTCGGGGAGGACTTTGTCATCCGGGCCAGGGTGTTCCGCGAGGGGCACGACGCGGTCAACGCGCAGGCGGTGCTGACTGATCCGGACGGCCGGGACCACTACTTCGCCATGCACTGCGACAACATCGGCCTGTCGGAGTGGAGCGCGACGGTTCGCGCGGACCGGACGGGCTGGTGGACCTACCGCGTCGAGGGCTGGTCCGACCCGTACGCCACCTGGGCGCACGATGCGGGAATCAAGATCAGCGCGGGTGTCGACGAGGAGCTCATGTGCGCCGAGGGAGTGCGTGTCCTCGAGCGCTTCGCCGAGGCGGTCCGCGGTATGGGCGTCGACGCGAGCGAGATCGACAAGGGCATCGCGGCCCTCAAGGACCAGGACCGCCCTGCCGCGCACCGCCTTGGCGCGGCCACCTCCCCCGAGATCAAGGGGCTCGCCACGTGGATGCCACTGCGGGAGTTCGTCTCTCCGTCGCCCCGGTACTCCCTCCTCGTCGAGCGCGAGCGCGCGCTCTACGGCGCCTGGTACGAGATCTTCCCGCGCTCTGAAGGGGCGCATCGGGACCCCGAGACGGGTGAGTGGACGTCAGGGACCCTCCGGAGCGCGGCGAAGCGACTCCCCGCGATCGCCGACCTCGGCTTCGACGTCGTCTACCTGACCCCGATCCACCCGATCGGGACGACCGCCCGGAAGGGCAGGAACAACACGCTGTCCCCGGAGCCCGACGACCCCGGCTCGCCGTATGCCATCGGCTCGCCCGATGGCGGCCACGACGCGATCCACCCCGATCTCGGCACCTTCGAGGACTTCGACTTCTTCGTCGCGGAGGCGGGGCGCCACGGCCTCGAGGTCGCACTCGACTTCGCGCTGCAGGCCTCGCCCGACCACCCGTGGGTCCAGAGCCACCCCGAGCTGTTCACGACCCGCGCGGACGGCACGATCGCCTACGCGGAGAACCCGCCGAAGAAGTACCAGGACATCTACCCGCTCAACTTCGACAACGACCCCGCGAGCGCCTACGCGGAGGTGCGGCGGGTCATCCAGGTCTGGCTCGACCACGGCATCCGCATCTTCCGCGTCGACAACCCGCACACGAAGCCGGTTCCCTTCTGGCAGTGGCTCATCGCCGACGTGGCCAAGGACCATCCAGAGACGATCTGGCTCTCCGAGGCATTCACCAGACCGGCCATGATGCACACCCTCGCCAAGGCCGGGTTCCAGCAGAGCTACACGTACTTCGCGTGGCGCAACGCGGCGTGGGAGCTCGAGGAGTACGGCCGGGAGATCTCGGGGGACGCTGCGGCCTACATGCGCCCGTCCTTCTGGCCGACGACACATGACATCCTCACGCCCTTCATGCAGTACGGCGGCCCGACCGCGTGGAAGCTGCGCGCCGCCCTCGCGGCGACCATGGTTCCCACATACGGCATCTACACCGGCTATGAGCTCATGGAGCATGTCGCCCGCCCGGGTGCCGAGGAGCAGCTGGACAACGAGAAGTACGAGTACAAGGACCGGCAGTGGTATCTCTACGAGCCAGGCGGTCCCCTCGAGAACCGGTCGCTGGCGTGGTACCTCAAGCGGCTCAACGAGATCCGCGGCTGGCACCCGGCGCTGCGGTGGCTGCGCAATCTCCACTTCCATCGCGCCGACGACGACAGCTTCCTCGTCTACTCCAAGTCGAGGGTGGTGGATGGGCACCGCGACACGGTTCTCGTCGTCGCGAACCTGGATCCGCACGCGACCCGGGAGACGTGGGTGCACCTCGACATGGAGGCACTGGGCCTGGCGACGTGGTCGACGTTCGACGCGCACGACCACGTCCTGAACCAGACCTGGACCTGGCGACAGGACAACTACGTCCGACTCGGTCCCGACTCCGAGCCCGTTCACATCATCAGCGTGAGGAGCCACTGAATCAATGCAGGGACTCAACCTCGCCCAACCCGGCCTGAAGTACGACACCCAGTGGTTTCGCAAGGCCGTCTTCTACGAGGTGCTGGTCCGCGCCTTCTCCGACTCCAAGGGCTCGGGAGCCGGAGACTTCACCGGACTCATCGGCCGACTCGACTACCTCCAATGGCTCGGCGTCGACTGCCTCTGGCTGTCGCCGTTCTACGCGTCGCCGCTGCGTGACGGCGGCTACGACATCGCCGACTACAAGGCGGTGCTGCCCGAGTTCGGCACCCTGCCGGAGTTCACCGAGCTCGTGTCGCAGGCGCACGCCCGCGGAATCCGGATCATCACGGACCTCGTGATGAACCACACGAGCGACCAGCATCCGTGGTTCCAGGCGAGCCGTGCCGAGCCCGACGGCCCCTACGGTGACTTCTACGTCTGGTCCGACACGGACGAGGGCTATCCCGACGCCCGCATCATCTTCGTCGACACCGAGGTCTCGAACTGGACGTTCGACCCGGTGCGCCGACAGTTCTTCTGGCACCGCTTCTTCTCGCACCAGCCGGACCTCAACTACGAGAATCCGGCCGTGCAGGAGGCCATGTTCGACATCGTCCGGTTCTGGATGGACCTCGGGATCGACGGCTTCCGACTCGATGCGGTGCCGTACCTCTTCGAGGAGGAGGGCACCAACTGCGAGAACCTGCCCCGGACGCATGAGTTCCTCGCCCGGGTCCGGGCCATGGTCGACGAGGAGTACCCGGGCCGGATCCTGCTTGCCGAGGCGAACCAGCCTCCGGCGGAGGTCGTCGACTACTTCGGGACGGAGGAGGATCCCGAGTGCCACATGTGCTTTCACTTCCCCGTCATGCCGCGCCTCTACTACGCGCTGCGTGAGGAGAAGGCGGAGCCGATCGTCTCTGTGCTCGCCGAGACCCCGCCCATTCCGCCCGGAACCCAGTGGGGCACCTTCCTGCGCAACCACGACGAGCTCACCCTCGAGATGGTGTCGCCCGAGGAGCGGGCCGCCATGTACGGCTGGTACGCGCCGGACCCCCGCATGCGGGCCAACGTCGGCATCCGACGCCGCCTCGCGCCCCTGCTGGACAACTCACGACCGGAGATCGAGCTCATCCACGCGCTGATCCTCTCCCTCCCCGGGTCGCCCTGCCTCTACTACGGCGACGAGATCGGGATGGGCGACAACATCTGGCTCACCGACCGGGATGCCGTGCGCACCCCGATGCAGTGGACGCCCGACCGCAACTCGGGCTTCTCGACCGTCGATCCGGGCAAGCTCTACCTGCCCGTCATCTCGAGCCTCGTCTACCACTACAACAACGTCAACGTCGAGGCGCAGATGGCCACCTCCGCGTCACTGCTGCACTGGATCCGCGGCATGGTCCAGGTGCGTGGCCGGCATCCGGTCTTCGGGCTCGGCGACTTCGAGGTGGTCAGCGCCGACAACGAGACCATCCTGGCGTTCACCCGGTCGATGGACGCCGACGGGAACGACCCGGCGGAGGCCGTGCTCTGTGTCAGCAACCTGTCGAGCCGCCCGCAGGCGGCCACGATCACGCTTCCGGAGCGCTTCGCGGGCCGGCAACTCGTCGACCTGTTCGGCGGCAGCGGGTTCCCCTGGGTCGCCGCAGACGGCCGAGTGACCATCACCCTCGGCACGCGCGACTTCTTCTGGCTCCAGCTGCGCAGTGGGGACGGACCCTGATGGCGATCGTGCACAAGGGAGCCTCCCTCGTTCCCTCCAAGCTCGAGCTGATCACGGGTTGGATGCCCGACCAGCGCTGGTACGCCGGCAAGGGGCGGCTCCCGCGCCTCGAGCGGGTCGGCGGCTTCCGCTTCGAGGACCCGGAGGGGCAGGTCGGCGTCGAGGTGGTGCTCGTCGCCGACCTGGCCGCGTCGCCGGTGGTGGTCTACCAGGTGCCCCTGACCTATCGGGGCGCCCCGCTGGAGGGCGCCGAGCACGCCCTCATCGGCACCATGGACCACAGCGTCCTCGGCCCGCGATGGGTGTACGACGGCCCGCACGACCCGGTCTATGTCGCCGGACTCGTCGACACGATCCTCACGGGTGGGCAGAGCGATGAGGCCCAGGCCTCCCACGGGAGCAACGCGCTCGCGGTCGGCCGGCCCACCGGTCTCACGACGGGGACCGTGACGTCCTCGAGGGTGCTCACGGGCGAGCAGTCGAACACCTCGATCATCTGCCGGATGGCAGCGCCTGACGGTGGACCCGCGGAGCCGCTCATCGTCAAGGTGTTCCGCATCGTCCAGGATGGCGAGAACCCCGACGTCGTGGTCCAGTCCGCGCTGACCCGGGCCGGCTCGCCGCGTGTGCCGGCCGCCTTCGGCCACCTGTCCGGCGCCTGGGACGAACCCTCCGGCTCCGGAGCCCAGCAGCACGGCCATCTCGCCTTCGCCCAGGAGTTCATCCCCGGCGTCGAGGACGCCTGGCGGGTCGCCCTCGTCGCCGCGGCATCCGGCACCGACTTCACCGACCGGGCTCGCGAGCTCGGGGCGGTGACGGCGGAGATCCACCAGGTACTGGCCGCCACCCTCGGGAGGCAGGAGGCCTCGGCAGCGGCCCGCGAGGCGCTGCTGCAATCCATGCGAGGCAGGTATGCCGCTGCCGTCGCCTCTGTGCCGGCGCTTGCCTCCCGCCAGTCCGACGTCGAGGCCCTGCTCGGGCAGGTCAGCTTCGTGGCCTGGCCGCCACTCCAGCGGATCCACGGGGACTACCACCTCGGCCAGGTGCTGGACGTGCCCGAGCGGGGTTGGGTCGCGCTCGACTTCGAGGGAGAGCCGTTGCGGCCGCTCGCCGAGCGGGTCCGCCCCGACCTCGTGCAACGCGACATCGCCGGGATGCTGCGCTCGTTCGACTACGTGGCCGGTTCCGTGCGTCTGAGCAGTGGGGCCTCGACTGACGACGGGCCCGGCGAGTGGGCGGCCGACTGTCGGCTCGCCTTCCTCGATGGGTATGGGTCAGTCGCCGGTGAGCTCCACGCCGACGACCGCACGTTGGTCCGGGTTCTCGAGCTTGACAAGGCCCTCTACGAGGTGGATTACGAGGCCCGGAACCGCCCGACCTGGCTGCCGATCCCCGTCGAAGCCGTTGGGCGGATCCTCTCCGAGAAAGGCCCGCCAGGATGAGCCCGGAACGCAGGACACCGCCGCAACCAGGCCCCCCACCCTCGCCCACGCCATCCCGGCCATCCGAGCCGTCAGGTTCACCGGAGCCCCGCCTTGACGACGCCGCCGTCGAAGCCCTCCTCCAGGGACGGAACGGACAGCCGCACGACCTGCTGGGGCAACACCTCGGGCCCGGTGGACTCACCATCAGCTGCTACCGACCACTCGCAACCTCGGTCCGGGCACGCTTGGACTCGGGCGACGTGGTGGATCTGCAGCACATCCGGGACGGCATCTGGTCGATGACCTCGCCGGACTTCGGCAGCACCCACGACTACCGCCTGCTCGTGACCTACGGCGACGGGGTCGAGCACGAGCAGGACGACCCATACCGCTTTGCGCCCACCCTCGGCGACATCGACCGGCACCTGATCAACGAGGGACGCCACGAGCAGCTGTGGACCGTGCTCGGTGCCCACCTGCGCACCTACCCCGGACCGATGGGCGACGCCTGGGGGGTGTCGTTCGCCGTCTGGGCTCCCCGGGCCAAGGCGATCCATGTCATCGGCGACTTCAATGGCTGGGACCGCCTATCGCACCCGATGCGGGCGCTCGGCGAGTCGGGCATCTGGGAGCTCTTCCTGCCCGGTGCGAAGGAGGGCATGAACTACCAGTTCGCGATCCGAGGTGCCGACGACATCGTCCGCCTCAAGAGCGATCCCATGGCCCGCATGACCGAGGTGGCCCCGAAGCAGGCCGCCATCGTGACCGAGTCGCACCACGCCTGGCAGGACGACGCGTGGATGGGGCGACGCAGGGACGCGGACGCCCACGTCGGGCCGATGAGCATCTACGAGGTGCACGTCGGGTCCTGGCGTCAGGGCCTGGGCTATCGGGGTCTGGCCGAGCACTTGGTGAACTATGTCCGGGACGCCGGGTTCACCCATGTGGAGCTCCTTCCGGTCATGGAGCACCCGTATGTCCCGTCCTGGGGTTACCACGTCACCGGGTACTACGCGCCGAGCTCGCGATGGGGGACCCCGGACGACTTCCGTTACCTCGTGGACGAGTTGCACCAGGCCGGGATCGGGGTCATTCTCGACTGGGTCCCGGGGCACTTCGCCACGGACGACTGGGCGCTGGCCCGGTTCGACGGCGAGCCCCTCTATGAGCACCCGGACAAGCGCCTCGGGTGGCACCCGGAGTGGGGCTCCAACGTCTTCGACTACGGTCGGCCCGAGGTGCGCAACTTCCTCGTCGCCAACGCCGTCTACTGGCTCGAGGAGTTCCACATCGACGGGCTGAGGGTCGATGGTGTCGCCTCGATGCTCTACCTCGACTACGCACGCCAGGCAGGCGAGTGGGTGCCCAACCGGCACGGCGGCCGCGAGAACCTCGAGGCGGTGGCGCTGCTCCAGGAGACCAACGCGACGGCCTACAAGCGGGTCGGGGGCATCGTCACGATCGCCGAGGAGTCGACGGCGTGGCCCGGCGTCACCAAGCCGACCGATCAGGGCGGCCTCGGCTTCGGCTTCAAGTGGAACATGGGCTGGATGAACGACTCCCTGAGCTACCTCGGCCAGGACCCCCTCTTCCGCAGTCACCACCACGGCAAGCTGACCTTCTCGCTCATGTACGCCTTCAGCGAGAACTACATCCTGCCGATCAGCCACGACGAGGTCGTCCACGGCAAGGGCTCCCTGCTCCGCAAGTCGCAGGGATCCCGTGAGGAGCAGGTGGCGACGCTGCGCGCCTTCCTGGCGTACATCTGGAGCCACCCGGGCAAGCAGCTGATCTTCATGGGCTGCGAGTTCGGTCAGGAGTCCGAGTGGTCCGAGGGCCGCAGCCTCGACTGGTGGCTGCTCGACCTGCCGCTCCACTACCGGGTCCACAATCTCGTCAAGGACCTGAACGGGATCTACCGGGCCAATCCGGCGCTGTGGGAGCTGGACTCCCACCCATCCGGCTTCCAGTGGCTTGACGCCGACGACTCCGCGCACAGCACGTTCGCCTGGCTGCGCCTCGGCACGGGCGACCCAGCGGTCGACGCCCCTGTCGTCGCATGCGTCGTCAACTTCAGCGGAGAGACCCAGGAGGGCTACCGCATCGGTCTCCCCCGTGCCGGGTCGTGGCGCGTGGTGCTCGACACCGCCGGCTACCACCCGGGTGCCCCCAGCAGCACCGGTGTGCTCGTCGAGGCGCGACCTGACGCGTGGCAGCAGCAGTCCCACGCCGCCACCATCACCGTGCCGCGCCTGTCCGCGGTCTGGCTCATCCCGGAGCCCGCCGAGCAGCCGGCTGGCTCGACGAAGCAGCGTCCCACGAAGCGAACGTCGAAAGAAGGCTCGTGATGACCCACCCACGTGCAGGACAGCCCGCCCAGGACCGCGACCTCGTCGACGTCGACGAGCTCGTCGCCGCCTATTACGACCAGCACCCGGACGCCGAGAACCCCGACGAGCAGGTGGTTTTCGGCACGTCCGGGCACCGCGGCTCGAGTCTCAACGCGGCGTTCAACGAGGACCACATCCTCGCGACAACGCAGGCCATCTGCGAATACCGGGCCTCCCAGGGGTTCGACGGGCCCCTCTTCATCGGCCGCGACACCCACGGCCTGTCCGAGCCCGCATGGAAGACGGCCCTCGAGGTCCTCGTGGCGAACGGCGTCGACGTGCTCGTCGATGCTCGCGACAGCTGCACGCCCACTCCTGCGGTGTCGCACGCGATCCTCCGCGCGAACCGTGGGAAGACGTCCGGTCCCAGCGGGCTCGCCGATGGCATCGTCGTCACGCCATCCCACAACCCACCCTCGGACGGCGGCTTCAAGTACAACCCGCCGCACGGCGGCCCCGCTGACACCGACGCCACCTCGGTCATCGCGGCACGGGCGAACCAGCTGATCCGTGCGGGGTTGAAGGATGTCAAGCGCGTCCCGTACGACCAAGCGCGAGCCAGCTCAGCGGCATACGACTTCCTGGGTATCTACGTCGACGACCTGCCCGCCGTGGTCGACCTGGCGAAGATCAAGGAAGCCGGCATCCGGATCGGGGCCGATCCCCTCGGTGGGGCGTCGGTGAACTACTGGGGCGCGATCGCCGAACGGCACGGCATCGACCTCACCGTGGTCAATCCGGACATCGATCCCCAGTGGTCGTTCATGACCCTCGACTGGGACGGCAAGATCCGGATGGACTGCTCCTCGCCGGCGGCGATGGCGTCGCTCATCGCGAGCAAGGACCGCTTCGACATCTCGACCGGCAACGACGCGGACAGCGACCGGCACGGCATCGTCACGCCGGACGACGGGCTGATGAACCCCAACCACTACCTCGCGGTTGCGATCCAGTACCTCTTCGGCGACGCACGGCCCGACTGGCGCCCGGACACCGCCATCGGCAAGACCCTCGTGTCCTCCTCGATGATCGACCGCGTCGCGGCTGACCTGGGGCGCCGGCTACTCGAGGTGCCCGTCGGTTTCAAGTGGTTCGTGCCGGGACTGCTCGACGGGTCGGTCGGCTTCGGTGGCGAGGAGTCGGCGGGAGCGAGCTTCCTGCGTTTCGACGGCACGGTCTGGTCGACCGACAAGGACGGGATCATTCTGGCGCTGCTCGCGTCGGAGATCCTCGCCGCGACGGGAAGGACTCCGAGCGAGCTCTACGCGGATCTCGCCGAGCGGCACGGAGCGCCCGCCTACGCCCGCATCGATGCACCCGCCGACCGTGAGCAGAAGGCGAAGCTGTCGGCACTTTCGGCAGCCGATGTCAGCGCGGAATCGCTTGCCGGAGAGCCGATCAGGGCAAAACTCACCGAGGCGCCCGGCAACGGCGCCAAGATCGGCGGACTCAAGGTCGTGACCGAGAGCGCCTGGTTCGCCGCCCGGCCGTCCGGAACGGAGGACGTCTACAAGATCTACGCCGAGTCGTTCCGCGGCCGTGAGCACCTCGCCCAGGTACAGGCGGAGGCCAAGGAGGTCGTGGACGCGGCACTGCGCGGATGACCGACGAACCCGTCACGCGCGGCCGCCTCTTCCTCATTTCGGCGCCGAGCGAGGACACCGCAGCAGCCGTCGCGCTGGCGCTCGGCCACCGACTGCCGAGGTGTCTGGTCGTCGCGGGGTCGCAGATGGACGCCATGCTCGTGAGCGGCCGAGCGCCCGCCGACGACGTCGGTCTGGAGGGCGTGCGTCACCGACTGCTGCGGTGGTCAGCCTGCCTCGCTGCCGCCGAGACGTACCAGCTCGAGGGGTTCGACGCCGTGGTGTGCGACGTGGTCACGGGTGGACACCTCGAGGACTTCCTCGACCTCGCGGCGCCGGAGACCGTTCACGTCGTCGTCCTCGACGACCCACGCCTGTCGGCAACGCCCCGGTGGGGCCTGTGGCTCGATGCCGCCGCCCCGCCCGGGACCCTGGCCGAGGCGGTCCTTGCCCATCTCGACGACGCGAAGGTCCGAACCGTCGAGCCGGACGCGGGCGCTGCATCGGCCGACTGACCCCCGCCGACCCACAGACCCGGCGCGCCGACGATGTCCCCGGCGCCTGTCAGGCCCCGGGGACATCTCGTGCGCTTTGTTGCAGCGGCTCAGAACTCCACGCCACAGGCGGCGTAGCTGCCGAAGATCTCTGCTCCGTAGGCGTCGAACGCATGGTCGATGCCCTTGCCGTTGGTCATCAGCCCATCGTTGGGGTTGTGGTCCGCAAGGACGCCGTCCTGTCCGACAGCCCCCTTGACGTGGATGGTGAAGGACGCCGGCGCTCCGGTCTCGGCGTAGGCATCCTTGATGCAGTCAGCCTGCTCCTGAGTGATCAACCCCGAGTCAGCATCGCCCTGGATCGCGTCGCTGACGACGAGCGTGAACCAGGCCTGAGACTTCGAGCCCGCCATCTCGTTGCCCTTGTCGGACCGGCTCGCGTTGTAGCACTCGTGCGCCCATGCTCCTGCACCGCTACCGAGTACCAGGGCACCTGCCAGTGCTGCTCCGGCGGCCAGCCGCCGTGTCCTACGTCCCAACATGTCTTTTCCCTTCCCCCAGACACACCCCGACCGCCACCCAGTGTGGTGACCCTCGTCACACCACATGGTCCCGTGACAGCATCTCCACGTCCTCGGAATGCACAAAAGTCGAATCGGTGGTATTGGCAATTGCCTGCCTTGTAACGATCCGTCGGGTCTCTGAAGGCCTTAGGTTGGCGCGTGGGCACGACGACGTGCCCAGCACCTGACGGAGGAGATTTCGGATGCGACGATCTCGCATGATCGCGGTCACCGGCGCCATCGCCCTGGCCACTGCCGGACTTGGTGGACTGGCGGCAAGCGCAGGGGCCACCACGGCATCGACGCAGACCCAGAGTGCGGCCCGCACCTACTACGTCCTGGCGAAGAGCGGCGTGTCCGCCGCGAAGCTCGCGAGTCAGCTGACCCAGGCCGGTGCCAAGGTCGTCAACCAGAACGCCGCCATCGGTCTGGTCACGGTGACCTCGACGGATGCCGGGTTCGCGGCCAAGGCACGCAACCTGGCCGGCGTTCAGGGTGCCGCCCTGGATCGAGCTGTCGGCCAGGCGCCGACGGCGATCCAGGTCAAGCCCGACCCGGTGGAGAAGGAGCACGTCTTCAACAAGAGCCGGGCCAACGGCAGCACCACGGTGCCCGCCGCCCCCGAGGGAGCCGACCCGCTCGACGGACTCCTGTGGGGCCACGAGATGGTGGACGCCTTCGCGGCCCGCGCGACGGAGACCGGTGACAAGGTCCGGGTCGGCATCCTCGACACCGGCGTCGATGGCACCCACCTCGACATCGCCCCGAACTTCGACAACGCGCTGTCGCGCAACTTCACGACCGACATCCCGGCGATTGACGGCGCCTGCGAGACCGGAGACTGCGTGGACCCGGCGAACGCCGACGACAACGGCCACGGCACCCACGTCGCCGGCACCATCGCTGCGGCCTTGAACGGTGTGGGCATCAGCGGCATCGCGCCCGACGCCAGCATCGTCAACATCCGCGGCGGCCAGGACAGCGGCTACTTCTTCCTCGGCCCCGTCGTCAACGCGCTCACCTACGCGGGCAACAACGGCATCGACGTCGTCAACATGTCCTTCTACGTCGACCCGTGGCTGTACAACTGCCGCGGGGGCGCTCCGGAGGACATCGCCAACGGCGGTCAGGAGGCGGTCGCCGAGCAGAACATGGTCATCGACACGATGACCCGCGCGCTCGGCTACGCCACCGAGCACGGTGTCGCACTTGTCGGCGCTCTCGGGAACAACCACGAGGACCTCTCGAAGCCGCGGCACGACGTCTCGTCGCCCGATTACGACAACCCGATCTACAACTGGGACACCAAGCCGTGGGAGCGCACGATCGACAACTCCAAGTGCCTCGACCTTCCCACCGAGGGTCCGAACGTCATCGGCGTCTCGGCTCTGGGCCCGTCGGAGCGCAAGTCGGACTTCTCCAACTACACGACCGACCTCACCTCCGGTGAGATCGAGGTGTCCGCACCGGGTGGCTGGTACCGCGACGGACTCGGCACGGCCTCCTACCGGACGAACGGCAACCTGATCCTGTCGGCCGCCCCTCTCAACGTCCTGCAGGCCGAGGGCCAGGTCGACAAGAACGGCAACATCACCAAGCTGGGCCGCGACCTGGGCGTGCTCAAGTCGTGCGTCAACGGCAAGCACAACGAGAACACCTCCGAGTGCGCGTACTACCAGTGGCTCCAGGGCACCTCGATGGCGGCGCCGCACGCCTCCGGCGTGGCCGCACTGGTCGTGGGCGCCCACGGGACCGGCACCTCGGCCAGCAACTTCGGCCTGGCACCTGCCATGACGCGCAGCATCCTCATGGACACCGCGCGCGACCACGCCTGCCCGGAGGGCGGCGTCATGTCGTACGAGGACGTCGGCCGCTCGGCCGAGTTCACGGCGACGTGCGTCGGCACGGCGGACTTCAACGGCTTCTACGGTGACGGCATCGTCAACGCCGTCGGCGCCGTGGAGTAGTCGCCGCTCGGCACACCCGGTTGGTGCCGCCCGCTCACTCGAGCGGGCGGCACCACTGCGTTCTCACCGCGATGCCGTATGCCGCTGGGCCGGGTGCAGGGTGCAGAGCCGCTCCCAGGGTGTGCCGGGTCAGAAGGACACGATCAGAACAGCGCGCTCATGAGCGCCTTGCGTGCCTTGACGACCCGCTCGTCCGTCGAGCCGACGACGTCGAACAGCTCGACAAGGTGCTCACGAGCCGTGTTCCGGTCCGCATCGCTCGTCGCCCGCACCGTGTCGATGAGTCGCAGGAAGGCATCCTCGACGTGCCCGCCGAGCAGGTCGAGGTCGGCGACGAGGATCTGGGCGTCCACGTTGGTGGGCGCATCGGCAGCCGCCGCCCGAGCTGCGGCGAGGTCCACCCCCGCGGTGCGCTGGAGCAGCCCGACCTGGGCCAGGCCGAGCTTGGCGTCCTCGTCCGCGGGGTTCTGCGTGAGAGCCTGGCGGTAGGCATCGGCCGCCTCGTCCAGCTGGCCCGCCTCGATGGCGTCGAAGGCCTTCTGGTGAAGCGGTGGGAGCGGGACGGCCGCCTCGGTCGGCTCGCCGTCTCCCTCGCCGTTGGGTCCCTGGGCGCCGTCGTCAGGACCGGGAGAGACGGTACCGGTGACGCCGTTCTGGGTCGCGAGCGCGAGGACCTGGTCGATCACCGCGGCAAACTGCGCCTCCGGCTGGGCGCCCTCGAACAGGGGCACGGGCTGCCCCTGGATCAACGCGAAACTCACCGGGACGGCCTGCACCTGGAAGGCCTGGAGCGTAGCCGGGTTGCTGTCCACATCGACCGTGACGAGCTGGAAGCGGCCGGCGTACCGCTGCGCCACCTGCTTGGCCGTGGCCACGAAGGTCGCGGACTCGGCGAGCCGGGACGACCACAGGACGAGGACGACGGGATGACGGGCGCTCGCCGCGATGATGTCGCGAAGCGCCGCGTCAGAACCCTCGACGATGACGCCGGCAGTACCACCGGAAGTGGTGGGGGCGGCTCCCCCGCCGGATGCGGGGCCAGCCGGCTGGGCCGGGCGCTTGAGCGAGGAGAGGTCGACGGCACCGCGCAAGGCGGCTGCCGTGAAGGGCTGCTGACTCATGGATCAATCCTGCCTCACCGGCCCGTGCCGCCGACGAGCTGGTCCCATCCCGCGACGACCCGGGCGGCCCCGGTCGCCGGGATGACCAAGGCGACGATCTGGTTGGAGCGCAGACTAGCCTCGCTGGTGATCTGCTTGATACCCGTCAGGAGCGTCAGGTCCTTCGACGGCGTGAGCTTGGTGGGTTGCCGCATGGCGATGTTGTCGGTGCGCACGAGATGGGTGAAGACGATGGCGCCCGAACCGTCCTTGAGGCGCAGGCCCCCGAGGACCTCCTTGGGCTCGTGCGACTGGGAGAAGGTCCCGGTCGCCGCGATGGCCTTGGCCTGCGCGGCAGCGGACTGACGCAGCTGCACCGAGAACGGGTCCTCGACCAGCGCCGCCGTCTCCTCCGGATCGGGGTATCGCAGCGAGTCGGCCAGCGCCTGCGTGGCCTCCTCCGGTGTGATCGCCAGACCCTCGCCGGAGCCGATCGCCTCCGAGCCGATCGAGGTGGCGTCCAGGACGTCCACCCGCGCCTCCGTCAGCATCGGGGTCAGGGCTGCGACCTTGAACTCCTGACCAGTACCGTCACCAACGAGGAGTGCCAGCACGGCTGCCTTGGACTTCTCGAGGCTCGTCTGGACGATGAGCTGCTTCGGTTCGTCGCCCACCCGGGAGACGCCGATGACCTCCGCGCCGGATGTGGACAGCTGCGCGTCGGCCTTCTGCTGGGCGGTCTTGCCCGGCAGCGTCTTGGCCCACGCATTCGCCGACTCGAGCGCAGGGCCGGTGAAGGCCGCCTCCCGCGCTGCCTCACCCGTCGGCGACGTGTCAGCCAGGGCTGCGACCGCCGCCTTGAGTGTCGAGTCCGCCGTCGATGCGGCTGCGGTCGCGGCCACGGCCGGCGTCGGTGTCGATTCCGCTCCCTCGTCGGCGTTGCCGGTGCAGGCGCTCAGCACCGCAAGGGTTGCGAGCGCCGCCACGAGTGCACGGCGGCGAATGGGGGGGCGGGGCATAGAGAGGGCCTTTCGGTGACGCGTCCGATCGCACGGCGCGCACGATCGAGCGGCCGGGACCTTGGCCCGACCGCGATCCACCATACGCACCCCCCGCCCCGAGTCACCAAATCGATGTGGTAGCGCTTGGCAGGTCAAATCGGCCCATGGTGCACAAACCGGCACGGACGCGAAATGAGGCGTCCGCCACGGCCCCGCTCCCCACCGATTGCTGCGAGTCTCAGTCGTCCGACTGCCGCTCGATGGCCGCCTCGAGCCGCTCCAGCTTGCCGTCGAGCTCACCGCTGAAGCCGGGACGGATGTCGGCCTTGAGCACGAGCCCGACCCGAGGTGACGCAGCGGCGATGACGTCGCAGCACCGCTTCACCACGGCCATGCACTCGTCCCACTCCCCCTCGACCGTCGTGAACATCGCGTCGGTCCGGTGTGGCAGCCCCGACTCACGGACCACAGTGATGGCGCGGGCGACGGCCTCGCTCACCGACCCGGTGTCATCGTCAGCAACGGTGGGGGCAACGGAGAAGGCGATCAACATGCCCACACCGTATGCCGCTGAGCCGGCTCTACCGGCCAGCGGGGTGCCGATCCTCCGGAGGGGACTGCGCCACGGCGAGTCAGATGTCGACCTGGGTCAGCAGCGTGTCCGCCGCGGTGTACGGGTCGGTGTCGCCCTCGACGACCCGGGCCGCGAGGGTGCTGAGGCCGTGATGCCCCCGCACCTCCCCGAAGCGCGCCCGCAGCGAGGCCAGGGCGATCGACTCGATCTCGTCCGCCGCCCGGCGCTCCCGGCGACGGCGCAGGTCCCCGTTGGCCTCCATGTGGGCCCAGTGCTTGTCGAGCGCCTCCATCACCTCGTCGACGCCGACCTTCTGCGCGGCGATGGTCTTGACCACTGGAGGCCGCCAGAGCCCCGGCTCGGTGCGGTCACCGAGCGAGATCATGTGCCGCAGGTCGCGCACCGTTGCGTCGGCGCCGTCCCGGTCCGCCTTGTTGACGACGAAGACGTCCCCGATCTCGAGGATGCCGGCCTTGGCCGCCTGGACTCCGTCCCCCATCCCCGGTGCCAACAGCACGATCGACGTGTCCGCGAGCCCGGCGATCTCGACCTCGGACTGCCCGACGCCGACCGTCTCGACGAGGATCACCTGGCACCCCGCGGCGTCGAGGACACGGATGGCCTGCGGCGTGGTCCACGACAGTCCGCCGAGATGGCCTCGTGACGCCATGGACCGGATGTAGACCTCCGGGTCCAGCGCATGGTCCTGCATCCGGATCCGGTCGCCGAGCAGGGCACCGCCCGAGAACGGCGACGACGGGTCCACGGCCAGGACGCCGACGCGCAGCCCCCGCTCGCGGAAGGCGCCGACGAGCATCGTCGTCGAGGTCGACTTTCCGACGCCAGGTGAGCCGGTGAGGCCGATGACCCACGCTCCCCCGGTGTGCGGCGCGAGTGCGGCCATGACCTCGCGCAGGGCGCGATGGCGGTCCTCGACGAGGGAGATGAGGCGCGCGACGGCGCGCGGCGAGCCCGCCCTGGCCGAGTCGACCAGGGCGGGCACGTCAACAGTTCGGCGTGAAGTCACCTCTGCTGCAGGCAGGTTCGTCGCGCCGCGATCAGGCGGACTTCGGCACGCGCACGATGAGCGCGTCGCCCTGGCCGCCACCGCCACAGAGCGCCGCCGCGCCGACGCCGCCGCCACGTCGCTGGAGCTCCAGCGCCAGGTGCAGGGCGATCCGGGCTCCGGACATGCCGATCGGGTGGCCGAGCGCGATGGCGCCTCCGTTGACGTTGATCTTCTCGACGTCGATGCCGAGCTCCTTGGCCGAGGCCAGGCCGACGGCAGCGAACGCCTCGTTGATCTCGACGAGGTCGAGGTCGGTCGGCGCGATGCCCTCCTTCTCGCACGCCTTGGCGATGGCACGCGCGGGCTGCTGCTGGAGGGTCGAGTCCGGGCCGGCGACGACGCCGTGCGCGCCGATCTCGGCGACCCAGGTCAGGCCCAGTTCCTCCGCCTTCGCCTTGCTCATGACGACGACCGCGGCGGCGCCGTCGGAGATCTGCGAGGCGGACCCAGCGGTGATGGTCCCGTCCTTGCTGAAGGCGGGGCGCAGGCCAGCGAGTGAGGCGGCCGTCGTGTCGGCCCGGATGCCCTCGTCCGACTTGAACTCGATCGGCTCGCCCTTCCGCTGCGGAATCGACACCGCGACGACCTCGTCGTCGAAGATCCCGTCCTTCCAGCCCTTCGCGGCGAGCTGGTGCGACCGGGCCGAGAACTCGTCCTGTTCCTCCCGCGTGAAGGCCTGCTCGCCAGTGTTGGCCTGCTCGGTCAAGGCCCCCATGGCCTGGTCGGTGAAGGCGTCCCACAGTCCGTCGTAGGCCATGTGGTCGCGCATCGTGACGTCGCCATACTTGTAGCCCTCGCGCGACTTCGTCATGAGGTGCGGCGCGTTGGTCATCGACTCCTGACCGCCCGCGACGACGATCTCGAACTCGCCCGCTCGGATGAGCTGGTCGGCCATGGCGATGGCGTTGATGCCCGAGAGGCAGACCTTGTTGATGGTGATGGCGGGGACGGTCATGGGGATGCCTGCCTTGGCGGCGGCCTGGCGGGCGGGAATCTGGCCGGCGCCGGCCTGCAGCACCTGGCCCATGATGACGTAGTCGACCTGCTCGGGCTGCACTCCCGCCTTCTCGAGCGCGCCCTTGATGGCGATGCCACCGAGGTCGGCGCCGGAGAAGTCCTTGAGCGATCCCAGCAGCCGGCCCATCGGGGTGCGGGCTCCAGCGACGATCACGGACACGGGACGGTCAGTCATGGTGATGCCTCTCCAACGTCTTTGGGGGTGTCGCTTCCACTCTAGACGCGAGCCTCCAGAAGCCCACTCCCGCATGACCTAGCGCACACACGGGAGTCAGCTCAGCGGCATACGACATTGGTGGTATGCCGCTGAGCTCGCCTGGTACGCACGTGGCGTCAGCGCCCCCGTCGTCCCACGTCGCGGGCGTACGCGTCGAGCACCGCGAGCACGTCGGGCGCACGCCAGAGCGTGCGACGTGCCTTGTGATGGTTCGTGGCGACGAGCACGCCTGCCTCGGTCAGGACGTGGAGGTGGCGATGGACGTTGGTCTCGGAGATGCCCAGCTCCCGGGCCGCGGCGACGGCGTCGACGACGGGGTGGGCGATGAGCAGGTCCGCGAGCCGCCACACTGCCGAGTCGCGCCGGGCACGCACCCGCTCGTGCCACTCGGTCCGGACCGAGGCGATGCGCTCGCGCATGACGCGGCCGTGCTGGACCGCCCGGAGCCCCGCGAGCGCGAAGGCTGTGACGATCGGCTCTGGGTCACCCGAGCGATAGGCGTCCAGGGCCGCCACGTAGCCGTCCCGGTCGTGGAGCAGCCCTCCGGAGACGGGGATGGTGACGTGCCGGGTGACGCCCTTCGCCCGGAGGAGGGCGTGTACGAGGGCGCGGCCGGTGCGCCCGTTGCCGTCGGCGAACGGGTGGATCGTCTCGAACTGGGCATGCGCCACCGCGGCCTGCGCGAGGACGGGCAGATCGTCCCGCGCGCAGAAGGAGACGAGGTCGTCGACTGCCTGGCGGATGCGGGAGTGGTGTGGGGCGACGAAGTCGGCGGTCAGGGGCGTACTGCCGCCCGGCCCGATCCACACCGGCTCGGTGCGCCACCCGACGAGGTTCGGCGACGTCTCGTGCAGCAGCGCCTCCTGCATGCGCAGGATGGCGTCCGCATCGAGCCGGTCGGCGAGCTCGATGGCGGCCACCATGGCTTCGGCGTTGGCCACGACGACGGCTGCGTTGCCGCGGCCGGCACGGGTGACCTCGGCCTCGGCGACGGCCCGGGCCGATGCGGTGAGGTTCTCGATCTGTGACGAGGACGCCGACTCACTGCGCAGCAGGATCGCGTCGAGGCTGGCGAGCTCGCCGGTCGTCTCCGCGTCGAAGGCGCGCATCTCGGCGACCGCCTCCTCGGCCTGAGCCGCGACGCGCGAGCTCACCGTGAGATCGCGGCTGGCGATCGTCGCTGGGACCGCGGCTCGGTACGTGCGGCCCACCGCGGAGCGCTCGGCCCTGGTCACCCCGACACGGTCGAGCGGCGGGTCCCAGACCCGCTCCTCCCAGGTCACCGCCGGCCAGCTCATGCTCCTCCTCAACCGATAAGGGCGCAGGCTGAGATTATCACTTGTTGCCTTAAGTGATAACCGGCGTGGCGAACGGCACGTCGGTCGCGGTGGCAACCCAGCGGCATACGGGCCTAACTTGGGCGCATGACCGCACCTGCAGGCCCGCTCTTCACCCACATCGACCACGTGGGCATCGCCGTGCCCGACCTCGACGAGGCGATCGCCTTCTACACCGAGAAGTACGGCATGGAGCTCCTGCACGAGGAGACGAACGAGGAGCAGGGCGTCCGCGAGGCGATGATGGGCGTCGGCGAGTCGGGCTCGTGCATCCAGCTGCTCGCGCCGCTCTCCCCCGAGTCGACGATCGCGAAGTTCCTCGACCGGAGCGGTCCTGGTATCCAGCAGCTGGCCTACCGGGTCACCGACATCGACGCGGTGTGCGGGACCCTGCGCGAGCGTGGGCTGCGGCTGCTCTACGACACCCCGAAGCGCGGCACGAGCAACAGCCGGGTCAACTTCATCCACCCGAAGGATGCAGGTGGCGTGCTCGTCGAGCTCGTGGAGCCCGCCGCCGACACCCACCACCACTGACGCAACACACCCGCTTGTCGACCGATCCTGCCGCCTACAGGTGGGGTAGGCGGTCGATATGCGGGTGTGTTTCAGATGCCGGCGAGCTCGGCCTGAGTAAGGATGAACAGCGCAGCGGTCCAGGCGAGCGGCGCCGGCCCGGCCGGGCTGCCATCAGGGAGCACCTTCTCGGGCAGGCTGCCCCAGTCCGTCGTGTGTCTCGCCAGCCAGTCCCGCCAGCCGGTCGCGGTAGCCACGTCATCCGCGGCCGCCGCGGTGTAGGCGACCAGCGCGGTCTCCGGGGTCCAGGACAGCCCGTCGGTCTTCCAGCCGACGCCCGGCGCGAGACCTCCTGCCGGGCGGATTGCCTGCCGGGCATAGCCATCCACCGCCGCGATCACATCGGGGTCTGCCGCCGCGGCAAACGGGGGCAGCATCATCGCCGCCGCCGCGTCGAGGCCACCTCGGTCGCCGTGTCGTTCGTAGTCGGGCCCGAAGCGCTCGCCGATGACGGACCGCAACGCGGCGGCCGCAGTGGCCAAGCGGACCGATCGCTCCGAATCTCCTTCTGCGGAATAACCCCTCGCGGAGGCTTCCAAACCTGCTGCAAGCGGTGCGACGGTTCCGAGGGTGACCCGACGCTCCGGGACCTCCCAGTAGTCGGGTGACGCCGGAGGGAGCTCGCGGCCGCCAGCTGTGAGGCGGAGGAGGTGCTCCGTGGCGCGGTCGCGCAGAGGCCGAAGATCGGCCGGCACTGCCTCGCCGGAGGCCGCGCTCACCGCGTCGATGGCCCAGAGCAGCCACCCGGCGCCGTCCGTCTGCCTCTGTCGGTCATCCGGCGCCCCCGCTCCGTCGAGGCGGTATCGCGCCTCGAAGCCGCCGTCCTCGAGCTGCGCGTCGACGAAGAACCGCAGGGTCCGCCACGCGTCGTCCGGGTGGCCGCTCACGGCGTAAGCCACCGCGACGAAGGAGTTGTCGCGCGGCCAGGCGTACGCCCAGGGCCCGTCCGGGCCACCGGCGACCGCCCCATTGGGTTGCGTGAGACCACGCAGGTCGATCAGGGCCCGCACGACGAGGTCACGGTGTTCGGGACCGCCGGGCACGATGCCGCGCTCCAGCCAGGCCAGGTCTGCCGCACTCATCGCGGCCGTCGACGCGCGCCACTCGGGCCCATTGCGCAGGGTCGGGAGAGGCTCGGCCTGCCCCGCACCGAGCTGCGCCGCCATCGCCACCGCGATCGCCGCCACCGATCCGAGCACCAGCCGCCTGCGCACGCGCTCCCCCTCGTCGGGCGCCGGTCTGGGCGGCGCATCGTGCCCGACACTACGGATGATCCGGGCGCCTCGCCACGCTCATCGCCACCGCCCTGTCGCCGGCAGAGGCCAGGCGATGCCCGGCACCCTCGCTGAGGTCGGTGCCACGCGCCTCACCCGACGCCCGGCGGCGGCCGCACAGGCCGGACTCTTCGCCCTGCTCGGAATGGTGCTCGTCGCTCAGGTCGTCGTCGTCCCGCTCATCGCGGCGGCCATTGCCGGGGTGTCGATCCGCCGCCACCCGACCGTCACCCGCCGCCTCACCTGACCCCAACGTCGAGAAGGACGGAAGGACCGGGAGCGAGCGGGCGTGCGTGAGCGAGCTCAGCGGCATACGGCAACGTGTCCATGGGGCCGGCCACCACCTTTGGGGCGGCGCCTGTGTGAGCCCGCCAACTCGTGACTCAGGTCACCTGTGGTGGCAGTCTCAGGAGGGTGCACGGGCGTGAACGGATGGCTACGTTCGGGTAGCAATCCATGACGCCAGCGACCAAAGGACCTCAGATGCAGGCCATCCGCGACGCCATCATCTCCGGAGACCGGAGCCAGGAAACCTTCTCGAACCTCGCGATCCCCGAGTCGTACCGGGGCGCCACGGTCCACAAGGACGAGGTGGGCATGTTCGAGGGGCTTGCGACCCGGGACAAGGACCCGCGCAAGTCGCTCCACATCGACGACGTGCCGGTGCCTGAGCTCGCGCCGGGCGAGGCCCTCGTGGCCGTCATGGCGAGCGCCATCAACTACAACACCGTGTGGACCTCGATCTTCGAGCCGCTGCCGACGTTCGGGTTCCTCGAGCGGTACGGGCGCACCTCCGTGTACGCGAAGCGTCACGACCTGCCCTACCACGTCGTCGGCTCCGACCTCTCCGGCGTTATCCTGCGCACCGGCCCCGGAGTGTCCAAGTGGAAGCCCGGCCAGGAGGTCGTCGCGCACTGCCTTTCCGTCGAGCTCGAGGACGCCGACGGCCACAACGACACGATGCTCGACCCGCAGCAGCGGATCTGGGGCTTCGAGACGAACTTCGGCGGACTGGCCGAGCTGGCCATCGTCAAGGCCAACCAGCTGATGCCCAAGCCCGACCACCTGACCTGGGAGGAGGCCGCCTCCCCCGGGCTCGTCAACTCCACCGCCTACCGCCAGCTCATCTCGAAGAACGGCGCCGCGATGAAGCTCGGCGACCGGGTCCTCATCTGGGGTGCGTCGGGTGGCCTCGGTTCCTACGCGACCCAGATGGCGCTCGCCGGCGGTGCGACCCCGGTCTGTGTCGTGTCGTCCCCCGAGAAGGCCGAGATCTGCCGCGCCATGGGCGCCGACCTCATCATCGACCGCAACGCCGAGGGCTACCGGTTCTGGAACGAGGAGGGCACCGAGCAGGACCCGAAGGAATGGCAGCGCCTGGGCAAGCGGATCCGTGAGCTGACCGGCGGCTACGACGTCGACATCGTCTTCGAACATCCGGGGCGCGAGACGTTCGGGGCCAGCGTCTATGTCGCGCGCAAGGGCGGCACCATCGTCACGTGCGCCTCGACCTCGGGCTACATGCACGAGTACGACAACCGCTACCTGTGGATGAACCTCAAGCGGATCATCAGCTCGCACTTCGCCAACTATCGCGAGTCGTGGGAGGCCAACCGGCTGATCGCGAAGGGGATGATCCACCCCACGCTGTCCAAGTCCTACCCCCTCGACGAGGTGGGGCAGGCCACGCTCGACGTGCACCTGAACGCCCACCAGGGCAAGGTCGGCGTGCTCTGCCTGGCACCCGAGGAGGGCCTCGGCGTCCGTGACCAGGAGCTCCGCGCCCGGCACCTCGACCAGATCAACGCCTTCCGCGGCGTCTAGGCGGATCGGGGTTGGGATTACCGATCGGGAG
>NZ_DATCWX010000310.1:0-11193 GCF_036566125.1 Intrasporangium sp.
GCCGTGGTGGCGGTCGGCGGTTCCGCGCTCCACCTCAACAAGCGCGCCAACGGCACGGCATCGGTCGGCAACGCCAGCGCGACCGTGACCACCCCGACGCGACCGTCGCTGGCACCGACCGGATCGCCCGGGCCCACCGGACCGATCGGCGCACCCGTCGGTCCCTCGAGGCCGAACGTCCACCTCCAGCTCTCGGAGCGGGACTACACCGAGGCCGGCCTCGCCGAGCAGGCCAGGGCAATGCTCAGCAACCCGGACGCGCCCATCCAGGTGCTCGCCGCGGAGGCGCCCACGCTCGGACCCATCGCGACGGAGGTCGGTCTCGATTCCTGCCTGAGGGCCCACTCGCTGCCGACAGACGTCCCCGTGCACGTCGACCTCGCCACCTACGAGGGCCGCCCGGCAGCCGTCATCGTGGTGACCCAGGGCGGTCGCAGTACCGTGCGCGTCGTGGAGCGCACGTGTACTTCGGGCCACCCCGCGCCCCTGACGGACGCCACACCCGTCCCGTGAGACCCAATACCCCATGCCGTATGCCGCTGGGCTCGCTCCGTGGCCGCCCCCGGCTTCGTGCCGTCCCCCACCGACGGGAATGCCGAGCGCCTAGGATCGGTTGAGCCGAGCAGCAAACCCCGTCCAAGGAGTATCGCGACATGTCGGAAGACGTCCGCAACGTCATCATCATCGGTTCGGGACCAGCTGGGTACACGGCCGCCGTCTACGCAGCTCGAGCCAACCTCAAGCCGCTCGTCTTCGAAGGCGCCGTCACCGCCGGTGGTGCCCTGATGAACACGACCGAGGTGGAGAACTTCCCGGGCTTCAGGGACGGGATCATGGGCCCGGAGCTGATGGAGCAGATGCGTGCCCAGGCCGAGCGCTTCGGGGCCGAGCTCGTCACCGACGACGTCACCGCCGTCGACCTGAGCGGCGATCTCAAGACGGTCACTGATGGTGCGGGCAAGACCTACCGGGCCAGGGCGGTCATCCTCGCGATGGGCTCGGCCTACCGCGAGCTCGGCCTGCCCAAGGAGAAGGAGCTGTCCGGTCACGGCGTCTCCTGGTGCGCCACCTGTGATGGCTTCTTCTTCCGTGACCAGGACATTGCCGTCATCGGCGGCGGCGACTCGGCCATCGAGGAGGCGACCTTCCTGACGAAGTTCGCCAGGTCCGTGACGATCGTGCACCGCCGTGACGCGCTGCGGGCCTCGAAGATCATGGCGGACCGAGCGCTCGCCAACGACAAGATCACCTTCGCCTGGAACAGCGAGGTCGCGGAGATCCACGGCGACGGCAAGCTGAGCGGGCTCACCCTCCGTGACACGCGGACCGGCGATCTCCGTGAGCTGCCCGTCACCGGCATGTTCGTCGCGATCGGCCACGACCCACGCAACGAGCTGCTCAGAGCCGACGGAGCGGCAGACAGCAGCGGCGACGTCGCCCTCGACGACGCCGGCTACGTCCTGGTCGACGCTCCGTCCACGCGCACCAACGTCGCCGGCGTGTTCGCCTGCGGCGACCTGGTCGACCACACGTACCGCCAGGCCATCACGGCGGCTGGCACCGGTTGCTCCGCCGCCCTCGATGCCGAGCACTACCTCGCCGCTCTCGAGGACACCGCCTCTCACGAGCAGGCCGCTCATCAGGCGGCGCTCATCGACGAGACCGCCTCCAGTCCCATCCCGACGTCCGCCGTCGGCGCGAACGCCTAGCCTGACAGCGCCCCACAGCCGACGACAAACGGCCACAAACTGTCACCACCCGCCCACCCCGCCGCGACCGGCAAGCAAGCCCAGCGGCATACCCGAGGGAGAGACCCAGCATGGCACTGAAGGAAACGACCGACGCCACGTTCGCTGATGACGTCCTGATGAGCGACAAGCCCGTGCTCGTCGATTTCTGGGCGGAGTGGTGCGGTCCGTGCCGCAAGGTCGCCCCCATCCTCGAGGAGATCCACGAGCAGTACGGCGACAAGGTCGAGATCGTCAAGCTCGACACCGACGCCAACATGGACACGGCTGCCCGTTACGGCGTCGTCTCGATCCCGACGCTCAACGTCTATGTCAAGGGTCAGGTCGTCAAGTCGATCGTCGGCGCCCACCCCAAGCCCAAGCTGCTGCGCGAGCTTGAGGAGTTCATCGCCTGACCCTCTTGACCATGGCTCACCTGCAGTGGGCTGACCTGATGGGGTGGTCCGCCCGACGCGGCGCCGCCCCATCGGCGTACTACAGTGCACAGGTCCCCGTCCCCGAAGGAGGCCCGTGACCAGGCACCAGGTTGTCGTGCTCCGTCGCGGAGACCGCGGACTCGCCGTTGCCGACGTCTGCGACCGGCTCGTCATCACCGGTGACCTACCTGCCGACTGGGTCGCCAGCGCCGGGCCTCGTGACAGCGTCGAGTTCGACGAAGAGGTCGAGCATGCCGTCAAGTCCTTCCAGCAGCGGCGGGGCCTGCTCGTCGACGGTGTCGTCGGCCGGTCCACCTACTCCGTGCTCGACGGCGCCCGGTGGTCGCTCGGTGACCGCGTCCTGCGGTACCTGCCCGGGCACCCTCTTGAGGGTGACGACGTGGCCCAGCTGCAGGCCCGCCTTGCCGAGCTCGGTTTCAGCCCCGGCAAGATCGACGGGATCCACGCCGGCGCGACGGATACCGCCCTTCGCCATTTCCAGGCGGGGGTGGGCCTCGACGCTGACGGGACCCTCGGCCCGGACACGATGCGCGCCTTCGTGGCTCTGCGCAGGTCCGTGACGGGCGGCTCGGCCATCGCCCTGCAGGAACGCGAGTACATCCGGCGTGGCGGCTACAGCCTGAGCGGGCGCACCATCGTCCTCGACCCCGGGCATGGCGGCGACGACCCCGGGACCACCGGCTTCGGCCTCATCGAGTCAGACCTCGCGCTCGACCTGGCGCAGCGCATCGAGGGTCGCCTCACCGCACACGGCGTGGGCGTCGTGTTCACCCGGACGAGCGGGCCGGGCGGCGAGGAGGTCGAGCGGGCGACGCTCGCGAACTCCATCGATGCCGATCTGCTCCTCTCCATCCACACCGACCACACTGACCACTCCGACCGCTCGGCGGGGATCGCGGCCCACGGCGCGGCGACCTTCTTCTACGGACAGGGCGAGGAACGCGGCGAACCGCCTGGCGACCAGCCCAGCGCGGGACCTGGTGCAACGGCCGGGCCGGGGCGCGGTTGGTCGGTCATCGGGGAGCGTTTCGCGGACCTGCTCCTGCGCGAGGTCGTGGCCCGAAGCGGCCTCACCGACTGCCGCACCCACCCTCGGAGCTGGCCCCTGCTGCGCCGGACCCGGATGCCGGCGGTCCGGCTCGACATCGGCTACCTCAGCCACCCGTCCGATGTGGCGGTGCTGTCCAACTCGCACACGCTCGACCGCATCGCGGAGGGCGTCGTGGTCGCGCTCCAGCGTCTCTACCTCGGTGAAGCGGACACCGGCCATACCGGCATGCTCAGGCTTGTCGACCTGCGCCGCCATCTCGAGTCGATCGGAATGGGCCAGGCCGGGCACGCCCGTCAGCCGCGTCAGGGACGGTGACCCTCCTCACCATCGAGTGAACACCTTTCGGGCACATCAGTCGTTCAGTCGACTGCTCGGGTGACCCGCGCTCGAGTGGCTCCGTCTGGAGGCGTCTCCGGGACGGGTTGGACGCCGGACACCTTGGCGAGCGCCTTGCGCACCGCCGCGGCCGCTCCGTCGCGCACCGTCACGATGGTGCGCAGGTCGAGGCGCAGGCGCGGGTAGACGGGGTGGTCCCTCGCCACCCGGAAGCCGAGGTTCTCGACGAATGTGCTCTCGAGAACACAGGGGTGCTTGCCCACCGCCTGCGGGCGAGCCGCGATGACCTCGATGGACCGAACCCGGTGGCGCAGGGCCTCCTTGACCGCCGTCTGGACGAGGACCTTGCGCAGGCCCCGACCGTGTTGGTCGGCGTTGATGCGAATCGTGAGGAGCATCAGCGTCGCCGGATCGGACGGTGTGGTCGGGAAGGCGGCGAGGCGCGGCACGTAGCGGGCCGGGGCGAGGAGAACGTGGCCGACTGGTCGGTCGTCGATGTAGGCGATGCGCCCCGGAGCACCCCAGTTGACGGTCACCTCCCGAACCCAGTCGGACAGCAGGTCGAACGGCTCACTCGGGAGAACGGCACCGTTGCGGGGCACGGTCTGCCAGAAGGTGCACAGCGCCGAGTCACCAGCGAGGTCGGCGACGCGATCGACGGTCAACGGGCGCAGGTCACGCACGGTCCAGCTCCTGGCCTCCGAGGTCCATGTCCCCATTCTGTCCCGGGCTGGACGAACGCGCGTGGCCAGTCTTGGCCGGGTGTGTGACGCGACCACCGCGCACGGTGACCGGCGCGTGGAAGCGAGCTCAGCAGCATACGGAACCTATGGTTGGGACATGACTGAGCAGGGCACCTACGTCGAGCCGAGCTACCAGCGGGACACGCGCTACATCACCACCCGGATCACCGCGGACGGTCGTGAGGGCTATCCGGTGGAACCGGGGCGTTACCGTCTCGTCGTGGCGCGCGCATGCCCATGGGCCAACAGGGCGATCATCGTGCGCCGGTTGCTCGGCCTCGAGGACGTGCTGTCGATGGGGATCTGCGGCCCGGTGCATGACCAGCGAAGCTGGACCTTCGACCTTGATCCCGGAGGGATCGACCCGGTTCTCGGCATTCCACGGATCCAGGACGCCTACTTCAAACGCGACCCCAACTACCCGCGCGGGATCACTGTCCCCGCCATCGTCGACATCCCCTCGGGCGCCGTCGTCACCAACGACTTCGCCCAGATCACGCTGGATCTCTCGACGCAGTGGCGCGACTACCACCGCGACGGAGCGCCCGACCTCTATCCCGAGCGGCTGCGTGACGAGATCGACGACATGGCGGAGGTGAACTACACCGAGGTCAACAACGGGGTGTACCGGTGTGGTTTCGCGGGGACCCAAGAGGCGTATGACGAGGCTTATGACCGGCTCTGGCGCCGCCTGGACTGGCTCGAGGAGCACCTGGCCACGCAGCGCTACCTCGTCGGTGGGCACATCACGGAGGCCGACGTGCGCCTTTTCACCACGCTGGTCCGCTTCGACCCCGTCTACCACGGCCACTTCAAGTGCAATCGGGTCAAGCTCGTCGAGCTGCCGAACTTGTGGGGTTATGCGCGCGACCTCTTCCAGACGCCGGGCTTCGGCGACACGATCGACTTCACCCACATCAAGGCTCACTACTACGTCGTGCACCGTGACATCAACCCGACCGGGGTGGTCCCGGGAGGGCCGGATCTGTCCGTGTGGGCGTCGGAGCACGACCGAGCCGCCTTGGGCGGGTCGCCCTTCGGTGATGGGACACCGCCCGGGCCGCCACGCGAGGTGGTCCCGCCCGAGCACAACCCCGCCCTGGGGCTCCTTTGATGCGTGCCGTATGCCGCTGAGTTCCCTTGCGCTGCAAGCGGACTCGCGCTGGCGACGCCGACTGTGATCAGCTGGCTGCTCGCCGGATGAAGTCGGCGATGACCGGTGCGAGGATCGACGCTGGGATCTCGTGGAATCCGCCCTCCAGCTCCTGGTACTCACCCTTGGGCAAGCCCTCCGCCACTGCTCGGGCGGCTGCCGGGAGGAAGGGCATCGCCGTGCCGGTGCTGCTGACGGCGAGGACCGGCGCCTCGATTCTGGCGAGCAGCTGGTCCGGCATGACCGGGCTGGGACCCATGCACAGTCCGTCGTAGCGGACCGTGTAGGTCAGCGCGAGCATGGCGTCCCACATGGGTGTGCCGCGCATCCCGTCGAGCATCTCCTCGGGGAGGCCGACGGCTCGGGTGTGGAAGTAGCGGAGGATTCCTTCACGATCGCCGTTGGCCTCGAGCTCCTCGAGCGTCTCGATGTAGCGCTCCGGCCACGGGGGCGCTCCCTCGACCTTGTAGGGCGGCTCGAGGACCGAGGCGGTGTCGACAGGGGCGCCTGCGGCGATTGCCTCCAGGACGAGCGCTCCCCCTGAGGAGACGCCGTGGGCGTGGGCACGATGGCCCGCCGCGTCCGCGCCGGCAGTTGCGGTGATGACCGCGGTGAGGTCCTCGATCTCCCGCTGGACGGCGTAGGGCTTGGTGTCTCCGCTGTCCCCCCGACCACGGCGGTCGTAGGCGACACCGTTGAGTCCGTGCGTCGCGGCGGCCTGGGCAAGCTCGCGGCCGGCGTTGCGGTCGTTGAAGGCGCCTCCGACGACGACCATGACGGGGCCCGTACCGTAGCTCTCGTAGGCGATCGGTGTCCCATCCGCTGAATGGGCCATCGAGTGGGTGGTCTGGCTGGTGGTCATGTCTGCTCCTTGGTCGCGAGTGGCGTGCGGTCCCCGACACCCTTAGGTCGACGGGCGACCCCGGTTCTCGACACGGCGAATCTCGACGTTTGCTCAGCGCTTGGTCGAGAAGACGGCTCGACGCTGCTCCTCCGGCACTGTTCCGATGTACGCGATGACGGCTTCGTTGATGGCCGGCCACGACTTGTGCTGTTCGACCGGGACAACCGTGCCCACGACGTCATCTGCGTGGACCTCGATGAGGTTCCAGGACTGGGGGCCGTCGACCCCCACGAGCAGCTCGCGGGGCGCGCCGGCGTCGTCGACATAACTGACACCGCCGGCGACGAAGACGGGGATCGTGCCCAACGTCCCGAAGCTCGTCACGTGGAGGTGGCCACTGAGGATGGCGCGAACATCGGTGCCCTCGAGGGCTGCGCGCAGCCGGGGCGCGTCCTCGAAGTCGAGCAGCTGCATCATCGGTGAGCGGTACCTGATCGGCGGGTGGTGCATGACCAGGATGGTGCCGTGCTCCGCGGGTTGTGCGAGTTGCGTTGACAGCCAGTCGTATTGGGTGTCGGAGAAACCACCATGATGGAAGCCGGGAAGGGCCGAGTCCAAGCTGATGATGCGTAGCCCACGCACCATCGTCACCGCGTCCTGCGGTTCGTCGGTGTCGGCGCCGTTGAGGCCGAGCGCAAGTGCTCGGCGCTCGTCGTGGTTCCCGCCTGTCATGACGACGGGGGCGCGGAGCCGTTCCGCAACCGGCTCGACGATCTCGCGGAGGAGCGTGTAGGCCTCCGGCTGGCCTTGGTCGGTGAGATCACCTGAGAGGACGAGTGCGTCGAAGTGCTGGGCCGACTGTTCAACGCGGGCGAGCGCCTTGTGCAGTTGCGACGCCGTGTCGATGTGGCCATGCAGGAGCGCGTCCCCGGCGATGAGGTGCATGTCGCTGAGGTGCGCGATGACGTGGGTCGGTGCGGGCAGGCTTCCGGCAGGGACCATGGAGAGAGAGTATGCCGCCAGGCTGAGGCCTGGGCGCTGACGGCCTAGATGATGCGTGGGGCCCTTCGTGCGGGTCAGAGCTTGTCAGCGTTTGCGGCGACGCTGGCAGCCGGGACACCAGTAGAGCGTCCGGCCTCCGAGGACCTGCTCCCGGATCCGGCGGCCACACCGGTCGCACCTCTCCCCTGTGCGCTGGTAGGTGTGAAAGCGCCGCTCGAAGTGGTCCCCGAGCCGCTCCCCAGTGAGTCCCTCGGTGATCGCGAGGGCTGACCCATCCCCGACCAGCTCGGCAGCGGCGTCCACCTGATCCTGCATGGTGAGGATCTGCGAGAAGGCCGCTCCAAGCGGGAGCAGTGCGACGAGGTCATCCCAGAGCGAGTCCCAGAGGCGGCGTCCGAGCTCGCGTCCGGGGGTGAAGGGATCGATGCGGTGCCGGAACAGCACCTCGCACCGGTACACGTTCCCCACGCCGGCGAGAACGGACTGGTCGAGAAGGAGCTCGGCAATGACTTTGCGGCTCCGGCTGATTCGCGCCCAGGCTCGACCGGCGCCGTCCGCGAGCACGTCTGGTGCGTGGAGCGGGTCCGGGCCGAGCTTGTCGAGGATTGTCTGGCGCGACGGCTCGTCGATGAGGGCACAGATCATCGGCCCGCGAAGCTCTGCGATATGACTGCGGCCCTCCAGCCGCAGCCGTGGCGGTGATGCGGCCGTGCCCTCCTCCGATCGTTGTTTCACGTGAAACGAGCCGATGAGTCCGAGGTGGACGTGGAGGGTCAGGTCCGCGAGGTCGTCGAAGTGAATGAAGAGATGCTTGCCCCGGGCCGAGGCGTGATCAAGAGTGCGGCCGTCGATCAGGGTGGCGTCGGCGGCGAACCGGCCCTGCGGACTGCTGACATCGACCTGCTCACCGCCCAGCGTCCGGTTGAGCCGAGCGGCGAGGGCGTGGATCGTATGGCCCTCCGGCACGTCAGGTGGTCGGCTCGAAGCCCATGAGGTCAAGGATCCGTCTGAGGTCCTCCATCGAGGCGAACTCCACGGTGATCTTGCCCTTGCGCTGTCCCAGCGCGATGTTGACGCGTGTCTCGAGATGGTCGGACAGACCTGCGGTGAACTGATCCAGCTGTGGGTGGCGGCTACCAGCTCGGGGTCGCCGCGGCTTGGGAGCGGCGTCACCGTCACCGATGGCGACCAGCTCCTCGACGTTCCGCACCGAGAGCCCTTCGGCGACGATGCGCTGCGCCATGCGCTCCATGGCAGCGCCGTCCGGCAATCCGAGCAGGGCTCGCGCGTGCCCCGCGCTGAGCACCCCCGCGGCGAGGCGTCGCTGCACGAGGGGAGGCAGCTTCAGCAGACGGAGCGTGTTGGAGATCTGCGGGCGTGAGCGACCGATGCGCTGGGCGAGCTCTTCGTGCGAACAGCCGAAGTCGTCGAGGAGCTGCTGGTAGGCGGCCGCTTCCTCGAGCGGATTGAGCTGGCTGCGATGAAGGTTCTCGAGGAGCGCGTCACGCAGGAGCGCGTCGTCGTTGGTGTCCTTGATGATGGCGGGAATCGTTGCGAGGTCGGCCTCCTGGGTCGCCCGCCAACGCCGCTCTCCCATGATGAGCTCGTACTGCCTGCCGTCGGCATCGGCGACCTGGTCCGCGGGGATCCGACGGACCACGATCGGCTGGAGCACTCCGATCTCGCGGATCGAGTGGACGAGCTCAGCCATGTCGTCCTCGTCGAAGACGGACCGAGGCTGCTTCGGATTCGGACGGATCAGCTCGAGATCGATCTCGGCGAACTGCGCGCCGGGGACCGGCGTCAGCCCGCTCTCTGTTGGGAAGTCCTGGTGGCCTGGGAGAGCCCCGAGCGCCGATGACTGGCCGTTGCCCGATCCTGATCCCGCGGCGCCGGCCTCGATGTCACGTGGCGTCGCCCCGGCCGGGGGCACCACCTGGCTCCCGGACTTCTGCTCCGGGAAGAACACATCGACCGGGCGGCCGGATCCGCTTGTTGGGGCACTCGGGATGAGCGCCCCCAGTCCCCGACCCAGTGCCCGCCGCTTCTCCGCCATGTCCGTCCCCTCAACGTCGTCGTCGCGACTCTCGCGCGGCCCAAGTCTAGGTGAGGGCCCGACCGGTTCCGGTGAGGCTTCACGCGGCCGGCGCCGGTGTCATGCCCGCTGTTTCACGTGAAACAACGAGAGCCACCGGCCTTCCCCCAACTCTGCCGATTGTCGCGCGCTCGGTCAGATGTTGCCCGCTGCTCCGCGGTCGGCGATCTCGCCAGCGGCCTCGAGATACGCCAGGGCGCCACTGCTCGTCGGGTCATAGGTCATGACCGTCTCGCCGAAGCTCGGCGCCTCGGACACACGGACCGACCGCGGCACTGTTGTCCGGAGCACTTCCGCGGGGAAGTGCTCCCGGACCTCGTCGGCGACTTGGGCCGAGAGGCGGGTCCGGCCGTCGTACATCGTCAGGAGGATGGTCGAGACGTGCAACTGCGGATTGAGGTGCGCCTTGACCAGCTCGATGTTCTTGAGGAGCTGGGAGAGGCCCTCGAGCGCGTAGTACTCGCACTGGATGGGGATGAAGACCTCCGACGCGGCCACCATCGCATTGACGGTGAGCAGCCCGAGGCTGGGCGGGCAGTCGATGAGGACATAGTCGTAGTCGTGCCCCAGCTCAGCTGCGGCTCGGATCGCCTTCTGCAGCCGAGTCTCGCGAGCCACGAGCGACACGAGCTCGATCTCTGCACCGGCGAGGTCGATCGTTGCGGGCGCGCAGAAGAGACCCTCGACGGTCGTGCAGGGCTGAACCACTTCGAGCAGCGGCGCGCCATCCACCAGGACGTCATAGATGGAGGGCACTTCGGCATGGTGGTCGATGCCGAGCGCGGTGCTGGCATTCCCCTGCGGATCCAGATCGATGACGAGGATCTTGAGGCCGGACTGTGCCATCGCTGCCGCGACGTTCACCGTCGTCGTCGTCTTGCCCACTCCACCCTTCTGGTTCGCGACCGTCATCACCCGCGGCTGCACCGGCTTGGGGAACGGTCGGCCCGTCAACTGGATCCGTCGCCGGACGTTCTCGGCGACGGCATGTTCATCCTCGAGAGATCCCATTCCATCGCCCTGGTCAGCCCGGTCCGTTTCACGTGAAACGACGGTTCCCGTCGCGCTCAGGGTTGGGTCTTCCACATGGTTTTCCCCAGCGCCCTGGACCGCCTCTTCGTGCGTGATCGGGCCGCTCTCGATGACGATGTCCACATCATTGTCCACAGGGCTAACCACGCCGCTTTGGAGCACCGGCCCTGACCCCGCGGGCAGGTCGCGATCCTGGATCTGCGACGAAACACCGACGTGGAACGTCACACTCGGCAGGGGGGCAGGAGCCGAGTCAACTGCCCCGAGGCCATCGCCAGCAACGTTCACGCTGCCGTCGGCGTCGGCAACGGCACCGCCCGTCACGGGCGACGGAACGGACGCAGCCGGCTCGACGATCTGCTGCTCAGCGGCCGACGACGCGAAGTAGATGTTCGCCCCGATCGCGCGACCGTCCGCGGATCGTGCCTCTGAATGAGCTCCGCTCCGAAGGGCGGCGCCGAATCCTGCCGACCTCCAGGGTCCCGTCGAGGCGGACCCTTCTGAACTGACCGCACCCCCGCCCCCACTGAACGGATCCCCTTCTGGACCGTGCGGAGGGTCGCCGGCCGTTGCGGAGTCAGCGCTCTCGGACGCCTCGGGCCCAGGTTCCAGCGACGTCGACTGATGGGCCTCCAGCCCGGCTGGTCGTGACTCGGTGAGCACTGGCTCCGCGATGGAGTCGGATTCGTGGGCCCCTGGCGCTTGCCCCTCAGCAACCTCCGAGCCATCCTCCTCAACCGTTTCACGTGAAA
>NZ_DATCWX010000330.1:0-6029 GCF_036566125.1 Intrasporangium sp.
AGCAGGCTCCGGTGACGACGGCCCTCGAGGAACGTGTCGTACTGCTGCTCGAGCGCTCGCACGACCGCAGAGATCTCGTCGGACTGTTCCATCTGGCGGGCGATCTCGGCACGGTCGCGGCCTGCGGCGGCAGCCAGCGCCGTCGTGTCCAGGTCGAGACCGGTGGCCGCGATGATGCGCTGCAATCCGAGGAGGCCGGCATCGGCGAACTCGCTCTGGCCGAGGTAGTGCGGCACGTGCACGGCGAAGCCGAGTGCGTCGCGTCCGGCCTCACCGAGGCGGAGCTCGAGCATGGCGGAGAAGCTGGCCGGGACCTGCACGGTGCCGAAGGGCGTCTCGTTGCCGGACAGCAGTCGCGGGTTCGTGCCGTGCGTGGTGAAGCCGAGGGGGCGCGTGTGCGGCACGGCCATGGGGATCCCGTGGACGCTCACGGTGAGCTCCACCTCGAGAGCACGGATCAGGATCATGACGGCCTCGGCCATCCGGGCCCACTGGTAGTCGGGCTCCGGTCCCGCGAGGAGCAGGAAGGGCACTCCCTCGCGGTCGACGACCCGGTACAACAGGAGGCTGGGGTCCGCGTAACTTTCCCAGTGGTCACGGTCGAAGACCATGGGCGGCCGGCGCCCGCGGTAGTCGAGCAGCTGGTCGACATCGAACGATGCGATGACGCGGGACTCGTGCTCCTCCAGGAGGTGCTCGGTGAGCAGGCGCTGCGTGTGGCCGGCGTCGACGAACCCGCCCAGAGCAAGCACGAGCACCGATGCGTTCATGTCCTCGGCGGACAGCGAGGCATCGGTCTCAAACTGGAAGAGCTCGGTGGGGTCTTGCACGGAGAGGCCTTTCGTGAGGGCGTTCATGCGGTCCAACGCGGTGCGCTGCACCATGATTCCCTGTGTCGCGGCCAACCAGCCGCGCGGGTCAGGGCATGACCTTGGCGATTGCCTTGAGGATCCGCTGCGGCGACACGCTGTGGGCGGTCCCGATGGACTGGGCGAAGAGCGACACCCGCAGCTCCTCGATCATCCAGCCGATCTGGACGACCTCGGCCGCGCCGCGCTGGCTCGGGCGCAAGGCCTGCAGCAGGTCCGCGTAGCGCCCTTCCACGAGGTCGACCTGGTCGAGGGCTTGGGCGTCTCGGGCGAGGTTGGCAGGAGCCTTGTCGAGTCGGTGCGCGGCCGCGCGGAGATACCGGTCCAGGTCGGGCAGCCGCCTGATGCCCGCCTCGGCGACGAAGCCCGGACGGATGAGCTCGCGCAGCTGGGCCCGGACGTCGGCGACCAGTGGCCGGATCGCCGGGTTCGTCGAGCGGTCGAGCTCGGCGAGCCGGTTCGTCAGGGCGAGGTGGCGAGCGAGGATCGGCTCGACGAGGCCGACGACCTCGACCACGCGGGCGGTCGTGTGCGTGCGCACAGCCGAGAGGGCCCACTCGAAGTCCTCACGGGTCCGTATGCCGCTGGGCTCGCTCCGGCGCGCGTCGCCCCCTCCCGTCGTGGACCCTCCACGTGCCGCGGGCGGATGCACGACCTCCTCGCTGATCGAGTCGACGGCAGCCGCCAGGCAGTCGTCGAGCAGGGCCGGGACGCTGCCGTGCGGGTTGTTGCCGAGGGCCAGCTTCTGCGCATTGGTCAGGCGCGCGAGGATCTGCTTCCACGGCGGGTTGATGCCGAGGAGCAGGAGCCGCCGGACACCGAGCCGGTGCTCGGCCTCTGCCTCCGCCCGGGTCGGCAGGACCCGCAGGTCGACCGCGGCACCCGTGTCCACGAGGGCCGGGTAGCCCTGGACGCCGGAGCCGCTCTCGAAGGTCTCCGGCACCCGATCGACGTCCCAGCTCCTCAGACCGGTGCGTTCCACGCCGGTGCTCGCGGCCCGGACCTGCCGGCGCAGCTGGGGGGTGGCGGATTCGCGGACGGACTCGAGGTCCTTGCCCCTCGCAACAGGCTCGCCCGCGGGCGAGTCGACGCTGAACGTCACCCGCAGGTGGTCGGGGACCCGAGCCCAGTCGAAGTCGTCGGGCTGGACAGGGGCACCGGCCCGGCGACGCAGCGTCGTCGCCAGGGCACGTGTGAGGTGCCCCTCCGCCGGGTCGAGCTCGGGCAGCACGGCCCGAGCGTGATCGGGCGCAGGCACGAGGTGGCGGCGGATCGCTTTGGGCAACGAGCGGATGAGCGCCGTGACGAGTTCCTCCCGGAAGCCCGGGACCTGCCAGTCGAACCCGTCTGCGGTCACCTGGTTGAGCCGGTCTACGGGTATGTGGATGGTGGCGCCGTCGAACTCGGAGCCCGGGTCGAACTGGTAGGTGACGTCGAGCTCGAGGTCGCCCTGGCGCCACCTCGTCGGGTAATCCTCCACCCCGAGGGCGCCTGCGCTGTCCCGGAGCAGGAGGTCCTCGGTGAAGGTGAGGAGGTCCGGGGTCTGGCGCCGGGCCTTCTTCCACCACGTGTCGAAGTGCCGGCCGGACACCACGTCTGCGGGAATCCGCCTGTCGTAGAAGGCGATCAGCACGCTGTCGTCGACCACGAGGTCCCGCCGCCGCGTCCTCGCCTCGAGGTCGCTGAGGCGCTCGAGGAGGGCGGCGTTGTCGCGGAGGAAGGCGTGCTCGGTGGGCCAGTCGCCCTCGACGAGCGCGTGGCGGATGAACAGGTCCCGGGCCAGCTCGGGATCGATCTTCCCGAGACCGACGGTGCGGCCCACGACGAGCGGCACGCCGTAGAGCGTCACCCGCTCGGTGGCGATGGCGGAGCCGCGGCGGCCGGACCAGCGTGGCTCCGAGTACTGCCGTTTGACGAGGTGGGCGCCGAGCTCCTCCGCCCAGGCCGGGTCGATGCGCGCGGTGATCCGGGCCCAGAGCCGCGTCGTCTCCACGAGCTCCTCCGCCATGACGAACTGCGGCTGTTTGCGGAAGAGCGCGGAGCCGGGGCTGATGCCGAAGCGCGCCCCCCGGGCACCGAGGTACTCCCGGCGCTGCTCATCGCGGACCCCGACGTGCGAGAGGAGGCCGGCAAGCAGGGCCTGGTGGATGGCGTCGGTGTCGACCTCCCCCTCACCGGTGCGGATGCTTCCCCGCGACACGTCGAGCCCGGCCTGCTTGGCCGTCTGCTTCAGCTGGGCGTGCAAGTCCTGCCACTCGCGCACCCGGAGGTAGTGGAGGAACTCCGCCTTGCACATCCGCCGGAAGGCGCTCGAGCTGAGAGCGCGCTGCTGCTCCTTGAGGTGAGTCCACAGCTTGAGCCAGGACAGGAAGTCGCTCGTCTCGTCGGCGAACCGCTTGTGGGCCGCGTTGGCGAGCTCCTGCTTGTCCTGGGGCCGTTCGCGCGGGTCCTGGATCGAGAGGGCGGCCACGATGACGAGCACTTCGCGGAGCACCCCGCGGCGGTCCGCCTCGATGACCATGCGGGCGTGTCGCGGGTCGATCGGGAGGGCCGCGATCGTCCGGCCGTAGGTCGTGAGTCTGTGTCCCGGACGTCGCCGTCCCTTCCCGGCGGGCTGGGTGTCGTCCTCGGGCGCGAACGCCTGGAGCTCCTCGAGGAGCCGGATGCCGTCGGTGACCTGTCGGCTGTCCGGCGGGTCGAGGAAGGGGAACCGGGCGATGTCACCCAGCCCGAGCGAGGTCATCTGGAGGATGACGGAGGCCAGGTTGGTCCGCAGGATCTCCGGGTCGGTGAACTCGGGCCGGCTCTCGTAGTCGGCCTCCGAGTAGAGGCGGATGGCGATCCCCTCGGAGACGCGACCGCAGCGGCCGGACCGCTGGTTGGCGGAAGCCTGGCTGACCGGTTCGATGGGCAGCCGCTGGACCTTGGTGCGCTGGCTGTAGCGGGAGATGCGCGCCGTACCGGTGTCGATGACGTAGCGGATGCCTGGCACCGTGAGCGACGTCTCGGCGACGTTGGTGGCGAGGATGATCCGGCGCCCGGTGTGGGGCCGGAAGACCCGGTGCTGCTCCGCCGCCGACAGTCGCGCGTAGAGCGGCACGACCTCCGTGACGGGCAGCTTCATCCCGTTCAGCGCGTCGGCCGCGTCGCGGATCTCTCGCTCACCGGACAGGAAGACGAGAATGTCACTGCTCGGCCCGGAGTGGCGCTCGGTCCAGAGCTCCTCGACCGCCTCGCAGATGCCGGTGATCAGGTCCTTCTCGTCGTCACCGTCCTTGGTGCTCGGCCGATCGGGGTCGACGAGGGGGCGATAGCGGATCTCGACCGGGAAGGTGCGGCCGGACACCTCGATGATCGGGGCCGGCTCCCCCGTCGCCGGGTCGGCAAAGTGCCGGGCGAACTTCTCCGGGTCGATGGTCGCCGACGTGATGACGACCTTGAGGTCAGGGCGACGTGGCAGCAGCTGCTTGAGGTAGCCGAGGATGAAGTCGATGTTGAGGCTGCGCTCGTGTGCCTCGTCGATGATGATCGTGTCGTAGCGGCGCAGCTCGCGGTCCCGCTGGAGCTCCGCGAGGAGGATCCCGTCGGTCATCACCTTGACGAGCGTCTCCCGGCTCGACTGGTCGGTGAAGCGAACCTGGTAGCCCACGGTCGTGCCGAGCTCCACTCCGAGCTCATCCGAGAGCCGCTCGGCGACGGCCCTGGCCGCGATCCGGCGCGGCTGGGTGTGGCCGATGACACCGTCGAGCCCGCGACCGAGGTCGAGGCAGATCTTCGGCAGCTGGGTGGTCTTGCCCGAGCCGGTCTCGCCTGCGATGACGACGACCTGGTGGTCCCGGATCGCTGCGGCGATGTCGTCCCGCCGGTCGACGACCGGGAGGTGCTCCGGGTAGCTGATCGGGGGGACCAACCCAGCCCGAGCGGCGCGGCGGGCTTCGCGCTGTTCCGGGCTCAGCGGCATACGGCCTCGTGGTCCCCCTGCACCCGGCGAGCGGCGTCGCGCTCCCCCGCCCCGAGGGTGCCCATCGACCTGCCCCGCGACTTGCCCCCTGACCTGTCCGCGCGGCGGCACGGTGGGACGGTCCTCGGGCATGGGCGACAGGATATGCGGGGACCGGGTGCGGTCCGAACCGGTTTCCGACGGAACCCAGCGCATCGGCGTAGGGTCGGAGTGGGTGAAGCTCAGCACCTGAGAGGGGCACGGATGACCACGAGGCCGGCGGCTCCCGACCCGCAGCAGGACCGCCACGTCGCCTTCCCGGGTGACGCGCCGGCACGAGGCCTGCCGTCCACTGCGTGGGCCCCGGATCCCCGGACCCGCCTGTCCGGACCGCGCCAGCGCCGGAGAAACGGGGGGTGGTGGGTGCTCGCCGCGTTCTTCGCCCTGCCGATGCTCGGGAGCGCCATGCACAGCAATGGCATGACGAGTCACGGGTTCGGGGGGATGGGCATGGAGCAGGTCCAGGGCGGCGGGTCCATCGACCTGACCGAACTTCATGGCACGCAGGTCGCCGATGTGTCGCCAACGGACCTTCCTACGCACGCGGTGCCGCCGGGCACGACACAGTTCCGGCTCGAGGTCGTCGGCGGCGACCCGCGCGCGACGATCACGGTGGACGGTCAAGGTCCGGGACACGGTGCAGGCCTGCACCCACGAGACGTCACTCTTCCGTACTCAGGCTTGGTCACCTTCGACGTGCCACCCGAGATGCTCATGGTTGGCGTCGCCGGTTCGGATGGCCAAGGCACGGTCCAGTGCCGGCTCTATGCCGACGACGAGCTCGTCGCCATCCAAACGGGTCAGGGCACGGCCGAGTGCGTGCTCCACCAGCCGTGACGCCGCCCTACACGTCGGCATCGGGGGTGGCGTTGGCACCGGCGCGGCGGTTGTTGATCGCGACCCGCAGTGCCATCGCCTTCTCGAACGCCGTGTGCCAGAAACGGTTCAGCACCAGCTCGCGCTCACCGACGAGCTCGATGACATCGGCGCCGGCGCCGAGCTTGAACAGGAGCAGGCCGATGAGCGGCGAGGTGGCGCCCAGCGACGTGTTGAAGCCACGCAGGTCATAGGCCGTGCAGCCCGCGTCGATCGCGTCCTGGATCGCCTGCCACTGAAGCGCGTTGCTGGCTCGGGCGTCCCGGTTGCGGCTCGTCGACCCG